>NZ_CP014546.1:623601-935402 GCF_001579805.1 Pseudomonas azotoformans | reverse complement strand
CCTGCCTGTCGGACGTGTCCGTGATGGCGCTTTGGATCTGCTCAAGTGGCTGGCACTGTTGAGCATGGTGCTCGATCACCTACGCTATGTCGGTTTGAGTCTGGACGGCCTGTACGTGCCGGGGCGCCTGGCGTTCCCGTGGTTTTGCCTGGCGATTGCGGCGAATCTGCACCGGGTCAGGGGCGCGCCTGTGACAGGTCAATGGCGCTACCTGGGCTGGCTGTTACTGTTCAGCGTGATCAGCGAAGTGCCGTACCGACTGTTTATCGACGATGCCGATACGTTGAACGTCCTGCCGACCTTGGCGCTGGGGCTGCTGGTTGCCCGAGGATGGCGGCAGAAGGCGCATTTTGATCGAGGATTGGCGCTGATTGCCCTCACGATTGCCGCCGTGTTTTCCACACAGCTGATGTTCGGTTTTTTCGGCGTATTACTGCCACTGGCGACGCTGCTGGTATTCCGTCGCCCCTGGTATTTCAGTGTATTGCCGGGCCTGGTCTGTGTGGCGGCCAATCAATGGCAGGTTCTGCTCAATAGCGGCACCCCCGTAGCGTTGGTCGGATTGGCCGCTTGCCTGATTGCGCCAATGCTTGGCCTGGTCCTATTGCGACACGCTCAAAACGCCTCGCCACCGGCCATGCGCCGCTGGGCGTATGCCCTCTATCCCGCGCATTTCCTGCTACTGCTGGCTTTGCGCCACAGCCTTGCCTGAGTCGCTGAATTCATTCCATGTCGTAAACGCACCTTTGTGTGGCGTGCGTAGGCATTTGACCTGCTGACGCCAGCCCTACCATCGCATCAAAGGGCCCTGCACCGGGCCTCAACAATACGAAAGGCTGGGAGAGACGCGATGTTCAGCAAACAAGACCAGATCCAGGGATATGACGACGCACTGCTGGCGGCCATGAATGCCGAGGAGCAGCGCCAGGAAGATCATATCGAGCTGATCGCGTCAGAGAACTACACCAGCAAACGCGTAATGGAAGCCCAAGGCAGCGGCCTCACCAACAAATACGCTGAAGGCTACCCGGGCAAGCGCTACTACGGTGGCTGCGAGCACGTGGATAAAGTCGAGGCCCTGGCCATCGAGCGCGCCAAGCAACTGTTCGGCGCCGATTACGCCAACGTGCAGCCACACTCCGGTTCGTCCGCCAACAGCGCGGTGTACCTGGCTCTGATCAATGCGGGCGACACAATTCTGGGCATGAGCCTGGCCCACGGCGGTCACTTGACCCACGGCGCCAAAGTGTCGTCCTCGGGCAAGCTGTACAACGCGGTGCAATACGGCATCAACACCGACACTGGCCTGATCGACTACGACGAAGTCGAGCGCCTGGCCGTCGAGCACAAGCCGAAAATGGTTGTGGCCGGTTTCTCTGCCTACTCCAAGACTCTGGATTTCCCACGTTTCCGTCAGATCGCCGACAAAGTGGGCGCGCTGTTGTTCGTCGACATGGCCCACGTCGCCGGCCTGGTTGCCGCTGGCCTGTACCCGAACCCGCTGCCGTACGCCGACGTGGTCACCACCACCACCCACAAGACCCTGCGTGGTCCACGGGGCGGTCTGATCCTGGCCAAGTCCAACGAAGAGATTGAAAAGAAACTCAACGCCGCCGTATTCCCTGGCGCCCAGGGCGGCCCGCTGATGCACGTCATCGCCGGCAAGGCCGTGTGCTTCAAGGAAGCGCTGGAGCCAAGCTTCAAGGCCTATCAGCAACAAGTGATCGACAACGCCCAGGCTATGGCCGAGGTGTTCATCAAACGTGGCTACGATGTCGTGTCCGGCGGTACCGATAACCACCTGTTCCTGGTCAGCCTGATCCGTCAGGGCCTCACCGGCAAAGAGGCGGACGCCGCCCTCGGTCGCGCCCACATCACCGTCAACAAGAACGCGGTGCCGAATGACCCGCAGTCGCCGTTCGTGACCTCGGGCCTGCGCATCGGCACCCCGGCAGTGACCACGCGTGGTTTTAAAGTGCCGCAGTGCATCGAACTGGCTGGCTGGATCTGCGACATCCTCGACAACCTCGGCGACGCCGACGTTGAGGCCAACGTGGCCAAGCACGTGTCTGCCCTGTGCGCTGATTTCCCGGTTTATCGCTGAGCGCGGTTTTGGAGTAATGACTATGCAACGCTACTCGGGCTTCGGCCTCTTCAAGCACTCACTCAGCCACCACGAAAACTGGCAGAAGATGTGGCGCACCCCGACCCCTAAAAAGGTCTACGACGTGGTCATCGTCGGCGGCGGCGGGCATGGTCTGGCGACCGCCTACTACCTGGCCAAGGAGCACGGCATCACCAACGTGGCCGTGGTCGAGAAAGGCTGGCTGGGCGGCGGTAACACCGCGCGCAACACCACCATCGTGCGTTCCAACTACCTGTGGGACGAGTCGGCGCATCTGTACGAACACGCAATGAAGCTGTGGGAAGGCCTGTCCCAGGACCTGAACTACAACGTGATGTTCTCCCAACGTGGCGTCTACAACCTGTGCCACACCCTGCAAGACATCCGTGATTCCGAGCGCCGCGTGAGTGCCAACCGCCTCAATGGCGTGGACGGCGAACTGCTCAACGCCAAGCAAGTGGCCGATGAGATCCCGTACCTCGACTGCTCCAAGAACACCCGCTATCCGGTGCTCGGCGCCACCGTGCAACGGCGCGGCGGCGTGGCCCGTCACGATGCCGTGGCCTGGGGCTTTGCCCGCGCCGCCGACGCACTGGGCGTGGATTTGATCCAGCAGACCGAAGTGATCGGCTTTCGCAAGGAAAACGGTGTGTGCATCGGTGTGGAGACCAATAAAGGCTTTATCGGCGCCAAGCGCGTCGGTGTGGTCACCGCCGGTAACTCCGGGCACATGGCCTCGCTGGCGGGCTTTCGCCTGCCGATCGAATCCCACCCGCTGCAAGCGTTGGTGTCGGAGCCGATCAAGCCGATTATCGACAGCGTGATCATGTCCAACGCCGTACACGGTTACATCAGCCAATCCGACAAGGGCGACCTGGTGATCGGCGCCGGTATCGACGGCTACAACGGCTACGGCCAGCGCGGCTCGTACCCGGTGATCGAACACACCATCCAGGCCATCGTCGAGATGTTCCCGGTGCTGTCCCGCGTGCGCATGAACCGTCAGTGGGGCGGCATCGTCGATACCACGCCGGATGCGTGCCCGATCATCTCCAAGACTCCAGTGCCGAACATGTTCTTCAACTGCGGTTGGGGCACCGGTGGTTTTAAAGCGACTCCGGGCTCAGGCAACGTGTTTGCCGCCAGCCTCGCCAAGGGTGAAATGCACCCGTTGGCCGCACCTTTCTCCATCGACCGTTTCCACAACGGTGCGTTGATCGACGAACACGGCGCTGCGGCCGTCGCCCACTAACAGGAGAAATTCCCTATGTTGCATATCTTCTGTCCTCACTGTGGCGAACTGCGCTCCGAAGAGGAATTTCACGCGTCCGGCCAAGCGCACATCCCGCGCCCGCTGGACCCGAACGCCTGCACCGATGAAGAGTGGGGCGACTACATGTTCTTCCGCGACAACCCCCGTGGTCTGCACCACGAACTGTGGATCCACGCCGCCGGTTGCCGCCAGTACTTCAACGCGACCCGCGACACCCTGACCTACGAAATTCTTGAAACCTACAAGATCGGTGAGAAGCCACAATTCACCGCCAAGGCCTCTGGAGAGAAGGTATGAGCCAGACCAATCGCCTGTCCAACGGTGGCCGGATCGACCGTAATAAAGTCCTGACCTTCAGCTTCAACGGCCAGAGCTACAAAGGCTTTGAAGGCGACACGCTCGCCGCAGCCCTGCTGGCCAATGGCGTCGACATCATCGGCCGCAGCTTCAAGTACTCGCGCCCTCGCGGCATCTTTGCTGCGGGCGCCGAAGAGCCGAACGCGGTGCTGCAGATCGGTGCCACCGAAGCCACCCAGATTCCTAACGTGCGCGCCACGCAACAGGCGCTGTACCAAGGCCTGGTCGCCACCAGCACCAACGGCTGGCCGAACGTCAACAATGACGTGATGGGCATTCTTGGCAAGGTCGGTGGCAAGCTGATGCCGCCGGGTTTCTACTACAAAACCTTCATGTACCCGCAATCGTTCTGGATGACGTACGAGAAGTACATCCGTAAGGCCGCTGGCCTTGGTCGCTCGCCGACCGAAAACGATCCGGACACCTATGACAACTTCAACCGTCACTGCGACGTGCTGGTGGTCGGCGCGGGCCCTGCGGGTCTGGCCGCCGCACTGGCCGCCGCACGCAGCGGTGCCCGCGTGATCATCGCCGATGAGCAGGAAGAGTTCGGCGGTTCGCTGCTCGATTCGCGCGAAAGCCTCGACGGCAAGCCGGCGGCGGAATGGATTGCCAGTGTCATTGCTGAATTGAAGGCCCTGCCAGACGTGGTGTTGCTGCCCCGCGCCACCGTCAACGGTTATCACGACCATAACTTCCTGACTATTCACGAACGCCTCACCGACCACCTGGGTGACCGTGCGCCGATTGGTGTGGTGCGCCAACGCATCCACCGTGTGCGCGCCAAGCGTGTGGTGCTGGCGACCGGTGCGTGTGAGCGCCCGCTGGTGTACGGCAACAACGACGTGCCGGGCAACATGCTGGCCGGTGCGGTTTCGACCTACGTGCGTCGCTACGGCGTGGCACCGGGCAAGAAGCTGGTGCTGTCCACCAACAACGATCACGCCTATCGCGTTGCGCTGGACTGGCTCGACGCCGGCCTGCAAGTGGTGGCTGTGGCCGATGTGCGCCACAACCCACGCGGCGCGCTGGTGGAAGAAGCCCGCGCCAAAGGTATTCGTATCCTCACCGGCAGCGCCGTGATCGAGGCCCGTGGCAGCAAGCACGTGACTGCTGCCCGCGTGGCTGCAATTGACGTCAAAGCGCATAAAGTCACCAGCCCTGGCGAGTGGCTGGACTGCGACCTGGTGGCCAGCTCCGGCGGCTACAGCCCGGTGGTTCACTTGGCTTCGCATCTGGGCGGCAAGCCGACCTGGCGTGAAGACATCCTCGGTTTTGTACCGGGCGAAGCACCGCAAAAACGCGTGTGCGTCGGTGGCATCAACGGCGTCTATGGCCTCGGCGATTCCCTGGCTGACGGTTTTGAAGGCGGCGTGCGCGCGGCCAGCGAAGCCGGTTTTGCCCCGGTGGAAGGCACCCTGCCAAAAGCCTTGAGCCGCTTGGAAGAGCCGACACTGGCGATCTACCAAGTGCCGCACGACAAGCCAACCGCACGGGCGCCGAAGCAATTCGTCGACTTGCAAAACGACGTGACCGCCGCCGCCATCGAACTGGCGACCCGCGAAGGGTTCGAGTCGGTCGAACACGTCAAACGCTACACCGCGCTGGGCTTCGGCACCGACCAGGGCAAGCTGGGCAACGTCAACGGCCTGGCGATTGCCGCCCGTTCGCTGAACGTGACCATCCCGCAGATGGGCACCACCATGTTCCGCCCGAACTACACGCCGGTCACGTTCGGCGCCGTCGCCGGTCGTCACTGTGGGCACATCTTCGAGCCGGTGCGCTACACCGCGCTGCAAGCCTGGCACGTGAAGAACGGCGCCGAGTTTGAAGACGTCGGCCAGTGGAAACGTCCGTGGTACTTCCCACGCAACGGTGAAGACCTGCATGCCGCGGTGAAACGCGAATGCCTGGCCGTGCGCGACAGCGTCGGCCTGCTGGATGCGTCGACCCTCGGCAAGATCGACATCCAGGGCCCGGACGCGCGCGAGTTCCTCAACCGCATCTACTCCAACGCCTGGACCAAGCTCGATGTGGGCAAGGCGCGCTACGGCCTGATGTGCAAGGAAGACGGCATGGTCTTCGACGACGGTGTGACTGCCTGCCTCGCCGACAACCACTTCCTGATGACCACCACCACCGGCGGCGCGGCTCGCGTGTTGCAGTGGCTGGAAATCTACCAGCAGACCGAGTGGCCAGACCTCAAGGTGTACTTCACTTCGGTCACCGACCACTGGGCCACCATGACCCTGTCCGGCCCCAACAGCCGCAAGCTGCTGGCGGAAGTGACTGATATCGACCTGGACAAGGACGGCTTCCCGTTCATGACCTGGAAGGAAGGCTTGGTCGGCGGCGTACCGGCGCGGGTGTTCCGGATCTCGTTTACCGGTGAGCTGTCGTACGAAGTCAACGTGCAGGCCGACTACGCCATGGGCGTGCTAGAAAAAATCGTCGACGCCGGCAAGAAGTACAACCTGACGCCGTACGGCACCGAAACTATGCACGTACTGCGGGCCGAGAAGGGCTTCATCATCGTCGGCCAGGACACTGACGGCTCGATGACCCCCGACGACCTGAACATGGGTTGGTGCGTCGGCCGTACCAAGCCGTTCTCGTGGATCGGCTGGCGCGGCATGAACCGTGAAGACTGCGTGCGCGAAGAGCGTAAGCAACTGGTGGGCTTGAAGCCGATCGATCCGAATGTATGGCTGCCGGAAGGCGCGCAGTTGGTGTTCGATCCGAAGCAGACGATTCCGATGAAGATGGTCGGCCACGTGACCTCAAGCTATGCGCACAACTCCCTAGGCTATTCGTTCGCCATGGGTGTGGTGAAGGGCGGCTTGAAGCGTATTGGTGAGCGCGTGTTCTCGCCGCAGGCGGATGGCAGCGTGATCGAGGCGGAGATTGTTTCCTCGGTGTTCTTTGACCCGAAAGGCGATCGCCAGAACATCTGATGGACCGAGTTGCGGCCCCACAGGGGCCGCATTCCAAGCAGCATTCAAAGGTGCTTTATGACAGCAGCCAATGTGTACCAACAACGCCCAACCACCGGGGCCAAGGCCGAGTCGTCGCTGCACCATGCCGACCTCGCCAGCCTGGTCGGCAAGGGCCGCAAGAACGCCGGCGTGACCGTGCGCGAAAAGAAACTTCTGGGCCACCTGACCATCCGTGGCGACGGCCATGATGCAGCCTTCGCCGCTGGCGTACACAAGGCCCTGGGCATCGAACTGCCGAGCGCCTTGACCGTGATCGTCAAAGGCGAAACCAGCTTGCAGTGGCTCGGCCCGGATGAGTGGTTGCTCATCGTGCCAAGCGGCGAAGAATTCGCCGCCGAGAAAAGCCTGCGTGCCGCCCTGGGTGAGCTGCATATCCAGATCGTCAACGTCAGCGGCGGCCAGCAGATTCTTGAACTGAGCGGCCCGAACGTGCGCGATGTGCTGATGAAGTCCACCAGCTACGACGTGCACCCCAACAACTTCCCGGTGGGCAAGGCGGTGGGCACGGTGTTCGCCAAGTCGCAACTAGTGATCCGTCACACGGCCGAAGACACTTGGGAACTGCTGATTCGCCGCAGCTTCTCGGATTACTGGTGGTTGTGGTTACAGGATGCATCCGCCGAATTCGGCCTGAGCGTCCAAGCCTGAGGAATACCCATGAGCCGCGCACCTGATACATGGATTTTGACCGCCGACTGCCCCAGCGTGCTCGGCACGGTGGACGCGGTCACCCGCTATCTGTTCGAACAGGGTTGCTACGTGACTGAGCACCACTCGTTCGATGACCGGCTTTCGGGCCGGTTCTTTATTCGCGTGGAGTTTCGCCAGCCCGACGGTTTTGACGAACAAGGTTTCCGCGATGGCCTGGCCACGCGCGGCGAAGCCTTCGGCATGATCTTCGAGCTGACGGCGCCGAATTACCGGCCAAAAGTGGTGATCATGGTCTCCAAGGCCGACCATTGCCTGAACGATCTACTGTATCGCCAGCGCATCGGCCAACTGTCGATGGACGTGGTCGCGGTGGTGTCCAACCACCCTGATTTGAAGCCCTTGGCCGACTGGCACCAGATTCCCTACTACCATTTCCCCCTCGACCCCAACGACAAACCGTCCCAGGAGCGTCAGGTGTGGCAAGTGGTGGAAGACACCGGCGCGGAACTGGTGATCCTTGCGCGCTACATGCAAGTGCTGTCGCCGGAGCTGTGCCGCAAGCTGGATGGCAAAGCCATCAACATTCACCACTCATTGTTGCCGGGGTTCAAGGGCGCCAAGCCGTATCACCAGGCGTACAACAAGGGCGTGAAATTGGTCGGCGCCACGGCGCATTACATCAACAATGATCTGGATGAAGGCCCGATCATTGCCCAGGGCGTGGAGGTGGTGGATCACAGCCACTATCCAGAGGATTTGATTGCCAAGGGGCGCGATATTGAAGGGCTGACACTGGCCCGGGCGGTGGGGTATCACATTGAGCGGCGGGTGTTTCTCAACGCCAATCGGACTGTGGTGCTCTGATTGCAAAGACAACAAACAGCATCTGTACCCGAGCACTTAAACGCGCTGCCCACCCAACGGGCAACGCAGTTCCATAAAAACAACAGCGAGGTGAAAGCATGTCTGGTAATCGTGGTGTCGTGTATCTCGGCAACGGCAAGGTCGAAGTACAGAAAATCGACTATCCCAAAATGCAGGACCCCCGTGGCAGGAAGATTGAGCACGGCGTCATCCTGCGCGTGGTTTCCACCAACATCTGCGGCTCCGACCAACACATGGTGCGTGGCCGCACCACTGCCCAGACCGGCCTGGTGCTCGGTCATGAAATTACCGGTGAAGTGATCGAGAAGGGCAGCGACGTCGAAAACCTAAAGATCGGCGACCTGGTTTCGGTTCCCTTCAACGTGGCTTGCGGCCGCTGCCGTTCCTGCAAAGAGCAACACACCGGCGTCTGCCTGACCGTCAACCCGGCCCGTGCCGGTGGCGCCTATGGCTATGTCGACATGGGCGACTGGACCGGCGGCCAAGCCGAATACGTGCTGGTGCCATACGCGGACTTCAACCTGCTGAAACTGCCGGACCGCGACAAGGCCATGGAGAAAATCCGCGACCTGACGTGCCTCTCCGACATTCTGCCTACCGGCTACCACGGCGCCGTGACTGCAGGCGTTGGCCCAGGTAGCACCGTCTACATTGCAGGTGCCGGCCCGGTCGGCCTGGCCGCTGCCGCATCTGCACGCCTGCTGGGCGCGGCGGTGGTGATCATTGGCGACGTCAACCCGATCCGCCTGGCCCACGCCAAGGCCCAGGGTTTTGAAGTGGCCGACCTGTCCACCGATACCCCACTGCACGAACAGATCGCCGCGTTGCTGGGCGAGCCGGAAGTGGATTGCGCCGTCGACGCCGTCGGTTTCGAAGCCCGTGGCCACGGCCATGAAGGCGTGAAAGCAGAAGCCCCGGCCACGGTGCTCAACTCGCTGATGGGCGTGGTGCGCGTGGCGGGCAAAATCGGTATTCCTGGCCTGTACGTCACCGAAGATCCAGGTGCCGTGGATGCCGCCGCCAAAATGGGCAGCCTGAGCATCCGCTTCGGCCTCGGCTGGGCCAAGTCCCACAGCTTCCACACCGGCCAGACCCCGGTGATGAAGTACAACCGCGCGCTGATGCAGGCGATCATGTGGGACCGTATCAACATTGCCGAAATCGTCGGCGTGCAGGTGATCAGCCTGGATGACGCACCACGTGGCTACGGCGAGTTTGATGCGGGCGTGCCGAAGAAGTTTGTGATTGATCCGCACAAGCTGTTCAGTGCGGCGTAAGGCTCAAGGCTGAAAAAATGGCGACCCCGGAGGTCGCCATTTTTATGGGTTACTTGATGGTCGTGAGTCGCAGATAGGGATCGGCCACCTCACCGTTCTTGATCAGGCGCTTGCCGCCGTAGTCGCAATGAATCTTGCCGTTGCGTTCATTGATGGCCTCGGCCTTCAGCTCGTACTCCGGGGCCAGGTAGTCATCCTGGGTGGCTGCCGTTTGCCCTGTCCACGACTTGCCGTTGGTGGTGGCAGTGTATTGATAACCCTCGCCATAGGGCGCTGGAAGGTCAGGGTCTGTGTAGGGTTTGGATTGGATGTCACGGGGGGCGGGGCATTGGTCGATGCCGGTGGCTTGGGGCCGTGAAGACTGGGCTTGGCTGCGAGCTGGTAAATGGTTGAGTGCGCTGAAGGCAGCATAAAAATTGGGTATCAATCCGATCATGATCGTTACAGCTCCTTGTTTTATGGCTGAGCCTTCCCTTTGAATGGGAAGGCTGCCTTGGGTGGGCTGTCAGAGTCGTTCGGTTCCGCTATAACCTGGACCGCTGGTTGCGGATTAGCGGACGTTAGCTGTCGGAATTATCCGTGGCGCCAGAGGCTGTTTTGGCTATGACCTCATACTCAACGTGTATCCCATGGAACGCGTGGATGACGATCGGGGCATGACTGTTGTAGGGGAAGCGATTGTCGCGAAGGGCTATATCGAAGACTTCCGCGCGCAACGTACGGGTCGCACAGGCCATTGCGGTTTGTCCAGAAACGGGTCGGTCGATGAAGTAGTAGCCCGCAGGTGCCTTTATCAGGCTGCTGGAGGGCGGTGTGTAGCGGTTGCACTCATCGCGAAAGTCTATGAGTTTTGCCTTGATGACGACTTCAAACTCATCTTCATTCTCTCGGCTTTCCAGGTTGAAAATGAATTTTGTGTAAGCCCTTTCTACGGGGAAGTCCTGCGGCGCAACCAGGGTTCGACCGTTGCTCAGGGCGTGCAAGGTTGCAGCGAAGGTTTCAATGAATAAGGTGGAAAAGAGTTCCATGTTGCCTCTCGGTTAAATGATGGTTGAGAGGGACATTTTTCCTGAGGCAAGATGGCGTGATGGGGTAGTTATATCTAGCTCCTATGCATCGTGGCGAGCAACGCGGGACGTCGACTCAGCGAGCAGCCAACGCCCCCTGATAAACCGTCGGCCCCGTCGGCTGCTTGCTCAACGACCCACCCTTGGTCTCCGAACTCACCATCAACTCTACCGGCTTACGGATGCTTTTCTGCTGGCGCGGGTTGAGTCCGATAATGCCTTTGCCATCTTCCGGCAATAGCCCCAGTGAAACCGGCGCACCACCTTCGGGCATGGCCCACAGTTCCAGGCTGCGATCCGGCTCAGGCGCCGCCGTGGCGATCGGTTCGACTTCGAGGTAATCCTTGTGCGCCCTGATTTGCGCGGCCGGCTGCTGGGCAGTGGTCACCAGCGTGGCGGCGGACTTGACGTTGTCCTGGGTGTAGAGCGCGCCGCCGAGGCCGGCGACGATGGCCATGCAGACGCCGATAAACACACGTGGGCGGCTCCAGAATGGGGGCTTTTGCTCAATCACTTGGGGGCGGGTCGCGCTCATGGGGCTATTCCTGACAAGGCTTTCAGTCCTGTCATGGACCCTGGTTTGCACGATGGGTTCCTGGCCCCGGTTCAGCTCAAAGTGATGCCAATTGGCCCTGATACAGCACCGGTCCGGTAGGTTGGCCGGTCGGTGAGCCGCCGTGCGGCTCCAGGCTCACGGCCAGGGTCAGCGGCGCGCTGAGTAACGCACGCTGTGTCTCGCTCAGTTGAATCCGGCCTTTGCCTGCGGCGGGCAGCAAGCCCAGTGAGATGGGTTTGCCACCCGGCGCAATCGCCCACAGTTCCAGGCTCAACGTCGGTGCTATCGCGGCCAGTGTCAGGGGTTCCACTTGCAGGTGGTCGGCGAACGCGCTGATCTGCAGCGCGGGTTGTTGGTTGGCGTTGACCAGGGTGGCGTTGTACGCCACCCCTGTGTCGCGTTGGTACAGCACACCGACGGTGACGGCGACGACCACTGCGCAGGCGGCGGCCAGGACGCGGAGGTTTTTCCAGAACGCTTGCTTCGTCGGCACATGTAGCACCTGCGGCTCGATGCGTGCCTTGATGCCTGCCCACACGTGTTCCGGAACGGGTCGCTCAGGCAGGGCACCGGTCAGGCTGGCGAGCGCGTCCTGCCAATGGCCGAGTTCCATTCGCAGCGCGGCATCCTCCAGCAACAGCGCATCAAAGCGCCGACGCGCGGTAGCGGGCATCAGCCCGATGGCGTAGTCGGCGGCCAGGGCGCGGCGCAGGGCGGTGGTCTGGTAGTTCATGATTCAAGGCACCTGCGCAGGCGTTCCATGCCGCGGCGGATCCAGGATTTGACCGAACCCAGGGGCGCTGCCAACTGCGTGGCCAGCTCCGAGCACGACAGGCCCTGGAAGTACGCCACGCTGATCGACCGGCGTTGCATGCCGTCGAGGGTGTCCAGGCAGCGGTTCAGGGCATGGGCTTGGCGTTCATGGTCGAGTTGGTCGTGGGCGCTGGGGGCGTCATCGATCAAGGCGTCTTGCTGACCATCGGCCAGCGGCTGTTCGCGGTGTTTGCGCAACTGGTCGATGGCCAGGTTGCGGGTGATGTTGACCATCCAGGTCATCGGCGCCGCCAGGTGCGCCTCGTAGCGCGAAGCGTTGTACCAGATGCGTACGAAGGCTTCCTGCAGCACTTCTTCGGCCAGGTCCGTGCGGCCCATGAAGCGCAGGGCCACACCGTGCAGGCGCGGCGAAACGCTGCGGTAGAGGGTTTCGAACGCTTGGCGGTTACCCAGGGCACATTGCGCCAGCAAAGGGCGCAAGGGGTCAGCATCATCGGCGCTAATAGGGCTTCTCCAGACCCTCGTTCGAGGGTGACGGGACGGCACGCGGTAAGCGGAGGGTAGTTCAGCCTGGGCATTCATTCCATCCAACTCCGAGCGGCGTATGCAGGCTATACGCGGGCCGAGGCCATTCGGATGCAGAAAAATCTGAACTAACCTTGGTGTGGGAACAATCGTTCCGGACTGTCAGTCAAACGCCTGCTTTTAGCTCTTACACCCAGAGGTTGTTTCGATGAAGATTTCACGCGGTTTCGCCCTTTCCTGCCTGATGACCCTGGCAGCCGCCCCGGTGTTCGCCGCAGGCTTCAGCCTTGGCGACGCAGCCAATGCGATTTCCGGCATGCAGGGTGGCAACAACAAGGCAGCCGCTGCCGCCCCGTCTTCCGAGACGGCCGGCCTGTTAAGCGCACTGACCTCGCAACTGAATATCACCCCCGAACAAGCGGTCGGCGGTACAGGCGCCATGCTCGGCCTGGCCAAGAACAAGCTGAGCGGCAACGATTATTCGCAGTTGGGCAACAGCGTGCCGGGCCTCGACCAGTTGTCGGGCAACAACGCATTGGGCAGCCTCGGCGCCTTGAGCGGGATGCTCGGCCAGACCGGCGGCAGCAAGACCAGCGGCCTGGATGGCCTGTTGGGTAATGTGAAAAGCACCAACGACCTGAACACCGCCTTCAGCGCCTTGGGCATGGACAGCGGCATGGTCGGCCAGTTTGCCCCGGTCATCCTGCAATACCTGGGCGGCCAGGGTGCCAGCAGCTCGGTGCTGGGCAAACTGGCCCAGGCCTGGGGCACTGGCAGTTAAGAGCGCTCCGCGCGCAGTTGCTCGATGCGCGCGTCCTTCTCCATCCAGAGTTGGTTCACCCAGTTCTGGATGGTCTGGCGAAACGCCGGATCATTCTCGTAATCCCCTTGCCACAATGCCGGATCCAGTTCGCGGGTGCGGATATCAATGATCACCTTGGGCACCGCGCCACTGATCAAATCCCAGAACCCCGGAATCCTGTGCTGTGGATAGACCACGGTCACGTCGAGCACGGCATCCAGTTGTTCACCCATCGCCGCTAATACAAACGCCACGCCGCCCGCCTTGGGCTTGAGCAAGCGAGTGAAGGGTGAGCCCTGCTGCTTGCGCTTGGTTTCGTTGAAACGCGTGCCTTCCAGATAATTGACCACCGTCACCGGTTGGCGCTTGAACAGCTCGCAGGCCTCCTTGGTGATTTTTAAATCCTGCCCCGCGAGTTCCGGGTGCTTGGCCAGGAAGGCCTTGCTGTAGCGCTTCATGAAGGGGTAATCCAATGCCCACCAGGCCAGGCCGAGGAAGGGCACCCAGATCAGCTCTTTTTTCAGGAAGAATTTGAAGAACGGCGTGCGGCGGTTGAGGGCCTGGATCAGCGCCGGGATATCCACCCAGGATTGGTGGTTGCTGATCACCAGGTAGGACGTATCGCCCCGCAGGTCTTCGCCACCGCGAATATCCCATTGGGTCGGGATGCACAGCGCGAAAATCAGCTTGTCGATCTCGGCCCAGGTCTCGGCGATCCACATCACCGCCCAGGACATGTAGTCACGCGAGCGCCCAGGGGCCACCAGCTTGAGCAGGGCAAACACCATCAACGGCCCGATCAGGACCAGGGTGTTGAGCAGCAGTAGCAATGAGACAAAACAGCCGGTGAGCAGGCGGCGCATAAGCAACTCTTGGAGTCCGGTGGGCGGGCCATCATAAGAGAGGTGAGTCTAGAGACCAAATCGCAAATCACCGTACGAATGTTTCACAATGTGCCGGTTATGCTGGGGCGAGCTAACTAAGTGCTGCCTTTGCGGTCTAGAATCCGCCTACTTCTTTCCGAGGAAATCACTTCGTGAAACTGCTCCTTGCCTCTCTCGCCCTGGCTGCCCTGCCGGTCATGGCCGCCGAACCGACCCTCTACGGTCGCTACGAATACATCCAGTTGCCGGAGATCGGCGAAACCTTCAAGGCCAAGATGGACACCGGCGCGCTGACTGCTTCGCTGTCGGCCCGCGACATCGAGACCTTCACCCGTGACGGCGACGATTGGGTGCGCTTCCGCCTCGGCGGCAAAGACGCCTCCAACAAAGTCTACGAACACAAGGTGTCGCGCATCAGCAAGATCAAGAGCCGCGCCGACGAAGACGACGACAAAGACGAAGCCACCGTGGCCAAGCGCCCGGTGATCGACCTGGAAATGTGCCTGGGCGACGTCAAGCGCACCGTCGAGGTCAACCTCACCGACCGCAGCAGCTTCAACTACCCGTTGCTGATCGGCGCCAAGGCCCTGCGTGAATTTGGCGCTGCGGTAAACCCGGCCCGTCGTTACACTGCCGACAAACCGGACTGCTGACGGACCTACATGCCGCATATCCTGATTGTCGAAGACGAAGCGGCGATTGCCGACACGCTGATCTTCGCCCTGCAAGGCGAGGGCTTCACCACCACCTGGCTGACCCTCGGCCAGGCGGCGCTGGAGCATCAGCGCCAGACCCCCGCCGACCTGATTATCCTCGACATCGGCCTGCCGGATATCACCGGCTTTGAAACCTGCAAGCAACTGCGCCGGTTCAGCGAAGTGCCTGTCATGTTTCTCAGCGCGCGGGATGGCGAGATCGACCGCGTGGTGGGGCTGGAGATCGGCGCCGACGATTATGTGGTCAAGCCCTTCAGCCCACGGGAGGTGACGGCGCGGGTCCGGGCGATCCTGAAACGCATTGGCCCAGGTGCTGCGCCGGCCGTGTTCCAGGTGGATCTGGAGCGCATGCAGATCAGCTATCGCGGCCAGCCGTTGAGCCTTACACGCCATGAATTTCGCCTGCTGCAAAGCCTGCTGGAACAGCCCGAGCGTGTGTTCAGCCGCGAGCAACTGTTGGACGCGGTGGGCGTGGCGGCGGATGCGGGTTACGAGCGCAATATCGACAGCCATATCAAAAGCCTGCGCAGCAAATTGCGCAGCGTGGCTGCCGATGCCGAGCCGATCCAGACCCATCGTGGCCTCGGCTACAGCTACAGCCCGAGCAACAGCTGATGCGCCTGGGGCTGCGGATTTTCCTGGTGTATGCGCTGTTTATCGGCCTGACTGGCTACTTCGTGCTTAGCACCGTGATGAAGGAAATCCGCCCTGGCGTGCGCCAGTCCACCGAAGAAACCCTGGTGGATACCGCCAACCTGTTGGCCGAGATCGTGCGCAGTGACGTAAAGAACGGCACTCTCGGCCAGAGCCACTGGCCGGAGCTGCTCAAGGCCTATGGCAACCGCCAGCCGGGCGCGACCATCTGGGGCTTGCCGAAGAACCAGGTCAACCACCGTATCTACGTAACCGATGCCAAGGGCACCGTGTTGCTCGACTCTACGGGCGAAGCGGTGGGGCAAGACTATTCGAAGTGGAACGACGTCTACCTGACCCTGCGTGGCGAGTATGGCGCGCGCTCTACCCGTAGCGAACTGGATGACCCCGCCTCGTCGGTGATGCACGTGGGCGCGCCGATCCGTGACAATGGCCAGATCATCGGCGTGGTCACCGTGGCCAAGCCGAACAGTTCATTGCAGCCTTATGTCGACCGCACCGAGCGCCGCCTGCTGTGGTACGGCGCGGGCCTGGTGATTCTGGGCCTGCTGCTGGGCGCACTGCTGTCTTGGTGGCTGAGCGTGGCGCTGCGCCGTCTGACCGCCTACGCCGAAGCCGTCAGCGAGGGGCGGCGTGCCGAGCTGCCCCATTACCGTGGCGGTGAACTCAAGCAGCTGTCCACCGCCGTCGAGCACATGCGCACGCAGTTGGAAGGCAAGGCCTACGTCGAACATTACGTACACACCCTGACCCACGAATTGAAGAGCCCATTGGCCGCGATCCGCGGTGCGGCGGAGCTGTTGCAGGGTGAGATGACCCGCGAGCAACAGCAGCGCTTCGTCAGCAACATCGACAGCGAAAGCGCGCGTCTGCAGCAGCTGATCGAGCGCCTGCTGAACCTGGCGCAGGTCGAACAGCGTCAGGGCCTGGAAGAGCAGGCGAGTATCCCGCTGGCGGCGATGGTCGATGAAGTGCTCAAGGCTCAGTGCGCGCGGATTGAAGGCGCCGGGTTGCAGGTCGAGCAGTCGATTGCGGCGGATGTGAAGGTGTACGGTGAACCCTTCCTGCTGCGTCAGGCTCTGGGCAACCTGCTGGATAACGCCTTGGACTTCACACCGCCCGGCGGCCTGTTGAAGTTCAGCGCACAGACGCGACACAACGACGTGCAAGTCAGCCTGTTCAACCAGGCCGCACCGATTCCCGACTACGCCCTGCCGCGCCTGAGCGAGCGTTTCTACTCGCTGCCACGCCCGGCCAGTGGGCGCAAAAGCACGGGGCTGGGCCTCAACTTTGTCGAGGAAGTGATGAAATTGCACGGCGGCGCATTGCAGATCGGCAATGTCGACGGCGGCGTGCAGGTGGTACTGCATCTCCACACAGTCTCCACATTGCCCACATAAATCGCCCACACGGGCTGCCCAGACTCTCCCCATCAAAACAGGGAGAGACCCATGAACCGCAGCCTGCTTTTCAAACTTGGCGCGATTGCGCTGCTGATGCTGGTATTGCTGATTCCATTGCTGATGATCAACGGCATCATCGCCGACCGCCAGTTCACGCGTGATCAGGTGTTGGATGACATTGCCCGCAGCTCCAGCTACAGCCAGCGCCTCACCGGCCCGGTGATGGTGGTGCCTTATCGCAAGACCGTGCGCGAGTGGAAGCTCAATGAAAAGCTCAATAAACGCTACGAAGTCACCCGGGAAGAGCGCGGTCGTCTGTATTTCCTGCCGGATCGATTTGAACTCGACGGCAAAGTGCAAACCGAACTGCGTGCGCGGGGCATCTACCAGGCGCGGCTGTTCCATGCCGACAACCGCATCAGCGGGCGTTTCGAGCTGCCTGCGCAATTGGGCATTACGGAGAATTTTGCCGATTACCGTTTTGAGCCGGCGTTTCTGGCGGTGGGCATCAGCGATATTCGCGGCATCGAGAACGCGCTGAAACTGGAGCTGGGCAGCCAGCAACTGGAGTTCGAGCCCGGCTCCCAGGTGGACTGGCTGGGTGAGGGCGTGCACGTGACACTGCCGGAGCACGACAGCAAAAAGCCCAACGTCGTGGACTTCGCCTTCGACCTGCGCCTGCAAGGCACCGAGCAACTGCAAGTGGTGCCGGTGGGCAAGACCAGCCAGGTGTCACTCGCTTCCAACTGGCCACATCCCAGCTTCATCGGCAATTTCCTGCCGGCACAACGTGAGATTACCGATAAGGGTTTTACCGCTAATTGGCAGACCTCGTTCTTCTCCACCAACCTTGAACAAGCCCTGCAAACCTGTCTGGACAAGCAGGGCTGTGAAGACTTCAACAACCGCAGCTTCGGCGTGAACTTCATCGACCCGGTGGACCAGTACCTCAAGAGCGATCGTGCGATCAAATACGCGCTGCTGTTCATCGCCCTGACCTTCGCCGGCTTCTTCCTGTTCGAAGTGCTCAAGAGCCTGGCGGTGCATCCAATCCAATACGCGTTGGTGGGGTTTGCGCTGGCGTTGTTCTACCTGTTGTTGCTGTCGTTGTCCGAGCACATCGGGTTCGCCCTGGCTTACCTCATCTCTGCCAGCGCCTGTGTGTTGTTGATTGGCTTCTATGTGTGCCACGTGCTGCGCAGCGTCGCTCACGGGCTGGGGTTTTCAGCGGGGTTGGCGGCGTTGTATGGCTTGTTGTACGGGCTGTTGAGTGCCGAGGATTACGCGTTGCTGATGGGCTCGTTGCTGCTGTTCGGCCTGCTGGGCACGGTGATGGTGCTGACACGCAAGTTGGATTGGTATGGCGTGGGCAAGCGCAAGGCGGTTGAGCCTTTGGAGTTTGACCTGGAGGCGGTGCAATGATCGGGTTGCGGGAGGATAGGCTGGAGCGGGAAAAATTGGTGCTACGGATTAATCAGCTATTTTCTGTGGCGAGGGAGCTTGCTCCCGCTGGGCCGCGAAGCGGCCCCAAAGAATGGGCCTGCTACGCAGTCCAACGGGAGCAAGCTCCCTCGCCACAGTAAAATCTTACACCGGGGGTTGGGTCTGTTGCATCGAAGGCCGCTGGCTGACCTCGGCATACCAGGCGGCAAGCTGCGGGTTATCCAGGCGCCATTGCATGTCCGGATGGCGGAAGTCGAGGTAACCCAAGGCGCAGGCCACGCTGATGGCGGCGATGTCGAAGTGGCTGGTCAGTTCGGCAATCGCATCCGCCTCCAATTCAGAGAGGCTGCGGCGGATCTTGTTGCGCTGCTCATCGAGCCACTGGTCCCAGTGCTTTTCGGCTGGACGCAGGGCCGTTTCGTAGCGCACCAACACGGCGGCATCCATGATGCCGTCGGCCATCGAGGCCAGGGTCAGGCGGCGCCAGCGGGCCGAGCCGTCGCGGGGAATCAGTGGGTTACCGACGTGCTGGTGATCGAAGTAATCGAGGATCACCCGGCTGTCGTGCAATACCGTGCCATCGGCCAGGCGCAGGGCCGGGATCTTGCCCACGGGGTTGCCTTGCACCACCTGCGCATCCGGGTTGACCGGGGTCGGCATGCAGCCGTGCAGCGCGACGCGGTCCTGCTGGCCGGTTTCAGCCAGCAGCACGCGCACCTTACGCACGAAGGGGGAAGCGGGGTTGTGGAACAAGGTCATGCTGGGAGCGGACATGGGCATTCCTCAAGAAAGGGCCGGGCTAATCTATCTCACCGCTTGAGCAAGGCCCAAGTGCCAATTGCAGCGGGAATGCCCAAGCCGACCCAACTGAGCGAATCCCACAGCCCGTCCCCCAGCAACGCCGCAAACAACCCGGCCGCGCTGAGCAGGCCGATCCCCAGCGGGATACCAAACACTTTCCAGAAGTTCGATTGACGCGGCTTCATGCCTTGCCCGCCTTGCGCCGCACCATCCACAAGTAAATCCCACTGACCAGCACGATGATGGTCAGCACATCCAGCGCTGCCCAAAGGACTTTCATCGGCATGCCGCCGTAGTCACCGAAGTGCAGCGGCTGGGACATGCCCATGGCGTCCATGTACCACGGCCGTTTGGCGATGGCGGTGACAGCGAGGGTGCTGGCGTCGATCAGCACCGGCGTGAGCAGGTGCGAGGTCAGGTGGGTGCTGCCCTTCATGAACACGGCGTAGTGGTGCTCGCTGGAAAAGCGCGTGCCGGGGAAGGCGATGAAGTCCGGCTCCATGCCGGGGGCGGCCTTGGCGGCGATGGTCAGCAGTTCGGTAGCCGGTGCGCGCTGGGTCAGCGGCGGGGCGTTTTTGTAGGGCTCGATCATGGCGCTTAGACTGTCCTGGCGCCAGGCGGCGATGATCAGGTCGGCGCAGGCGCTGATCACGCCGGTCACGCCCACCACCAAGGCCCAGGTCAGGGTGACCACGCCGATCAGGTTATGCAGGTCGAGCCAGCGCAGGCGCGTGGATTTGTCCTGGCGCACCGTGGCGAACTTCAGGCGACGCATGAACGGCAGGTACAGCACCGTGCCCGAGATAATCGCCAGCACAAACAGAATGCCCATGAACGCCAGCAGCAACTTGCCCGGCAGGCCGGCGAACATGTCCACGTGCAGGCGCAGCAGAAACAAGGTGAATCCACCGTTGGCCGCCGGGGTTTCCACGGCTTCACCGGTGCGCGCATCAAGCATGAAGGTGTGGGACGCGTTGGGCTCGGTGCCAGCGGTGGCGGCCATGATCGCGATCACGCCGTTCTTGTCATCCTCGTCCCAGGCCAGGTATTGCAGGGCATCGCCGGGGCGATGGGCCTGGGCGGCGCTGACGAGTTGTTCGAGGTTGAGCTGCGGCGTGTCAGCAGGCATTTGCGCCAGTTCCGGCTCGTTGCCCAGCAGATGATCGATCTCATGGTGAAACACCAACGGCAGGCCAGTGAGCGCGAGCAGCAGCAGGAATACCGTGCAGATCAGGCTGGTCCAAGTGTGGATGAAGGACCAGCGGCGGATGGTTTTGCTTTTCATTTTTTCAACCTTCAGACACACCAAAGCCGCCCACGGGGGCGGCCTGGGGTTAACTCAGCCGATTACCACTGGTAGGTGGCGCTGGCGACGACGCTGCGTTGGTCGCCGAAGTAGCAGTAGTTGCCATCGCAGGTCGACAGGTAGTCCTTGTTGAACAGGTTGGTGGCATTCAACTTGACCGATGCGCCTTTGAGGCTGTTGTCCAGGCGGCCCAGGTCGTAATGCACCGAACCGTCGAACACGGTATAGGCGTTGGCCTTGCCGAGCCAGGTGTTGGCCTGGTCGCCGTAGGTGTTGCCGGTGTAGCGCGCGCCGAAGCCGATGCCGAAGCCATCGAGCGGGCCAGTGTGCCACGTGTAGTCAGTCCACAGCGAGGCTTGCTGGTTAGGCATCAACGTTAGGCGGTTGCCTTTGTAGATGCCCTTTTGCACCTCGGATTTGGCCAAGGTGTAGGCGGCGATGACTTTGAGGTTCTCGGTCACGTCAGACACGGCTTCCAGCTCCAGGCCCTTGACCTTCACTTCGCCGGTCTGGCTGTTGATTTGCTGGCCCCCTGCGCCGAGCGTCGTGACCTGCACGTTTTTCTGGGTCAGGTCGTACACCGCTGCGCTCAGCAACGTGTTGGAGCCGGGCGGCTGATACTTGACGCCCATTTCCCACTGCTTGCCTTCCGTCGGTTTGAAGGTCTTGGTGGCATTGGTATCGGCGTTGCTCGCCGGCTGGAAGGACTCGGCGTAGGACAAGTACGGTACGAAGCCCGAGTCGAACACGTAGCTCAGCGCCGCGTTGCCGCTGAAATGCTTGATGCGGTCGGTGTTGGTCGCGTCGTTATCGTTGAAGTACGTGGTGCCCTGATGCACCCAGTCTTCACGCCCGCCCAGGGTCAGGCGCCATTTGTCCAAGGCCATCTGGTCCTGCACGTAGAGGCCGGTTTGCACGGTTTTCTGGTTGTAGTCGTAGAAAGGCCGCACGCCGGTTGGGCGCAGCGTCGGCGTGGTGTTGATCGGGTTGAAGATGTTGATGTTTGACGCGGTTCCGTAAATCGCACGGTAGGACGTGTCGGTGCGTTGGTGATCCAGGCCGAGCAACAGGGTGTGGATAACGTCGCCCGTGGCGAAATCCGCCTGGAAATTGTTATCCACCGCGAACTGGCCAATGCTTTCGTTGACGTTGGTGGTCGAGCGGCTGATATCGCCCGCGGCATTTGCCGGGGAAAATGCATAGGAGCCGACGGTCAACTGCCGGAAGTCCAGTTCCGACTTGGTGTAGCGCAGGTTCTGCTTGAACTGCCAGGTGTCGTTGAAACGGTGTTCGAACGCATAGCCCAGCGCGTAGTAGGTGCGATCGTAGAACTCGTAGTCCGGGTCGCCCAGGTTCTTGTGGTGGGAAACGTCACCCAGCGGCGACTTGATCTTGGTGCCCTGGATCGGCATGAACTGGCTGGTCGTGCCGGTATCGTCCCGCGTGAACTGCGACAAGAAGGTCAGCTTGGTATCCGGATCGATGTTCCACGTCAGGCTTGGCGCAAGGTTGTAGCGCTTGTTGTCGATGTGGTCGACCTGAGTGCCGGCGTCGCGCACCACGCCGCTGAGGCCGTAGAGGAACTGGCCGTCATCGTCGATCTTGCCGGTGCTGGCGAAGTTGATCTGACGGTAGTTATCGCTGCCGTATTGCACCTGGACGGCGTGGCTCGACTCCTCGCTGGGACGGCGGCTGACCATGTCTAACAGGCCGCCCGGCGGGGTCTGGCCGTATACCGAGGAGGCCGGGCCGCGCAGCAGGGCGAGGCGGTCGAGGTTCCAGGTCTCAGCCTTCGGGTTGGCGTACACGCCACGCGGCAGCGGCAGGCCGTCGAGGAACTGGGTGGGTTCGAAACCGCGCACACGCATCCAGTCGTAGCGGGTGTCGCTGCCGTAGCTGGCGGACACGATGCCCGGCATGTACTTGACGGCGTCATCCAGGTTTTGCACGTTGCGGTCTTGCATCTGCTCGCGGGTGGCGACCGAGATCGAACGCGGTGCCTCGACCAGCGCGGTGTCGGTCTTGGTGCCGGCGGCGGTGCGCTTGGCCAGGTAACCGTCGACCGGGCCCCAGGCGCTTTCATAGCTGTCCTGGCCGGTGATGTTGGTGGTCGGCAACGCCACGACGCCTTCTGGAATCGCCACCAGGGTGTAGGTCCCCGCCGTACTCTGCTCAAGCTGCAACCCCGTGCCACGCAGTGCTTCACGCAGCGCGCCCGGAGCATCGAACTGGCCCTTGACCGGCGCCGAGGTCTTGCCCGACGCCAAGGCCGGGCTGAGGGTCAGCGCCAGGCCGCCCTGGCTGGCGATCTGGTTCAGGGTGGTGGCCAGGGGGGCCGCCGGCAGATTGTAGGTGCGCACGCTGGACGCCTGTTCCGCGGCGATCAGCGAAGTGCTGGCCAGCGGGGCGCTGAGGGCAATCGCCACGGCTAACAGGCTGGGGCGCAACAAGGTGTCTAGCGTGCGGGACATAGGGCGGCTCCTGAATGGAAATATTTCGCAATTGCCTAGGTGCCGAACGAGAATCGAAAAGTGATAGGGCAGGATGAAAATATTTTTTATTTGGCCGCGGGTGCCTTGCCGATCACGGTCACCCACCACGGCGTGTGCTGCTCGATCTGCACCGGCAGCGTCGGCAGCAGCGCGTTGAGCGCCAGCGTGGTGTCGTGCAGCGGGAAGCTGCCAGTGATGCGCAGGTCAGCGACGTGTTTATCCACCCCCAGGTAACCGGTGCGGTAACGGCTGAGCTCCGCAACCACATCGCCCAGGCGCGCGTTGTCGACTACCAGCATGCCGCGCGTCCAGGCGTCGGTGGCGGGGGTGACGGCAAGCGCAGGGCCGAGACCATCGCTGCGCATCAGCACTTGCTGGCCTTCCTTGAAGATCTGTTCCTGATTCAGCGCTTCGGGCTGGGCGGCCACGGCCGATTGCAGCACGCTCAAGCGCGTAGCGTCGTCTTCGCGCCTGACGATAAACCGCGTACCCAGCGCCCGCAGGCTGCCGTCGCGGGTTTGCACATAGAATGGCCGCGCATCGTTGTGGCCGGTCTCGACCAGGATTTCGCCTTCCTGCAACACGATCAGTCGGCGTTTTTCGTCAAAACGCACGTCGATGGCGCTGTGGGTGTTGAGGTTGATCAGCGTGCCGTCCGCCAGCTTCAGCGTGCGCTGCTCGCCGGTGGCGGTGCGTTGGTCGGCCAGCCAATAGTGGATCGGCACATAGCGTTCACCGGCAAACAGCGCCAGGCCAATCACCAGCGCGATGCTGGCAAGGCCACTGCCCAGCTTGCGCACGCGCTGGCGAATGCCTTCACGCGATTGCAGCAACGCCGCCCGCGCCGGGCCCGAGGCTACGCTGAAACGCTGGTCGAGCATGCCCAACTGGCGCCAGGCGCGGACGTGTTCTTCGTCGCTGGCCAGCCATTTATCGAATTCTTCACGCTCAATTACGCTGCCGTCGCCCGAGTCGAGGGACAGCTGCCACGCAATCGCCGCATCCAGCACGCGGGCCGAGACGGGTTTGGAGCTGATCACCGTCACAGCGGCTCGCCATACAGCGCGATGTAGCACTGGCGAATGCCCTGGGCCAAGTACTGGCGCACGCGGGGTACCGACACGCCGAGGCGTTGGGCGATTTCGGCGTGGCCCATGCCGTCGAGGCGGTTATAGAGGAAGGCGGCGCGGGCCTTGCTCGACAGCTTGCCGAGCAGGCGGTCGATGGCCTTGAGGTCTTCGAGGATCAGTTGCTGTTCTTCCGGCGACGGGTGTTCGCTTTCCGGGATCAGCATCAGTTCAGTGAGGTACGCCTGTTCCAGGGCCGCGCGACGGAAGTAGTCGAACAACAAGCCCTTGGCGATTGCCACCAGGAACGCCCTTGGTTCGCGGGGTTCACGCAACTCATCACGGCCGAGCAGGCGCATGAAGGTGTCCTGGCTCAGGTCTTCGGCGCGGCTTGGGCAGGCCACGTTGCGTCGAAGCCAGGCCAACAGCCAGCCACGATGGTCGCGATACAACGCGCCAACAAGCTCACTGTGTGGGTTCTGGATCGACGACAAGGCATCACCTGGTAAACGCGATGTTTAAACTAACGAGAATTATTCGCGATTGTGTCAGAGCCGTGGAGTGGGCGCAATTGGCGTCTGTCGGGAGATGACATTAAAACGATGGCGCGTGTTGACGCCGTTTCCATTGGCTCAAACGCTCTTGCAACGCCTGTGTCGTGTCGATGTGTTGCTGGCGCGCGCGGCTGAACAGGATCAGCATCAGCTCCGCCGTGGCCAGGGCATCGGCGCTGGCGTGGTGGCGCTCGCCCACATGCAGGTGGAAGTGGTTGATCCAGTCGTCCAACCCGGCCTCGCGAATATGCGCATCCGGGCACAGCAGCGGGGCAATGTCTGCAACATCGAGAAACGGATGGGCCAGGCGATAACCCAGGCTGTCCTTGAGCGCCCGGCACAGCATGTGTTGATCGAACGGCGCATGGAAGGCAAGCAATGGGCTGTCGCCCACAAAGTCCATGAAGTCCAGTAACGCATCGACCGGATCGCTGCCGGCGGCAATCGCACTGGGGCCGAGGCCGTGGATCAACACGCTGGGGCTGAGTTTGGTTTCGGTCCGTTGCAGCGTGCGTTCGAACAGTTGCGAGAAATCCACCGCGCCATCTTCGATCACCACCGCGCCAATCGACAGCACCTGGTCACGGTTGAGGTTGAGGCCGCTGGTTTCCAGGTCCACCACCACCCAGCGCTGGTTGCGCAGGGTGACGTCGCCCAGCGGTGTGGGTTTGCGCAGTTGCGCCAGGCGCTGCTGTTGCGCGCTGTCGAGCCCGGGCGCTTTCTTACGCAGCCAGTTGAACAAGCTCACAGCTGATACCGCAATGTCAGGCTGCTTTGCAGGCGCTGGGCCTGGCGCAGGGATTCACGCAGGATGCGCCGGTCCAGATGATTGAGGCTGTCCGGGTCGACACGGTTGGAATACGGCTGATTCTCGCGGGTTTGCAGTTGGTGCTGCTGCATGCGGGTCTGCTGGATAAAGTGGTAGGCCTCTTCATACGCCGCGCCGTCCAGGGGCTCGATCACCTCCTTGAACACTAACTGGCGCAGGCGCTCCAGGGTGTTGTTGGCGTGGATGCCATTGGCCAGGGCCAACAGGCGCGCGCCGTCGACAAAAGGGGTCAGGCCCTGCACCTTGAGGTCGAGCGTGGCTTTTTCGCCGCCTTTACGCGTGAGTACAAATTCGCGGAAACGTCCTACGGGCGGCCGCTGGCGCAACGCGTTTTCGGCCAACATGCGTTGAAACAACCGGTTGTCCGCCACCTGGTCGAGAATACCTTGGCGCAATTGCTCGCAGCCGCGTTCATCGCCCCACACCACACGCAGATCGAAATAGATGCTGGAACCCAGCAGATTCTCCGGCGTGGCTTCGCGGATAAACGCTGCAAACCGTCGCGCCCATTCCGCCCGTGACAGGCACAGCTCCGGGTTGCCGGCCATGATGTTGCCTTTGCACAGGCTGAACCCACACAGCGCCAGGCTCTGGTTGATCTGCTGCGCCAGCGGCAACAACCGGCCTCGGATCGCCGCGGCTTCGGCCGCGTCCTTGGCATCAAACAGGATGCCGTTGTCCTGATCGGTGTACAGGGTCTGCTCGCGGCGGCCTTCGCTGCCAAAGCACAACCAACTGAAGGGCACGCCGGGGTCGCCTTTTTCGGCCAGGGTCAGCTCGATCACCCGGCACACGGTGTGATCGTTGAGCAGCGTAATGATGTGGGTGATCTGGGTGGACGAGGCACCATGGGCCAGCATGCGTTCGACCAACTGGCCGATCTCGCCGCGAATCGCCACCAGATTGTCCACCTTCGGCGCATTGCGGATGGTGCGCGCCAGGTGCACCAGGTCCACCCGTTGCAGGGAAAACAGATCGCGCTCGGACACCACGCCGCACAGGCGCTGGTCCTTGACCAGGCAGACGTGGGCAATATGCCGCTCGGTCATGGCGATCGCGGCGTCGAAGGCGCTGTGGTCCGGCGTCAGGAAGAACGGTGCCTGGGTCATATGCCCTTCGATGGCCTGGCTGAAATCGCTGGTGCCATCGGCCACCACCTGGCGCAGGTCGCGCAGGGTGAAAATCCCCAGGGGCGCCTTGTGTTCATCCACGATCACGATGCTGCCGACCTGTTGCTCATGCATCAGCGTGACGGCTTCGCGCAGCGGCGTGGCGGGGCTGCACGTGACGGGGTGGCGCATGGCCAATTCACCGAGCCGCGTGTTCAGGGAATATTGAGTGCCGAGGGTTTCCACGGCTTTTTGCTGCACCTGCTGATTCACCTGATCCAACAGGCTGCTGACGCCGCGCAGGGCAAAATCGCGAAACGGGCTGGAGAGTGCAAACAGCTTGATGAACGCCGGTTTGTTCAGTTGCAGGCAGAAGGTGTCTTCGGCGGCCTTGTGCTCGGTGCGCGTCGCGCGTTCGCCCAACAGTGCGGCGAGGGGGAAGCATTCGCCAGTGGTGATTTCAAACGTGGTTTCGGCGCTGTCTGGCCGCTCACCGACCACCCGGCCCTGCTTGACGATATAAAAGTGCTCCACCGGCCCGCCCGACGGTTTGAGGATGCTGTCGCCGGGGCCATAGAAGCGTAACTGGCACTGTTCCACCAAAAACGCCAAGTGGGCGTTTTCCATCTGGTTGAACGGCGGGAAGCGTTGCAGGAACTGCAGGGTGCCGTGGATATTTTGCAACACAGCAGTTTTCCCCGCCTGGGCGAAGGCATCAGCTTTACTCATAACAATGACCGCAGTTTTTTTGTCGTTATCGTCCCTCATGGTCGACTCCTGCGCAGCGGGTGCCCATTGGACGTAAGTCTAGGTCGATACAAACGGCACACACCTAGGGAAAAACCTTACATGACTATCGTCCAAAACCCGTAGAACGCCCACTAGGCAAACTTTCCGACGAAGTGCACATTGATCGCCCTTCCGCAGATGTCTGACGAGTGTGCTGGGAGATTGATGAGAACTGCTGAGAACCGTATGTCCGACCACGATATTTTGAGTGATGCCGAGCGCGAGGCGCTGAGCGCCGTGATGCTGGAGCCTGATTTACCGCCACAACGCGTGTTGATCGTCGACGACGACAAGGACGCACGCGAACTGCTGGCGGAAATCCTGGGGCTGGACGGTATTCGCTGCATGACCGCCGACAGTGGTGAGGCGGCGTGGGATTTGTTGAAGTCGAGCAGCTCCATCGGTTTGCTGATCACTGACCTGCGCATGGCGCCCAGCAATGGCCTGGAACTCATCCGACAAGTGCGTGAGTCCACCCGTGCGGCGCTACCGATCATCATCATGTCGGGGGATGCCGAAGCGCCGGACGTGATCGATGCGATGCATTTGAGTGTGGTGGATTTTTTGTTGAAGCCAATTGATAGCGTGAAGTTGGCGAAGATGGTGAAGCGGGAGTTGGGGATGGCGCAGTAGGTAACGTCTGTCGGGACTGTCATTTATGACAGTAGGCGTGTAGGCGGAATTATTGTTCAGTGGTATGGAGAGCACTTTGCAAGACTGGTGCCTCGAAACCCTTTGAACAGGAGTTCGTCATGAGTACCAAGCCATTTGAAGTAGAAGACAAAGATCTAAATGAGGCCAGGGCCAAAGCGCAGACGGGTAATTCCTACGTCCTCGTACTTGAACAAAATACACCGCGCTTTTTCGTCGCCAATGAGGTTTTCGGGTATTTGTCATGGACTGCCATATTGGGAGCCGACCCAGAGCGTATTCAGATCGACTATGGACACAACGTTCCGAATGGCATCCATGTATTCGAGGTCGCTCCAAACCCGGGCGGTTGGGCGAATATGACGTATCGAGATCTCAACGGCGTGCTGCATTCCAGCCCTGTGTCGGGGCAGATTTTCTTGTCTGTTGTTCGTCCTGAATTCGGTACAAGCTATCAGCACACCGGCATCTTGCTGAATGTTCGATTTGGGTCCGGTAGCACTGAGGTCGTAATCAATGGGACGTTCGTGAACAATTCGGACTGACTTGGCCTGCAATGAAAAAAGCCCCGGTCTCTCGACCGGGGCTCTTTTCATTTACAGGCCATTCTTGGCCTTGAACTCCCGACGCCTACGATGCAACACCGGCTCGGTATAGCCATTCGGCTGCTTGGTCCCTTCAATCACCAGCTCCACCGCTGCCTGGAACGCGATGTTGCTGTCGAAATCCGGTGCCAGTGGACGGTACAACTTATCCCCAGCGTTCTGACGGTCCACCACCGGCGCCATGCGCTTGAGGCTTTCCATCACCTGGTCTTGGTTGACGATGCCGTGGCGCAGCCAGTTGGCGATGTGCTGGCTGGAGATGCGCAGGGTGGCGCGGTCTTCCATCAGGCCCACATCGTTGATGTCCGGCACTTTCGAGCAACCGACGCCTTGGTCGATCCAACGGACCACATAACCGAGGATGCCTTGGGCGTTGTTGTCCAGTTCGTTGCGGATCTCTTCGTCGGACCAATCGGTATTGCTGGCCAGAGGAATGGTCAGGATGTCGTCCACGGACGCACGCTCGCGCTTGGCCAGTTCGGCCTGGCGGGCGAATACGTCAACCTTGTGATAATGCAACACGTGCAGGGCTGCCGCTGTAGGCGACGGCACCCAGGCGGTGTTAGCGCCGGCCAGTGGGTGGGCGATTTTCTGTTCGAGCATCGCCGCCATCAGGTCGGGCATGGCCCACATGCCTTTACCGATCTGCGCGCGACCTTGCAGACCGGTGCTCAGGCCGATATCGACGTTCCAGTTTTCGTAGGCGCCGATCCATTTTTCCGCCTTCATCGCGGCCTTGCGCACCATCGCGCCGGCTTCCATGGAGGTGTGGATCTCGTCGCCGGTACGGTCGAGGAAGCCGGTGTTGATAAACACCACGCGCTCGCTGGCCGCCTTGATGCAGGCCTTGAGGTTGACCGTGGTGCGGCGCTCCTCGTCCATGATCCCGACTTTCAGCGTGTTGCGCGGCAGCTTCAGCACGTCTTCGATGCGGCCGAACAGCTCGTTGGTGAACGCAGCTTCTTCCGGGCCGTGCATCTTCGGCTTAACGATGTACACCGAACCGGTGCGGCTGTTCTTGCGGCTGTTGTTGCCGTTGAGGCTGTGGGTCGCGGCGAGGCTGGTGACCAGGCCGTCGAGGATGCCTTCCGGCACTTCGTTGCCGTCTTTGTCGAGGATCGCATCGATGGTCATCAGGTGACCCACGTTGCGCACGAACAACAGCGAGCGACCGTGCAGCGTCACGTCCTGGCCATCCACGCCGGTATAAACGCGGTCGGCGTTCATGGTGCGGGTGAAGGTCTTGCCGCCCTTGGCCACTTCTTCGGCCAGGTCGCCCTTCATCAGGCCGAGCCAGTTGCGGTAGATCACCACTTTGTCATCGGCATCGACGGCGGCGACGGAGTCTTCGCAGTCCATGATGGTGGTCAGCGCGGCTTCCATCAGCACGTCTTTGACGCCGGCGGCATCGGTCTGCCCGACCGGGGTGCTGGCGTCGATCTGGATTTCGAAGTGCAGGCCGTTGTGTTTCAGCAGGATCGCAATCGGCTCGGCCGCAGGGCCCTGGAAACCGATCAACTGTGCGTCGTCGCGCAGGCCGCTGTTGCTGCCGCCCTTGAGGCTGACGATCAGCGTGCCGTCGACGATCTTGTAGCCGGTGGAATCGACGTGGCTGCCGGCGCTGAGCGGTGCGGCCTCATCGAGGAAGGCGCGGGCGAAGGCGATGACCTTGTCGCCACGCACTTTGTTGTAGCCCTGGCCCTTTTCGGCGCCGTCGGCTTCGCTGATGGCGTCGGTGCCATACAGCGCGTCGTACAGCGAGCCCCAGCGCGCATTCGAGGCGTTGAGGGCGAAGCGGGCGTTCATCACCGGCACTACCAGCTGCGGGCCGGCCATGCGGGCGATCTCGTCATCGACGTTTTGGGTCGTGGCCTGGAAGTCCACGGCTTCTGGCAGCAGGTATCCAATGTCTTGCAGGAAGGCTTTGTAGGCCACCGGGTCGTGCGCCTGGCCGGCATGAGTCTGGTGCCAGGTATCGATCCGCGCTTGGAAATCGTCGCGTTTGGCGAGTAGGGCTTTGTTCTTCGGGGCCAGGTCATGGATGACCTTGTCGGCACCGGCCCAGAACTGGTCGGCAGTAATGCCGGTGCCGGGAATGGCTTCGTTGTTCACGAAGTCGAACAGGACTTTGGCGACCTGCAGGCCACCGACTTGAACGTGTTCAGTCATTGCTTGCCTCACTCTGCACAGCTTAAGCGCTTTTTAGATTTTCATTATGTAGTGCCAGGTTGCGCATACTACATGATGACTTGCGGTTGTGAAAATTAGACTAAATACGTCGTTTAGCGACCCACTTTGGTCGTACGGTCACAGCGGAGAACCGGATGTTCTCAAAAAACTATTGGATTGTTCCAGATAAATATAAAAATGGTACACGATTTGTTATCGAGGGCCTTCGGGTCCACCTTGTAGATTGAATTCCAGAGGGCGTTGCCATGGACCATCTTGTACTCACAATTATCGCTGCCGACAAACCCGGCCTGGTCGAGCGCATCGCGCAGAATATCGCCGCCCACGGTGGCAACTGGCTGGAAAGCCGCATGGCGCACATGGCCGGGCAGTTTGCCGGGATCCTGCGGGTCAGCGTGCCTACAGAGCACCGTCAGGCGTTGGTCGGGGCGTTGGAGGATTTATCCACCCATGGCATTCGCGTGCTGGTGGGCGAGGGCAGTAGTGGGCAAGCGTCGGCGTCCAAATCGATCATGATGACGCTGGTGGGCAATGACCGTGCGGGCATTGTGCGCGAGATCACCGCGCTGCTGAGCCAGCAGGGCGTGAACCTGGAGAGCCTGAGCACCGATGTGCGCCCGGCCCCCATGAGCGGCGATCCGTTGTTTACCGCCGAGGCGCTGTTGCAGGTGCCGACCGCGTTATCCCTGGACACCTTGCAGCTGTCCCTGGAAACCCTGGCCGATGACTTGATGGTGGAACTGCACCACGAGGAATAAATGACGAGGAATAATCTGCCCACAGGGTTATGCATGGAAATCTTGCATGGGCCTGTGGATAACCTGTAGAGACCCCTCGCCAGCCCACGCCGGCCGGGGTTCTTCGCTGTTTGAGCAAAAAACGAGCAATTTCAAAAGCTTGTGCACAAATGGCGGGGACCAGGTTGTGGATAACCTTGGGGTGGATGTCTGCAAGCCACGCGCCCTGTAGCCTGCAGAGGTTTGTACGTTATTTGATCAACGTTTGCGCACGCTGAGCCAGATATCCACGCTATACACCACCAGCCCCGCCCAGATGAAGGCGAACGCGGTCAGCGTGCTCGGTGCCAGGTGTTCGCCGAACAGCAGCACGGCTTCGAGCAATACCAGGGTCGGCGCGACGTACTGCAAAAAGCCCAACGCTGTGTAGGGCAAATGCCGTGCGGCGGCGTTGAAACACACCAGCGGGATCAGCGTCACCGGGCCGGCCGCCACCAGCCACCAGGCTTCGGACGTACTCCAGAACGCCATCTGCGCGCTATGGGCGGTCGGGTTGAACAGCAACCAGGCAACTGCAATCGGCACCAGCATCCAGGTTTCCACCACCAGCCCCGGCAGCGCCTTGACCGGCGCCTGCTTGCGAATCAGCCCGTAGAAGCCAAAGGTCAACGCCAGCACCAGCGACACCCACGGCAAGCTGCCGACCTGCCACACCTGTTGGGCCACACCCACGGCCGCCAGCCCGACGGCGACCCACTGCAAGCGGCGCAGGCGCTCACCCAGGATCAGCATGCCCAGCACCACGTTCACCAATGGGTTGATGTAGTAACCCAGGCTCGCTTCCAGCATGCGCCCGGTGTTCACCGACCACACATACGTCAGCCAGTTACCCGCAATCAGTGAACCACTGAGGGCCAGGATCGCCAGGCGCTTGGGGTTGTCGCGCAACTCGCGGAACCAGCCGGGATGCTTCCACACCATCAACAGCAAACCGCCGAACAACGCCGACCACAAAACGCGGTGCACGATGATCTCGGCGGCGGGCACGCTGGCGATGGCTTTGAAGTAGAGCGGGAACAGACCCCAGATGACGTAGGCGCTCAGGCCCAGGATGTACCCCTTGCGGGGGTTGGCGGCTTGCATTGCAGAATCCTTGCTTAGGCAGCTAACAAAGCGCGATTGTAAGGATATTTGTCCGTCAAAACAGCTTCAATGGCTCTTCATTCAAGGCGGCCAATTGTTCGCGCAATGCCAACACCTGATCGCCCCAATACCGCTCGCTGCCAAACCACGGGAAGCTGTGGGGGAACGCCGGGTCGTCCCAACGCCGTGCCAGCCAGGCGCTGTAGTGCATCAGGCGCAAGGCACGCAGCGGTTCGATCAGCGCCAGTTCACGCGGGTCGAAGTCATGGAATTCCTGGTAGCCGTCCATCAGTTCCGACAACTGTCCCAGACATTCCTGACGATCTCCGGCGAGCATCATCCACAGGTCTTGCACCGCCGGGCCCATGCGGCAGTCGTCCAGGTCGACGATATGGAACATCTCGTCGCGGCACATCATGTTGCCGGGGTGGCAATCGCCGTGCATGCGGATGTTCTTGTGCGGCGTGGCTTTGTACACCTCTTCCACACGCTTGAGCAGGTCGCGGGCCACGGACTCGTAGGCCGGCAGCAGGCTCTTGGGAATGAAATTGCCTTCAAGCAAGGTGGTGAGTGAGTCGTGACCGAAGTTCTTCACGCCCAAGGCTTCGCGGTGTTCGAACGGGCGGGTGGAGCCCACCGCATGCAAACGTCCGAGCAATTGCCCAAGGCGATACAGCTGATCGAGATTACCCGGCTCCGGCGCACGGCCGCCACGGCGGGGGAACAGGGTGAAGCGGAAACCGGCGTGTTCGAACAGGCTTTCGCCGTTGTGGATCAATGGCGCGACCACCGGCACTTCGCATTCGGCCAGTTCGAAAGTGAAGCGGTGTTCTTCGAGGATTGCCTCGTTGGTCCAACGCTGCGGCCGATAGAACTTGGCGATCAGCGGTTCCGAGTCTTCGATGCCCACTTGATAGACGCGGTTTTCGTAGCTGTTGAGCGCCAGAACGCGAGCATCGCTGAGAAAACCGATGCTTTCGACAGCGTCGAGCACCAGGTCGGGCGTGAGTGTTTCAAACGGGTGGGCCATGCGAACTCCTGCGCGCAGCAGGGCGCCGCGTCCGGCCGGGTATGGTAACCCACCAACGTTGAGATAGGTGGTGACTGTGCTGTTGTGGTGAGTGGGGCAAGCCCCCTCACCACAGAGGCCCTATCAGGCGCCGACGATACCGCCGTCATCCCGCCGAATCGCCATCACCGACGAGCGCGGCTTGCCATTCGGCAGATGCTCCGGCCAAGTCGAACCACCGGTTTCGCCTGGGTGCTGGATCCCCACAAACAGCGTCTTTTGATCCGGCGAGAAGCTGATGCCCGTCACTTCACAGGCCACCGGTCCGACCATGAAGCGGCGGATTTCCCCGGTGGAAGGGTCAGCACACAACATCTGGTTGTTGCCCATGCCGGCGAAGTCACCTGCGTTGCTGTAGTCCCCATCCGTCAGGATCCACAATCGCCCGGCCTTGTCGAAGCCCAACCCGTCCGGGCTGTTGAACATGTTCTGCGGGTTGATGTTCGACGAACCACCCTTCGGCGTGCCGGCGTGCACGCCAGGGTTGCCGGCCACCACGAACAGGTCCCAGGTGAATTCCGAGGCGCCGTGGTTATCGGCGTCGGCCTTCCAGCGCAGGATCTGGCCGTAGACGTTTTTCTCACGCGGGTTGGGGCCTCCCACCGGCTGGCCCTCTTCACCGCGCTTGGCGTTGTTGGTCAGGGTGCAATAGACCTGGCCGTCGGTGGGGCTGACCACGATCCATTCCGGGCGGTCCATGCGCGTGGCTTTCACCACACTGGCGGCTAGGCGCGCGTGGATCAGCACTTCGGCCTGGCTGGCGAAGCCGGTGCTGGCGTCGATGCCGTTTTTGCCGTGGGTCAGCTCGACCCATTGGCCCTTGCCCTTGGGGTGGTCGGCGTTGCCGTCGCCCGCGTCGAAGATCGCCACATACAAGGTGCCGTGGTCGAGCAGGTCTTTGTTGGCCTTGGGGTTCTTGTGGTTGATCTTGTCGCGGCTGACGAACTTGTAGATGAACTCGCCGCGCTCATCGTCGCCCATGTACACCACGGCGCGGCCGTCGCGGGTTTCGGCCAGGGCGGCGTTTTCGTGCTTGAAGCGGCCCAGGGCTGTGCGTTTGGCTGGGGTGGATTGCGGGTCGAACGGGTCGATTTCCACCACCCAACCGTGGCGGTTGAGTTCGTTGGGGTTCTTGGCCATATCGAAACGCGGGTCGTGCTGATGCCAGTTGATGTCTTTGCTGGCGGCGACCACGCCATAGCGTTTCTGCCCGGCATCGAAGGTTTGTTGTGGGTTGCTGCTGCCGAAACAGTCGGTGAAGTTCTCTTCACACGTCAGATAAGTGCCCCATGGCGTCTTGCCGTTGGCACAGTTCTGGAAGGTGCCCAGGACTTTTTTGCCGGATTTGTCGGCGCTGGTTTTCAGCCAGTCGTGGCCGGCGGCGGGGCCACTGAGGCGGATCGGCGAGTTGCCGTGGATGCGGCGGTTGTAACGCGAGTCCTGCACGAACTGCCAGGTGTCGCCCTTGCGCCGCACTTCGATGACCGACACGCCTTCGCTGGCCTGGGCCTTGTGCACGTCTTCGGCCGATTGCGGCGCGCCGCCGTGGGCGAAGAGGTAGCGGTAGTTGGTGTATTCGTTGTTGATCGCCATCAGCGCGCGGTTGTCGTCACCGGGGAAGGCAAACAGGCTCATGCCGTCGTTGTTGTCGCCGAACTGCTGTTCCTGGGCCTTGGCCGTGCCGTTGCCGGACGGGTCGAAGGCCGGCGCGTTCTTGCTCAGCGGCTGGCCCCAGCTGATCAGCACCGACGCGCTGTAGCCCGGCGGCAAGGTGATGGCGTCGCTGGTGGCGGCGGCGATGCTGGTGAAGCCCAGCAACGGGCTGGCGCTGGCGGCGTTGACGGCGAGAGCGCTGCGGCTCAGCAGGTTGCCACCCAGGAACATCGCGGCACCGCACAGGGCACCGGCGCCGATGAAGCGGCGGCGGGTGAGGCCGACCATTTGCTCAAGGTCGGTGGCTTGGTTTTCTTCTAATAGGCTCATCTCAGGCTCCCTGCGGTTTTTGCAGACACCATAAGGAGCGGGCGTGACGAAATTGTTGCAGTTTAAATAGCGGACCCCTTACACCGGCGTGCCGAGCAGCACATTACTCGGCGCAAATTGAACCTGGATCGCTTTGCCTTCGGTCACGCGCAGCGCCTTGAGCGTGGCGGGCTGCGCCAGGGCGCACAAAACCTGGCCGCTGGGCAGGGTGACACGCACTTCGCTGGGCCCGTCCTCTGCGTCGAGAATGGCGTCGACGATGCCGCTCATGCAATTGTGTCCAGTTGTTGCGAAGGCATCGGGTGCGAGCAATTCCAGCCAGCCGGCCTTTATCAGTGCGACCACTTCCACGCCGGTTTCCAGCTCCAGTCGCTGGGTGCTGTCGTGGGTGATCTGCGCAGCCAGGGTCAGCCCCCCGGCCAGTTGCAGGCGGATCAGATCATTGCGGCCATGCTGCTCGATGGCGACGACCTGGCCATGCAGTTGGTTACGTGCGCTGGTGCGCAGCATCAAGCGGCCCAGTAGATTGAAATCGCTGGCGGCTTCGTCCGAGCCCAGCACTTCGGCCTGCACCACTTGCAGGCGCTGGTAAAGACGCAACACACGCTCACCTTCGACCGTCAACCTGGCGCCGCCGCCGCCTTTACCGCCGACACTGCGTTCTACCAAGGGCTTTTGCGCCAAGTTGTTCAACTCGTCGATGGCATCCCACGCCGCTTTGTAGCTCAAGCCCGCGCTCTTTGCCGCGCGGGTGATGGAGCCCTGCTCAGCGATGTGCGCCAGCAAGGCAATGCGCTGGGGACGGCGGATGATGTGTTGACTGAGGGACGTTGGCAGAGACATGGGCATACGCTTCGATGGGATAAGCCGAACGTTGCGGGCAAGGGTGGCCGGAGTCAAGTCAACTGCCCGGTTTGGGCGTGCGGGCCACGCAGTACACATCGACTTGTCGTGCGCCGGCATTCATCAACAACCGCGCCAGGCTGTGGGCGGTCGCGCCAGTGGTGAGTACGTCGTCCACCAGCGCGAAGTGACGGCCTTGCACCCGTGCGTCGGGCGCCAGGGCGAAAGCGCCGAGCAGGTTGCGTTGTCGGGTCTTGGCATCGAGGGCTTGTTGCGCCACGGTTTCATGGGGGCGTAACAACAGGTGTTCATCGTAGGGAATGTGCAAGTCGTGGCTGAGCCAGCGCGCCAGCATCAAGGCCTGGTTATAGCCGCGTTCACGCAGGCGCTTGCGGGCCATGGGTACCGGCAGCAGGCAGTCGGGGCGTGTGAGTCCGGTGTTGTCGAAGCGATGTTGCATATGCTGCGCCAACAGCCGCGCCAGCATCTGCCCCAGGGGCCAGCGCGCTTGGTGCTTGAAGCGGCTGATCAGGCTGTCGACCGGAAAGCTGTAGGTCCAGGGCGCGATCACCTGTTTAAAGGCCGGCGGATGTTTCTGGCATTGGCCGCAGATCAACCCCTCCATCGGCAAGGGCAGGGCGCACAGGTTGCAGTGTTCTATCAGCCACGGCAGCTCGGTTTCGCAGACGTTGCACACAGAGTCGGCTGATTGCGTGGCCTCATCGCAGATTAAACAGGTTTGGGTGTTTTTTAACCAGATGTAAACCTGGTGTTTGTAGGCTGGTTGACAGTGCATGAATCTTCCTTAAATATGCCGAGCATCCGTGTCGTGCCTGTGGGTATTGCCCTTCCCGCAGCGCTTGCCAAAGCATAATCAAGGAATCGCCCATGAGCGCCAGCACCACCGCCACTTTGCGTCACGATTGGTCCCTCGCCGAAGTCAAGGCACTGTTCGTACAGCCGTTCAATGACCTGCTGTTCCAGGCGCAGACCGTGCACCGCGCGCATTTCGACGCCAACCGTGTCCAGGTGTCGACGCTGCTGTCGATCAAGACCGGCGCCTGCCCGGAAGATTGCAAATATTGTCCGCAGTCGGGCCACTACAACACTGGCCTGGAAAAAGAGAAGCTGATGGAAGTGCAGAAGGTCCTCGAAGAGGCTGCCCGCGCCAAAGCTATCGGCTCGACCCGCTTCTGCATGGGCGCCGCCTGGAAGCACCCGTCGGCCAAAGACATGCCCTACGTGCTGCAGATGGTCAAAGGCGTGAAGGCCATGGGCCTGGAAACGTGCATGACCCTTGGCCGCCTCGACCAGGACCAGACCGAAGCCCTGGCCCAGGCCGGCCTGGACTATTACAACCACAACCTGGATACGTCGCCCGAGTTCTACGGCAGCATCATCACCACCCGCACCTATAGCGAGCGCCTGCAAACCCTGGCCTACGTGCGGGATTCGGGGATGAAGATCTGCTCCGGTGGCATCCTCGGCATGGGCGAGTCCCTCGACGACCGCGCCAATTTGCTGATCCAACTGGCCAACCTGCCGGAGCATCCGGAGTCGGTGCCGATCAACATGTTGGTGAAAGTGGCCGGTACGCCGCTGGAAAACGCCGAAGACATCGACCCATTCGACTTCATCCGCATGCTCGCCGTGGCGCGCATCCTGATGCCGCAGTCCCATGTACGCCTGTCGGCCGGTCGTGAGGCAATGAACGAGCAGATGCAGGCCCTGGCGTTCTTCGCCGGCGCCAACTCGATTTTCTACGGCGACAAATTGCTGACCACCGCCAACCCGCAGGCTGACAAGGACATGCAACTGTTCTCGCGCCTGGGCATCCTCCCGGAAGCTCGTGAAGAACACGCGGATGAAGTGCATCAGGCGGCGATCGAGCAGGCGTTGGTGGAGCAGAAGAGCAGCGAGCAGTTCTATAACGCTGTGGTGTGAGGGATGTCTTTCGATCTCGCCGCGCGCCTCGCTGCCCGCCGTGCCGAACACCTTTATCGCCAGCGCCCGCTGCTCGACAGCCCCCAAGGCCCGGAAGTGGTGGTGGACGGCAAGCCGCTGCTGGCGTTCTGCAATAACGATTACCTGGGCCTGGCCAATCACCCGCAAGTGATTGAAGCCTGGCGCGCCGGTGCGTCCCGCTGGGGCGTGGGCGGCGGTGCTTCGCACTTGGTGGTCGGGCATGCGGCGCCGCACCATGAGCTGGAAGAAGCGCTGGCCGACCTTACCGGCCGTCCGCGTGCGCTGCTGTTTACCACCGGCTACATGGCCAATCTCGGTGCGGTCACGGCGTTGGTGGGGCAGGGCGATACGGTGCTGGAAGACCGGCTCAACCATGCCTCGTTGCTGGATGCGGGCTTGCTGTCGGGGGCGCGTTTCAATCGCTACCTGCATAACGACGCTGCAAGCCTGGCCAAGCGCCTGGAGAAAGCCACCGGCAATACCCTGGTGGTCACCGATGGCGTATTCAGCATGGACGGCGACCTGGCTGACCTGCCCGCGCTGGCCCGTGAAACCAAGGCCAAGGGCGCCTGGTTGATGGTGGATGATGCCCATGGTTTCGGCCCACTGGGTGCCAACGGCGGCGGTATCGTCGAGCACTTCGGCCTGAGCCAGGACGACGTGCCAGTACTGGTCGGCACCCTCGGCAAGGCGTTCGGCACGGCAGGCGCTTTTGTGGCGGGCAGTGAAGAACTGATCGAAAGCCTGATCCAGTTCGCGCGCCCGTACATCTACACCACCAGCCAACCGCCGGCACTGGCCTGCGCCACCTTGAAAAGCCTGGAGCTTTTGCGCACCGAACATTGGCGACGCGAGCACCTCAACGACCTGATCCGCCAGTTCCGTCACGGCGCCGAGCAGCTCGGGCTGGACCTGATGGACAGCTTCACGCCGATCCAGCCGATTGTGATCGGCGACAGCGCCAAGGCCATGCGCCTGTCGCAGATGCTGCGCGAGCGCGGCCTGATGGTCACCGCCATTCGCCCACCCACTGTGCCGGCCGGCAGCGCGCGTTTGCGCGTGACCTTGACGGCGGCCCACACCGAGGCGCAGGTGCAGCTATTGTTAAACGCATTGGAAGAATGTTTCCGCTTGTTAGGCGCCACGGAGCCCGACCATGCGTGATCGACTGATATTGCTGCCGGGCTGGGGCCTCGGTGTATCGCCGCTGGAACCGTTGGCCGCTGCATTGCAAGGCCTGGACGAACACCTGCAGGTGCAGATCGAGCCGTTGCCCGCACTGGATTCCAGCGACCTGAATGAATGGCTCGACGAACTCGACGCCACGCTGCCGGACAACGCCTGGCTGGGCGGTTGGTCGCTGGGTGGCATGCTCGCTTCGGAGCTGGCGGCGCGGCGTGGCGAACGTTGCTGCGGCTTGCTGACGCTGGCGAGCAATCCGTGTTTTGTCGCCCATGAAGGTTGGCCGAGTGCGATGCCCGCCGAGACCTTCGATGCGTTTCTCGCCGGTTGCCACGCCGACTCCCAAGTGACCCTCAAGCGCTTCGGTTTGTTGTGTGCCAAAGGCGCCGAAGACCCGCGTGGGTTATCGCGCTTGCTGGTCAGTGGCGCGCCGAATTCGCCTTCCAGTGTGCTGATGCCCGGCCTCGAACTGCTCGCCCAACTCGACACCCGCGAAGCCTTGCTGGCGTATCGCGGCCCGCAGTTGCACCTGTTCGCCGGGCTGGACGGGTTGGTCCCCGCCGAAGCCGCCAGCGACCTGCTGGCGTTGCTGCCCGATGTTGAAATCGGCCTGATTGAACAGGCCGGCCACGCGTTTCTTCTGGAAGACCCCCACGGTGTCGCGGGGGCCATCCAGGCTTTTTTGCATGAGTGCGTCGATGACTGATTTATCCCACGCCCCGCTGCCGGCTGCCTTGCCGGACAAGCGCCAGGTGGCGGCGTCCTTTTCCCGCGCAGCCGCCAGTTACGACAGCGTTGCCGAGTTGCAGCGCGCAGTGGGCAGCCAATTGCTGGCACGCTTGCCGGCCGACATTGCGCCGCAACGCTGGCTGGACATGGGCTGCGGCACCGGTTATTTCAGCCGCGTGCTGGCCGAACGTTTGCCCGCCAGCCAAGGCATTGCACTGGACATCGCCGAAGGCATGCTCAATCACGCGCGTCCGCTGGGGGGGGCGCAGCACTTCGTCGCAGGCGATGCCGAGCGCTTGCCGCTTAAAGCTGACAGCGTGGCGCTGATCTTCTCCTCCCTCGCGGTGCAGTGGTGCGCCAACTTTGAGGCGGTGCTCAGCGAGGCCTACCGCGTGCTGCAACCGGGTGGCACGTTCGCTTTTGCCAGCCTGTGTGTGGGCACCCTGGAAGAGCTGCGCGAAAGCTGGCGCGCGGCGGATGGCCTGGTTCACGTCAACCGCTTTCGTACGTTCGAGGCTTATCAGCATCTGTGCGCAGCCAGCGGCTTGCGGGTAGTGAGCCTGGAGCGCCGCGCCCACGTGTTGCATTACCCGGACGTGCGCAGCCTCACCCATGAATTGAAGGCCCTGGGTGCGCACAACCTCAACCCCGGCCGGCCGGGAGGGTTGACGGGGCGCGCGCGGATTGTTGCACTGGTGCAGGCGTATGAGCGGTTCCGCCAGGCCCAGGGCCTGCCGGCGACTTACCAAGTGGTGTATGCCGTACTGGAGAAACCTCTATGAGCGCCGCCTACTTCATCACCGGCACCGACACCGATGTCGGCAAGACCACCGTCGCTGCTGGCCTGCTGCACGCAGCACGACAAGCCGGCAGAAGCACTGCCGCCGGCAAACCCGTGGCTTCCGGCTGCCAGGTCACGCCCAAAGGCTTGCGCAACGCCGATGCACTGGCGTTGCTGGCCGAATGTTCGTTGCCCCTGACGTATGCCGAGGTCAACCCGGTGGCGTTCGAGCCGGCCATCGCGCCGCATTTGGCGGCGCGGGAGGCGGGCGTCTCTCTGACCGTGCAATCGTTGCTCAAGCCCATGCAGCAGATTCTGGCGCGCGAAGCAGATTTCACCTTGATTGAAGGCGCAGGCGGTTGGCGGGTGCCTCTGGCCGATCAGGCGAACCTGTCGGATTTGGCCATGGCGCTCAAGCTGCCGGTGATCCTGGTGGTGGGCGTGCGCCTGGGTTGCATCAGCCATGCCTTGCTCACCGCCGAAGCCATCGCCCGTGACGGTTTGCAGCTGGCCGGGTGGGTGGCGAATATCATCGACCCCAAGACCTCCCGTCTGGAAGAGAACCTCGCCACCCTGGCCGAACGGCTGCCTGCGCCCTGTCTGGGCCGTGTGCCGAAACTCAAGCAGGCGGGGGCTGAAGCGGTGGCGGAATACTTGCAGCTGGACTTGCTTGACTGATTTTGGCTATCGCTAAGGCATTATGCCATTAGTGTTTTTGACGGGCGTTTTGCGGGCAACTCTGCTTCAATCACGGTTCACGATTCTCTAAAGGCAGGCTTACGCCATGGAAATCTCCGGAAGCAGCGCGTTTTATTCGGGCCTGAGCAGCATTCAGACCGGGCAGAGCCGTGTCGACCAGGCGGCCGGCAAAATCGCCAGCGCTGCGACGACCCAGCCCTCGGATGCGCAAAGCGACCGTCTGCAAGCCAACGACCGCGCCCAGCCGTCCAACTCGGCCAGCAACATGGTCGAAATGGCCCAAGGCAAATTTCAAGTGGAGCTCGGCGCCAAAGTCGCCAAGGCTTCGGATGAGATGCTCGGCACCCTGATCGACACCTACGCTTAACCCCCTCTGACTCCCACCGGCCTCTTACTGAGGTCGGTTGTGCTTGCACAATTCTTGATTCCCTTCTGAACTCCTTGTGGCAACCCGCCGCAGGCGTCGCCGTGCGCGCCTTTGATTCATGTCATGACAAACGGCATCCGGACGACGCTTGACATCCCCAGGTGGTAAACGTATGTTTCAAACACCTGTTTGACCGCCACAACAATTCCACGCGGTTGTTCATTCCAGATACATCAGCAGAGGTTTATCGCTATGCCTGACTACAAGGCCCCCTTGCGTGATATTCGCTTCGTTCGTGACGAACTGCTTGGCTATGAAGCGCACTATCAGAGCCTGCCGGCTTGCCAGGACGCTACCCCGGACATGGTTGACGCCATCCTTGAAGAAGGCGCCAAGTTTTGCGAGCAAGTACTGGCACCGCTGAACCGCGTGGGCGACATCGAAGGCTGCACCTGGAGTGAGTCGGGCGTTAAAACCCCAACCGGTTTCAAAGAAGCCTACAAACAATTCGTCGAAGGCGGCTGGCCAAGCCTGGCCCACGACGTGGAGCACGGCGGCCAAGGCCTGCCGGAATCCCTGGGCCTGGCCGTGAGCGAAATGGTGGGCGCCGCCAACTGGTCGTGGGGCATGTACCCTGGCCTGTCCCACGGTGCGATGAACACCATCTCCGAGCACGGTACTCCCGAGCAGCAAGAGGCTTACCTGACCAAGCTGGTGTCGGGTGAATGGACCGGCACCATGTGCCTGACCGAGCCACACTGCGGCACCGACCTGGGCATGCTGCGCACCAAGGCCGAGCCTCAGGCCGACGGTTCCTACAAAGTCTCCGGTACCAAGATCTTCATCTCGGCCGGTGAACACGACATGGCCGACAACATCGTCCACATCGTACTGGCCCGCCTGCCGGATGCACCGGCCGGTACCAAAGGTATCTCGCTGTTCATCGTGCCGAAGTTCCTGCCGAACGCTGACGGTTCGATTGGCGCGCGCAACGCCGTGACCTGTGGATCCCTTGAACACAAGATGGGCATCCACGGCAACGCCACCTGCGTGATGAACTTCGACGCGGCCACCGGTTTCCTGATCGGCCCGGCGAACAAAGGCCTGAACTGCATGTTCACCTTTATGAACACTGCTCGCCTGGGTACCGCGCTGCAAGGCCTGTCCCACGCCGAGATCGGCTTCCAGGGCGGCCTGAAGTACGCTCGCGATCGCCTGCAAATGCGCTCCCTGACCGGGCCGAAAGCGCCGGACAAAGCCGCCGACCCGATCATCGTGCACCCCGACGTGCGCCGCATGCTGCTGACCATGAAAGCCTTCGCCGAAGGCAACCGTGCGATGGTGTACTTCACCGCCAAGCAAGTGGACATCGTCAAATACGGCACCGACGACGAAGCCAAGAAACAGGCTGACGGCCTGCTGGCTTTCATGACTCCAATCGCCAAGGCGTTCATGACCGAAGTCGGTTTTGAATCGGCCAACCACGGTGTGCAGATCTACGGCGGCCACGGCTTCATCGCCGAGTGGGGCATGGAGCAGAACGTTCGCGACAGCCGCATTTCGATGCTGTACGAAGGCACCACCGGCATCCAGGCCCTGGACCTGCTGGGCCGTAAAGTGCTGATGACCCAGGGCGAAGCGCTCAAGGGCTTCACCAAGATCGTGCACAAGTTCTGCCAGGCCAACGAAGGCAACGAAGCGGTCAAAGAGTTCGTTGCACCGCTGGCGGCTCTGAACAAAGAGTGGGGCGAGTTGACCATGAAGGTCGGCATGGCCGCGATGAAAGACCGCGAAGAAGTGGGTGCCGCCTCGGTGGATTACCTGATGTACTCCGGTTACGCGTGCCTGGCTTACTTCTGGGCCGACATGGCGCGCCTGGCTGCCGAAAAACTGGCTGCCGGCACCACCGAAGAGGCGTTCTACACCGCCAAGCTGCAGACTGCGCGCTTCTACTTCCAGCGCATCCTGCCGCGTACCCTGGCCCATAAAGCCACCATGCTGTCGGGCGCCAACAACCTGATGGACATGAAAGAAGAAGACTTCGGCCTGGCTTACTAAGCCTTACCGGGTTCACTTCAAGAGCCGCCGCTTCTTCATGGGAGCGGCGGCTTTTTTGTGGGCGATAAAAAACCACAGTAAAGCGCTCAGGGATTACCGCTGGCTGCCGTTACAGTGATGGCAATGTGATACATGCGTGCCAGGTTGTGCTTAACTGTCGGCATAAAGGCACAGTGCCATCATTTTTTTGCGGGTCGGAGTTTTACCCTTGTCGCGCGTGTCCGCTGTACGTTTCAGTCACTTTTTACCTTCGTTGCTGCTTCTGCTGGCCGGGCTCTCGGCTGCGTACGTCAAGGACCTCAACGTCTTCTTCACGTCGCTGTTCAATGTGTTGCCGACCCTGGTGCTGTTGCTCGGTGGCTCGTACTGCGCGGTGTATCGCCGTCAGCGTGAACTGTTCCTGATGATCACGGTGTACATCGCCTACTTCCTGCTGGATACACAGACCGATTTTTACCGCGACAACGGCCGCGTGCGCGAAGACGCGGCGGTGGTGTTTCATCTGTGTTGTTTGTTGCTGCCGTTGTTGTTCAGCATCTACGCGCTATGGCAGGAGAAGACCCACCTGTTCCGCGACTTCGTCGCCCGTGGCGCGGTGTTGCTGGCGATCGGCAGCGTGGCCTTGGCGCTGGAGCAGAGTTATCCCCAGGCGGTGCTCAATTGGCTGGCGGAGATTCGCTGGCCGGCGCTGCATGGCAGCTGGATGAGCCTGATCCAGCTGTCATACCCGATGTTCCTGATCGGCTTCCTGACCCTGGCGGCGCAGTACTGGTATCAGCCACGTCCGCTGCACGCGGCGCAACTGGTGGGTTTGCTGGGGCTGTTCTGGATGTTGCCGCAGACATTCATCCTGCCGTTCACCCTGAACATCATGTGTAGCCAGGTGATGCTGATGATCGCAGCCGGTGTGGCCCATGAGGCTTATCAAATGGCCTTTCGCGATGAACTCACTGGCTTGCCGGGGCGTCGCGCGCTGAACGAGCGCATGCAGCGGTTGGGGCGCAACTACGTGCTGGCGATGAGCGACGTCGACCACTTCAAGCGCTTCAACGACACCCACGGCCATGATGTCGGCGACCAGGTGCTGCGCCTGGTGGCGAGCAAGCTGTCCAAGGTCAACGGTGGCGGGCGCGCTTATCGCTATGGTGGTGAGGAGTTTGCCGTAGTGTTCGCCGGCAAGACGGTGGAAGAATGCATGCCGCACTTGGAGGAGATCCGCGAGATCATCGCGGACTACGATATCAAGCTGCGCAATTCGGACCGCCCCCAGGACGATCACCAAGGCCGTCAGCGCCGTGCGGGCAGTGGTGCCTCGAGTGTTTCGGTGACCATCAGCATCGGCGTGGCCGAGCGCCAGGCCCGAGCAGCGCACGCCCGAAGAGGTGCTCAAATCCGCCGACCAGGCGCTGTACGCCGCCAAGGGCGCCGGACGCAACTGTGTGGTCGCCGCCGGGCAAACCCGTCGTGGCGCGGTGCGCACAGAGGGCGCTGCCGGTTGAGTGATGGCGCTGTATTCAGCAGCGCTACAGTGATTGTCCGAGGCAATGCCCGGCAGTAGGTTGAAACCATCTGCTGACGGAGACATTGCCATGCCTGACTACAAAGCCCCCCTTCGTGACATGCGTTTTCTGATCGACAACGTGTTTGATTTCCACGGCCATTACGCCGCCTTGGGCGCGACCGATGCCAGCCCGGACATGGTCAGCGCGATTCTCGAAGAAGGCGCCAAATTCTGCGAAAACGTACTCGCGCCGCTCAACCGCAGCGGCGACGAAGAAGGCTGCCATTTCGACAATGGCGTCGTCACTACGCCCAAGGGTTTCAAGGAAGCCTTCGCCCAGTACGTGGAGGGTGGCTGGCACGGCGTGGCGGCAGACCCGGCCTACGGCGGCCAGGGCTTGCCGTCGTCGCTGGGCCTGGTGCTCAGCGAGATGATCGGCTCCAGCAACACCTCCTGGGGCATGTACCCAGGGCTGACCCACGGCGCGATGTCGGCGATCCACGCCCACGGCACCGCCGAGCAGAAAGACACGTTCCTCAGCAAACTCACCGCCGGCGAATGGACCGGCACCATGTGCCTCACCGAAGCCCATTGCGGCACCGACCTGGGCCTGATCAAGACCCGCGCCGTGCCCCAGGCGGACGGCAGCTATGCGGTCACCGGCAGCAAGATCTTCATCTCGGCCGGCGAGCACGACATGAGCGCCAACATTATCCACTTGGTCTTGGCCAAACTGCCGGACGCACCGGCGGGCACCAAGGGCATCTCGCTGTTTATCGTGCCCAAGTTCCATGCGGATTCGGGTGAGCGTAACGCGGTGCACTGCGGCTCCATCGAACACAAGATGGGCATCAAGGGCTCTGCCACCTGTGTGCTGAACTTCGACGGCGCCAAGGGCTTCCTGATCGGTGAGGCGAACAAAGGCCTCAACTGCATGTTCACCATGATGAACCACGCGCGCCTGGGCACCGGCATGCAGGGCCTTTGCAATGGTGAGGCGAGCTTCCAGGGCGCGATCAAATACGCCAACGACCGCCTGCAGATGCGTTCGCTGACCGGTGCCAAGGCTCCGGATAAAGCCGCCGACCCGATCATCGTGCATCCCGATGTGCGCCGCATGCTGCTGACCATGAAGGCCTTCAACGAAGGCAATCGCGCACTGACCTACTTCACCGCACAGTTGCTCGACACCGCGCACCTGAGCAACGACGCCACCCAGCGTCAGGACGCTGAAGACCTGCTGGCGTTCCTCACGCCGATCTGCAAAGCCTTCATGACCGACACCGGCCTTGAGGTGACCAACCACGGTATGCAGATCTTCGGCGGTCACGGTTACATCCGCGAGTGGGGCATGGAACAACTGGCTCGCGATGCGCGGATTGCGCCGATCTATGAAGGCACCAACGGCATTCAGGCCCTCGACCTGCTGGGGCGCAAGGTGCTGGGCAGCCAGGGCAAGTTGCTGCGTGGCTTTACCAAGATTGTGCATAAGTTGTGCGCGGCGAATGCCGAGCATCCGCAGCTCAAGGCCTATGTGGCGCAGCTTAGCCAGCTGAACGGAGAGTGGGGCGAACTGACCACTAAAGTCGGCATGGCCGCGATGAAGAACCCCGATGAAGTGGGTGCGGCGGCCGTGGATTATTTGATGTACAGCGGCTACGTGATCCTTGCCTACCTGTGGCTGCGTATGGCGCTGGCTGCCCTTGAGCAACCGGACTCGGATTTTTCCAAGGCCAAGCTTGCGACCTGCGACTTCTATTTCAAGCGCCTGCTGCCACGTACCGCCACCCACCGCGCTGCGGTGGAAGCGGGCAGCGAATGCCTGATGAGTCTGCCTGCGGAGGCATTTGCGCTGTAATGACTTAAAAATACCAATCAGTCACAAGTGGACCCTATGTGTCTGAAAAGTTGTTCGGGTACACTCTGAGCCTGTAAAACCGACTCTTACCGAATTACTTTTCACGTTCTCACGAGGTTTGCCATGGCTGATTACAAAGCGCCGCTGCGTGATATGCGCTTCGTCCTCAACGAAGTCTTTGAGGTCGCCACCACCTGGGCCCAATTGCCGGCATTGGCAGACACCGTTGACGCCGAAACCGTAGAGGCCATCCTCGAAGAAGCCGGCAAAGTCACCGCCAAATCCATCGCCCCGCTTAGCCGCGGTGGCGATGAACAGGGTTGCCGCTGGGACAACACCGCAGTGTTTACGCCGGATGGTTTTCCACAGGCCTACAAAACCTATGCCGAAGGCGGCTGGGTGGGTGTAGGTGGTGACCCGATGTTTGGCGGCATGGGCATGCCCAAGGCGGTGTCGGCCCAGGTTGAAGAGATGATCAACTCGTCCAGCCTGGCGTTTGGTTTGTACCCGATGCTCACCTCCGGCGCCTGCGTGTCGATCAACACCCACGCCAGCGAAGCACTGAAAGCCGCTTATCTGCCGAAGATGTATTCCGGCGAATGGGCTGGCTCCATGTGCCTGACCGAGGCCCATGCCGGTACTGACCTGGGGATTATCCGCACCAAGGCCGAGCCACAGGCGGACGGTTCCTACAAAGTCAGCGGCACCAAGATCTTTATCACCGGCGGTGAACACGACCTCACCGACAACATCATCCATCTGGTGCTGGCCAAGCTGCCGGACGCACCGGCCGGTCCCAAGGGCATCTCACTGTTTCTGGTGCCGAAGTTCATGGTCAATGCCGACGGCAGCCTGGGCGCACGTAACACCGTGAGTTGTGGTTCCATCGAGCACAAGATGGGGATCCAGGCGTCGGCGACCTGCGTGATGAACTTCGACGAGGCCGTGGGTTACCTGGTGGGCGAACCGAACCGGGGCTTGGCGGCGATGTTCACCATGATGAACTACGAGCGACTGGGTGTAGGCATCCAGGGCCTGGCATCCGGCGAGCGTTCCTACCAGAACGCCATCGACTATGCGCGCGACCGCGTGCAAAGCCGTGCGCCAACCGGGGCTCAGCACAAAGACAAAGTGGCCGACCCGATCATCGTGCACCCCGACGTGCGCCGCATGTTGCTCACCATGAAGGCCGCGAACGAAGGTGGCCGGGCGTTCTCCACCTATGTGGCGACGCAGCTGGACATCGCCAAGTTCAGCGACGACGCTGCTGCGCGTGAGCGTGCCGATAACCTCGTCGCGCTGTTGACCCCGGTAGCCAAGGCGTTCTTGAGCGACCTGGGCCTGGAAACCACTGTGCTCGGCCAACAGGTGTTCGGCGGCCATGGCTACATTCGCGAGTGGGGCCAGGAGCAACTGGTGCGTGATGTGCGCATCACCCAGATCTACGAAGGCACCAACGGCATCCAGGCACTGGACTTGATGGGGCGCAAGATCGTCGGCAGCGGCGGGGCGTTCTACACCCTGTTTGCCGATGAGATCCGTGCTTTCATTGCCTCGGCGGGTGCCGAGTTGACGGAGTTCACCAAGCCGCTGGGCGCAGCAGTAGATAACCTGGATGAGTTGACGGCCTGGGTGCTGGACCGCGCCAAGACCAACCCGAATGAAATCGGCGCGGCGTCGGTGGAGTATTTGCACGCCTTTGGCTACATGGCCTACGCCTACATGTGGGCGCGCATGGCCAAGGCTGCGTTGGGCAAGGAATCTGAAGAAGACTTCTACGCCAGCAAATTGGGCACTGCACGCTTCTACTTCGCGCGCTTGTTGCCACGCATCCACTCGCTGAGTGCGTCGGTAAAAGCCGGTAGCGAATCGCTGTTCCTGCTGGATGAGACCCTGTTCTAAGGGCTTGGAGGGCGTGTAAGCATTCTCTTACATGACGTGCTGCTAATCGTCCTCTATCGCCAGATTGGATCCACGGATAATCTACTTCACATGGACGTCGCGCAGGAAGCGCAAAGCAACAACACGGACACGTAGGATTCTGCCAGGACGGCGGAGTGAAATGGATGTCAGGGAAACAGTCTGCAAAGCCCCGCTTCGGCGGGGTTTTCTTTTGCCCGCGAAAAAGTCAGCCTCTTGAGTTCAGGGCTGCGCCTGCGGGGCGTTCATCACGTCTTCCAGCAGGGTGCGCAGCAACGCCACCGTCGCTTGCTGGCGCTGCACATCGCGGCACACCAGGCCGACTTTCAGCGGCACCCTGGGTTCACTCAAGGGTTTCCACAGCAGCGACTGGCTGTTGTGTTCGTCCTGAGAGCGGCCCGGCAGCACCGTCGCCAGTTTTGTGTGGGGCAGGCTGTCGAGAATCCCCACCATGGTGTTCAACTCCGCCTGTACTTGTGGGCGCCTTCCGAGGTTGGACAGCTGTCCTTGCCAGATCTGCCGGACCTGGAACTCTTCCCCCAGCAGCAACATCGGCAGCTCCGCCGCCTGCTTCAGCGAGACTTTCTTGAATTCCCGCAACGGGTGATCCTCGGGGATGACCACCTTCAGTTCATCTTCATACAGCAACACGCCATGCAGCCCCGGCTGGCGCGGCGGCAAGTAGCTGATGCCGATATCCAGCGAGCCGTTGAGCAGTCGGCGCTCGATCTCAAGCCCGGTCAATTCGTAGATCTGTACCACCAGATGTGGCTGGGCTTTGCGCACGCGCTCCAGCATCTGCGGCACCAGGCTGGTGTGCACGGTTTGCAGCACGCCGATAGCCAGCGTGCGCATCGCCTGACCCTTGAAGTTGCGCAAGGCTTCAACCGCCTGTTGCATGCCGTCGATCAATGGCAGCGCGTGGTTGTACAGCGTGTGCGCCGCCAGTGTCGGCAGCAGGCGCTTGCTGCTGCGTTCGAACAGGCTCACATCCAGGTTCTGTTCCAGTTGGCGAATCTGCTGGGACAGCGCCGGTTGGGAGATCGACAGACGCTCGGCGGCACGGCCTACGTGGCCCTCCTCATACACCGCGACGAAATAACGCAGTTGCTTGAAATCCATAAGACTTACTTATCGAAAAAGCTGGAAAAACGAAATGGCTGTTGGCCCTTGAGGCGCCTAGTCTAGCGCCTATTCGCAGGGCTTACAGGGCCGGATCGGGCAATGAACAGCGTTTATGTTGATAGCGTTTACATAGGCAAGGCAAAAAACCTCAAGGCAGCACAGGCGTATCGCACCGACCAAGGTCCGATTGCTATTGGGGGTGAGCTATGAATCTGTTCCGTCGCCCCGCGCCGAGCCTGGACGATTTGATTCTCGAGGCGCCCGGCGATACGTCTTCCAGCGAATCCCTGATGCCCTCCGTCGCTCGCCCGCCGCAAGTTTTCGTACGCGGCCAGGGTTCCTGGCTATGGGACAGCGACGACCGTGCCTACCTGGATTTCAGTCAGGGCAACGCGGCCAACAGCCTCGGCCACAGCCCTCAGGCGCTGATCAAGGCGCTGTCTGACCAGACCCAGGCGCTGATCAACCCCGGCAACGGCCTGCATAACCGCGCTCAACTCAACCTTGCTGAACGCCTGTGCCATCGCACCGGCAGCGATCAGGCATACCTGCTTAACAGCGGTGCGGAAGCCGTTGAAGCCGCGATCAAGTTGGCGCGCAAATGGGGCCAGCTGCATCGCGGGGGAGCGTATCGCATCCTCAGTGCCAGCGCTGGTTGCCACGGCCGCAGTTTTGCAGCGATGTCGGCGTCGGCGGGTGGTCCAGAAAACCGTTTCGAACCGCAATTGCCCGGCTTCAGCCATGTGCCCTTCAACGACCTGCCGGCGCTGCATGCGGCCGTCGACGCGCAAACTGTCGCGATCCTGCTCGAACCGATCCAGGGCGAAGCGGGCGTCATCCCTGCGACCGAGCATTACCTCAAAGGCGTCGAGCGCTTGTGCCGTGAACTAGGGATCCTGCTGATCCTCGACGAAGTGCAAACCGGCCTGGGCCGTTGCGGCACCTTGCTCGCCGAGCAGCAATACGGCGTACGTGCCGACATCATCACCCTCGGCAAAGGCCTGGGCGGCGGGGTGCCCCTTGCAGCGCTGCTGGCACGGGGCAAAGCCTGTTGCTTCGACGTGGGCGAGTTGGGAGGTACTCACCACGGTAATGCGCTGATGGCTTCGGCCGGGCTGGCAGTACTCGACTCCGTGCTGGAGCCCGGCTTTATGGATCACGTGCGTGAGTCCGGCGTGTACCTGGGCGAAGGTCTTGCGCGCCTGGCCTACCGCTACGACCACGGTCAATTGCGTGGTCACGGCCTGATGTGGGGCCTTACGTTGTCGGATGATTCTGCGGATGCTGTTGTAAAAGCGGCGCTGCACGAAGGTCTGATCCTCCAAGCTCCGCAACCCAACTGCCTGCGCTTCACCCCGGCCCTGACTGTGAGCAAAAGCAACATCGACGAAATGCTCCTGCGCCTGGCCCGCGCCTTCTCCCGCGTGCGTACCGCCCAACTGCAATGCCGCAAGGGCATCGCCGTTTAACCCCCTACTCCTGAACCGTCTCGCGGTCTACGCGGCGCCTCCGGCCTGATTCTTTTGGCTGGGGGCGTTTTTTTGAGCGTGTAATGAAGGATGGCCCAACGCCAGATCCCACTGAACCCTCACGAACGCCCAAGGTCGATTAGCTACACGGCTCACACGAGCCGATTTTCTGGAGCTTACCCATGGACATCATTCGTATCATCATCGCCATTCTGCTGCCGCCACTGGGTGTGTTCCTGCAAGTGGGTTTCGGCGGCGCGTTCTGGCTGAATATTCTGCTGACCTTGTGCGGTTACTTCCCGGGCATCATCCACGCGGTGTACATCATCGCCAAGCGCTGAGGCCGTCAGCCTTTTGCGATGAGCCGTGAGTTGCGCTCGTTGCGAAAGGCCAACTGCTCGATGGTCTGGGTGGCGTGTTCGGCTTCTTCCCGCGCTTGCAGGATGATGCCGTGCTGCTCGGACTTGCTGCACACCGGGTCGGCATTGCTTGCGTCCCCCGTGAGCATGAAGGCCTGGCATCGGCAGCCGCCGAAGTCCTTTTCCTTTTCATCGCATGACCGGCATGGCTCGGGCATCCAGTCGTAGCCGCGAAAGCGGTTGAAGCCGAACGAGTCGTACCAGATGTGCTGCATGCTGTGGTCGCGCACGTTGGGAAATTGCACCGGCATCTGTCGGGCGCCGTGACAGGGCAGGGCGGTACCGTCCGGGGTCACCGTCAGAAAGATACTGCCCCAGCCGTTCATGCAGGCTTTCGGGCGTTCCTCGTAGTAATCCGGGGTGACGAAAATCAACTTGCACGGGTGACCTTCGGCTTCCAGCTTGGCGCGGTATTCGTTGGTGATGCGTTCGGCGCGCACTAGTTGCGCCTGGGTCGGTAATAGTCCGACACGATTGAGCTGGGCCCAACCGTAGAACTGGCAGGTGGCGAGTTCGACGAAGTCCGCTTCCAGCGCAATACACAGCTCGATGATGCGGTCGATCTTGTCGATATTGTGCCGATGGGTGACGAAGTTCAGCACCATCGGGTAACCATGTGCCTTCACCGCACGGGCCATTTCCAACTTTTGCGCGAAGGCTTTTTTCGAGCCGGCCAGCAGGTTGTTCACCTGTTCGTCGCTGGCCTGGAAGCTGATCTGGATATGGTCCAGGCCGGCTTTCTTGAAGTCGCTGATTTTCTGTTCGGTCAGGCCGATGCCGGAGGTGATCAGGTTGGTGTAGAACCCCAGCCTGCGCGCTTCGGCGATCAGCTCGGCCAAGTCTTGACGCACCAACGGCTCACCGCCGGAAAACCCCAATTGTGCGGCCCCCATCTCGCGGGCTTCGCGAAACACCTTGAACCATTGCTCGGTACTCAGCTCCTTGCCCTGCTCGGCAAAGTCCAACGGGTTGGAGCAATACGGGCATTGCAACGGGCAGCGGTAGGTCAGCTCGGCCAGTAGCCACAGCGGCAAGCCAACCGGCGGTTTTTCAGGCAAGGGTAATCCAGTGCTCTGCACGGGCGACCTCCATGAAGTCCTCGATGTCTTTACCGAGTTCTGGCACGCCGGGGAACTGTTTATCCAGCTCAGCGATGATCGCCGCCACGTCGCGCTCGCCGTCGATCAAACCACCGATCAGCGCAGCGCTGTCGTTGAGCTTGATCATGCCCTCGGGATAAAGCAGCACATGGCCTTTTTGCGCGGGCTCGTACTGGTAGCGATAGCCCTGGCGCCAGGTGGGTTTCTTGCTGCGATCAAAGCTCATAGGGGGATCCCTTTATGCCACACCCGTTGGTCGGTCACGCTGTGATACGGCGGGCGTTTGAGTTCGTAGGCCATGCTCATGGCGTCCAGCATGCTCCACAAAATATCCAGTTTGAACTGGAGAATTTCCAGCATGCGTTCCTGGCCTTCACGGGTGGTGTAGTGCTGCAACGTGATCGCCAAGCCGTGCTCCACATCACGACGGGCCTGGCCCAGGCGGGTGCGGAAATATTCATAACCGGCCGGGTCGATCCACGGGTAATGCTGCGGCCAGCTGTCGAGGCGCGATTGGTGGATTTGCGGCGCGAACAATTCGGTCAGCGAGCTACTGGCGGCTTCCTGCCAACTGGCGCGGCGGGCGAAGTTGACATAGGCGTCTACCGCGAATCGTACGCCGGGCAGTACCAATTCCTGCGAACGCAGTTGGCCCGGGTCGAGGCCCACAGCCTGGCCCAGGCGCAGCCAGGCTTCGATACCGCCGTCTTCACCGGGGGCGCCGTCGTGGTCGAGCAGGCGCTGGATCCACTCGCGGCGGATCTCGCGGTCTGGGCAGTTGGCCAGGATCGCGGCGTCTTTCAGGGGGATGTTCACCTGATAGTAGAAACGGTTGGCAACCCAGCCCTGGATCTGCTCGCGAGTCGCGCGGCCTTCGTACATCGCCACGTGGTACGGGTGATGGATATGGTAGAAGGCGCCCTTGGCACGCAGGGCGGCTTCGAATTCGGTGGTGGTCAATGGCGTGTCAGTCATGTCGGTCGCTCCTACAATTCAATGCTCATGCCGTCGTAAGCCACTTCGACATTGCGTCGCACCAGTTCCGCTCGCTCGGGGGAGTCTTCATCGAGGATCGGGTTGGTGTTGTTGATGTGGATAAGCACTTTGCGCTGCTCGGGCAATTTCTCCAGCACTTCCAGCATGCCGCCGGGGCCGTTTTGCGCCAGATGGCCCATTTCGCGGCCAGTGCGGGTGCCCACGCCACGGCGTTGCATTTCGTCGTCGTCCCACATCGTGCCGTCCACCAGCAGGCAGTCGCTGCCGGCCATGATCTCCAGCAATGGCGCGTCGACCTTGCCCAGCCCCGGCGCGTAGAACAGTTTGCCGCCGGTGCGCAGGTCTTCGACGATCAGGCCGATGTTGTCGCCGGGGTGCGGGTCGAAGCGGTGCGGCGAGTAGGGCGGTGCGGCGCTGCGCAGTGGCAGTGGGGTGAAGCGCAGGTTGGGGCAGGCCGGGATGGTGAAGCTGGCGTCCAGCTCGATGCGGTTCCAGGCCAGGCCGCCGTTCCAGTGGGTGAGCATGGTGAACAGCGGGAAGCCGGTGCTCAGGTCTTCATGGACCATGTCGGTGCACCACACCTGGTGCGGGCAGCCTTCGCGCAGGCTCAACAGGCCGGTGGTGTGGTCGATCTGGCTGTCCATCAGGATGATTGCGCTGATGCCGGTGTCCCGCAGGGCGCGGCCGGGTTGCATCGGTGCAAAGCCCTGGAGTTGCGCGCGGATATCCGGCGAGGCGTTGCACAGGACCCAGTTCACACCGTCGTCGGAGATCGCGATGGACGACTGGGTACGCGCTTGGGCCCGCAGGCTGCCATCACGAAAACCCGCGCAGTTCACGCAGTTGCAGTTCCACTGCGGGAACCCACCGCCGGCGGCGGAACCTAGAATCTGGACAAACATGGCAGCTCCATCAAGCTCAAAACAAAAACGCCCCGGGCGAACCGAGGCGTTGTATTACCCAGCGGATTAACGGCTGGCGAAGTACATGGTGACTTCGAAACCGATGCGCAGATCAGTGTAAGCAGGTTTGGACCAGGTCATATTCTTACTCCTACGAATGGATGGGACGTTTACTACCAAGTAATACATATAGTCCACCTCCAGTCGGAGATGTTCAGATGTGTGCGTAGGAATGTTACGCAATTCTTTTCAAGTTAGCGCTGTCTTGGTGGAAAAAGCCTTTTGCAGGGGCGGCAATGATCAGTCTGCCGCTTGCCAGATTTTCGAGATACGCGGGCCGTTGGCCACGCAACGCCAGCCGCCTGCGGCGTCGTTCAATTGCTGGGCGGTGAGCTGTAACGCTTCGCGGGCGCAGGTTTGGATGTAGGATTGCAATTGATCCAGATAACCCGACGGATGGCCCGCCACATGGGCGTGCCACAGCAGTTCGGCGGCTTGGGCGCTGGGCAGTTCCTGTGCTGAGAATTGCTGTGCCAAAGCCATGTTGCCCAAGTCGGCGCTGCTATCGATCAGGGCTGGCAGTTGTTTCAGGAATACGTGCAGGTGATCAACGATGCCTTCCAACGACACGCTGGGGGATTGCACGCCGAATAACAGGCCGGTCTGGCCGTTGATCTGTCGGATGCCGCTGAACACGGCATAGCCGATTTGCAACTCGACGCGCAGGCGCTGGTAGAACGGGCCTTGGAGCAGATGGCCAAGCAGTCGCCAGGCGGCCTCATCCGCCAGGGACTGACTTGGCGTTGGGCAAAACAGCAGCAGTGCGGCTTCATCAGCGTCGGTTTTAATCTCATGCCAGATACGCTGGCCGCTGAGAGAGGCCAGAACATGATCGAGGTGTGCAGGCTGCCCTGGCAGACGGGCCGCTGCGCTCTTGATCGCGGCTTCATGCGCTGGGGAGAAACCCAGTCCCAGGCCGTGCCAGCGCGAAGTAGGCCAGGATGCCGATTCGGGATTGTGACCGTTGCAGCACGCGGGGAGCGCCTTGAGCAATTCACGGATGGCGATCATCGGCGGTAAGGCGGGTGGGGCTTCTTGCGGTTGATTCAGGCTTTGCGCCAACGCGTCCAGCACGGCCGGCATGGGCTCCTGCAGCCCAATCATTTTCACCTGCCAGTCTTGGCCCAGGCTTTCGAACGACAATTCGACGCCCGCCTGACGGGCATGCTCGCGTAACGGCTGCAAAGCGTTTTCCAGGCCGGAGGGGGCTGATCGCCATTGCAGATACAGCGCACCCTCATCACCGTCGCCTGCCAATGCCTGGCTGAATGCCAGCGCCGACACTTCCCTACGTCCACGGGAGCGATCCTGCGCAAAGGTGCGCAAGCCCCGGTGAGCGCTGGTCTGGCCGCGAATCAGGCCGGCGCGTTCTTCCTTGGCCGGTGGGCGCAGGAATGGGTTGTTCGGTGGCAGTTGCCATGAGTGCTCGGAGGGCGGCAGGTGCAGCGAATCAAGCAGGGCCTTGAGGGCGACGACGTCCTGTTCCGACAGGCCTTTGCTGTCGTTTCGAGCCAAGGCCAGGGCGCCTTGGACCTGCTGTTGACGAGCGGCCAGCAGCGCGAACTCTTCCCGCAGTGAGGTCCAGTCGCTGTGTGCGAAAAAGCTCAACCAGTCGTGCAGCAACGCCTCGATTTGCGTAGCCGATTCGCCTGGGGTGGTGAAGTCGATATCCAACACAGCCTGCCCGACGAAGTCATAAATCACAGACGCCTGCAGGGTAGCCGCCAGTTGCCGCGTCTTCAATTCAGCCAGCAATCCGCCGGGTGCCGAGGCGTTAAGCCAGGTGCAGAGAAACGCCAATGCTTCCCGTGGCGCATTGCAGGCGATGACGTAGTGCAGGTGATGGTGGGTGGTGTGCTGATAGCTCCGCGCATCGCCCTGCATCAATGCCGGTGGAGCGGATTGTGGGCGTAGCGGTCCTGAGGTGAGTTGCTCGCTGAACGACTGTGCCAAGGCTTCCAACGCTTCCAGTGACTGCGGACCCGCCAGGCTTAAGGTCATCTGCCCGCTCTGATAGAACTGTGTGTGGAATTCCTGCAACGCCTGCTGAAATGCCTCACGCTCCACCGGCAGGCTGTCGCGGTTGCCTGCATGGAAACCCCGCAGCGGATGATCCGCCGCCAGCCCTTCCAGCAACGCGACCTGCTGCTGCGCCTTGGCATCGCGGGACCAGGCGACAAACTCGGCGTGCAGCACCTCGCGCTCACGCAACTGGTCCTCCAGCGCTAGGCGCGGGTGGCTCAGCATGTCAGCCAAACGCTCCAATCCACCGGCAGACAGTGCAACTGGCAGCTCAAAGAAAAATTCCGTGGTGCGCTCACGGGTACTGGCATTGATCTGACCCCCATGACGTTGCACGTAGGCCATCAACCCTTCGTTCGTGGGAAAACGATCGGTGCCCAGGAACAGCAAATGCTCCAGGAAATGCGCCAACCCCGGCCAAGCCAGCGGCACGTCATGGCTGCCTGCGGCTACGCGCAAAACGGCGGCGCAACGTTTCAGGCGTGGCGCATGCTGCAAGGAAACCCGCAAGCCATTGGCGAGGGTCAGGTGAAGCTGATGAGGGGGGGCCGGCGCAGGCATGGGCACTTCCGAAACGTGGGATGTGCCTATGCTAACAAACCGGCTGGATCAGGGCTTGTGCAGCACGCCGTATAACTCTGGGCGACGGTCCTGCAAGTAGTGATTGGTGGCACGGGCATCCAGGATCGACTGACGATCCAACTCCCCGACGATCAAGGCTTCATCCAGGCCCGCCTGGGCAATGCGCTGGCCATTCGGCGCGGCGATGCTGCTTTGCCCGCAATACTGGATCTCGCCTTCATGCCCGCAATAGTTGGCGTAGGCCACATAGCATTGGTTCTCGAACGCCCGTGCCCGCACGGTGACGTCGGCAACAAAGTCGAACGGCACCATATTGGCGGTGGGCACCAGGATCAGTTCGGCACCGGCGAGGGCCAGGCGCCGGGTGTTTTCCGGGAACTCCAGGTCATAGCAGATCAGGAAACCCAGCTTCCAGCCGTTGAGCTCCACCAGCGGGAAATCATCGCCGCCGGCACTGAACATCGAGTGGTCCAGATCGCCAAACAGGTGGGTCTTGCGGTAGTTGCACAAGCGCTGGCCGTGGGCGTCGATCAACTGCACAGCATTGTAGATCTGGCCATCCTCGGCCCGCTCCGGGTAACCGTACAGAATCGCCAGCCCTACACGTTTGGCCAGTTCGGCGATCGCCTGTGCCGACGGTCCATCCTGCGTTTCGGCCAAGGCGCCAACCGCCTCGGCGCCGATGTTATAGCCGGTGAGGAACATCTCCGGCAGCACCAGCACATCGGCGCCGGACGCCTCATGCGCCAAAGTGTGCAGGCGCTTGAGGTTGCCGGCCACATCCAGCGGCAACGGTGGGCATTGGTACAGGGCGACGCGCATGTTCAACTCCTTAGTCGGCCAGGGCGATCGGCCCGATTTCATCGAATACGTCACCCGGCCCAGGGTTCTCTGGGTGAGTGCTGCCACCGAAGTGGGTCATGATGCCCCACACCGCATTCAGCGAAGTCTGTACTGCGCCCTCGACCCAGGCTGGGGTCCACGACACATCATCACCGGCGATAAAAATCCCACGTTGTTCGGCGGGCATGTCCTTCTGCATGAAGTGCGCATACATGCGCTGGTTGTAGCGATAGTGGCCCGGCAGCGCGCCTTTGAAGGCCCCGAGGAAATGCGGGTCGGCTTCCCATGACACGGTGATCGGGTCACCGATGATGCGCGCCTTGATATCGACTTTCGGGTAGATCTTTTTCAGGGCGTCGAGGGCCAGTTTTACGCGTTTGTCGATGGGCTGCGGCAGCATTTTCAGGGCGTCGCTCATCCACGAATAAGACAGGCAGATCACCCCTGGCTTGTCGTCGCCGTTATCGAACAGGTAGGTGCCACGGGTCAGGCGATCGGTGAGGGTCATGCTCATCAGGTCGCGGCCGGTTTCAGGGTCTTTGTCTTTCCAGAACGGGCGGTCGACCATCACGAAGGTTTTCGACGATTGCATGTAGCGCGTGCGGTCCAGGGCCATCCACATCTTTTGCGAGAACAGGGTTTCGTCGCATTCGATCTGAGTGGTCAGCAGCCAGCTTTGGCAGGTGGTCAGCACTGCGGCGTATTCGCGGGTGTCGCCATAGTTGTCGGTGACGGCGAAACGGCCATCGGCGGCATGGGCGATGCGCTTCACCCCGGCCCGTGGCGCGCCGCGATGCAGCGAGCTCAGGCTGGTGCCGGCCGGCCAGTGGGCGCAGCGCTCCGGTACATGGCGCCAGATGCCCATCGGCACCTGGGCCACACCGCCGACCACCAAGTGTTGATGGTCGTCGCAGTTGGTCATCACCACACGGAAGATTTCCAGCATGGAGTTGGGGAAGTCTGAGTCCCAGCCGCCAGTGCCAAAACCGACCTGGCCGAAGACTTCGCGGTGCAGGAATGACAGCTTGGCGAACGCCTTGGAGGTCGCGACGAAGTCGTAGAAGGTGCGGTCATCCCACAGTGGCACCAGTTTGTTCCATAGCTCCTTGAGGCGCGGCACGTCACGGTCGCGGATGGCCTGCTGGATATCGCCGAACTGCGACCCGGCTTCCAGGGCATCGGCCCAGGCGTCCGCCACTTCTTGGAACAGCACCGGCAAGTCGGAGAGTTTTTGCGCGTAGTGGGTCTGGCCTTCAAGGTCGATGACCGTACTGCCGGACGCCGGGGTCAGTGGGTTGGGGAAAGGTTTGGTTTCCAGCCCCAGCTTATCGACATAGTGGTAGAACGCAGTGGACGACACCGGAAAGCGCATGCCGCCCAGCTCGGCAATGATGCCTTCGGCACCTTCGAAGGCTTGGGAGCGCAGGCGGCCACCCATTTTCGAGGCTTCGTATACTACCGGCTTGAGACCGAGCTTCATCAACTCGTAGGCGGCCACCAGGCCCGCGATCCCGGCGCCGACGATCGCCACTTCGGCACCGTGGTTGGCGGCGGGGATGCTGCCGAGGCCGGCCGGATGTTCGATCCAGTCATCAAAGGCAAACGGAAAGTCTGGGCCAAAGATGGTGATGGGCTTTTTACCGTCTGCAGGGTGGCGATTGTTTTTGTTGAACGTGTTCATGGCTGACCTTGCTGGATACCCGGCGGGGCACGACCCGCTGAGTATAGGAAAAGATGGCAGCCAGTTTAGGGGGCGTTGCGTACGTTAATAAGACGCAATGTGTCGTCGGATTGATCTATTTTTAGTCAGAGTGACGAAGCTTGTGGTCAAACTGGCTGACCGCGATCCAATTTGTTGCTGAGGATGATCGAAGTCGTGGTTTTCTCCACGCCGTCCACGCTGCCGATCTGGTCGAGCAATTGGTCCAACTGCTCAGGCGAATCCGTGCGCAGCCAGGCGACGTAATCGAACTCGCCACTCACAGCGCACAGCTGCTGCACCTGGGCCATGGCGCTTAACCGGCGCAACACCTCTTTGCCAGAGCGCGGTTGCACGGTGATGCCCACGTAGGCTTGCAAACCTCCGTCCGACACCCGCTGGCTCAGGCGCACGCCATAGCCGGTGATCACCTGGGTTTTCTCCAGGCGCGCCAGGCGAGAGGTCACCGTGGTGCGCGCGATGCCCAACTGCCGGGCGAGCATGGCCACGCTTTCGCGGGCGTTGATCTGCAAGGCGGCGATCAGTTGGCGATCGATTTCATCTAGGGCGGGCAAGGTGAGGGCTCCGAAACGGGGGCAATAAACAGGCATCTTACAGGCTGGCGTCCGCGAGCAGGCAGCGGGCAAACAGTTGCGGTACAGGGAGTTGGCGCTGGTTGTAGCGGCTGAGCAGGATGATTTCGCGGTAAAAGGTCAGGCTGCCCAGTGGGATAATTCGTACCTTGGGCGAGCGTTCCAGCCACAACCCGGCCTGAGGAATCAGCGATACACCCAGGCCGCACTCGACCATCTTGACGATGGCCTCCAACTCGTCCAACTCCAGCGCCACCTGCACGTCAAGCTTCTGCTCACGCAGGAATCGGCTGACCAACCGACCACCAAATGAGGCCCGGTCATAACGCACGTGAGGCTGCGTCGCGAGCAGTTGCAGAGGGTTATCACCCGCTAGCCTGTCAGGCACGATCAGCACAAACGGCTCCTTGCGCAGCACCTGCACATGCAACTCCTTGGGCAGGTCGAAGGGCGGACGGATGATGATGGCCGAGTCCAATTCGCCTGCATCTACTTGGCTCAACAGATCCAGGGACACACCCGGTATCAGCTTGCACTCCACCGCCGGCGCCGCCTGGCGCAAACGCACCAGCGCCTGGGGCAGCAAACCGGTTTGCGCGGTGGTGATGGCGCCGACTTTCAACTCGCCCCGGTACTCGTTGGCATCCACCGGTACCGCCATGCGGTTGAAGGTTTCCAGAATCTCCTTGGCCAGCGGCAGTGCGCGTAGCCCGGCAGCATTCAGCGTGGCCTGGCGTCCGGTGCGGTCGAACAACGGCACGCCGAGGGCCTGCTCCAATTGACGAATTTGTGCACTGACCGCCGACTGCGTCAGCCCGATATGCATACCCGCCGCCGCAAACGTACCGTGCCGGGTTACCGCAATAAAGGTTTTCAGTTCGCGCAGCATGGGCCTCTCGATTGATCGAAATAATTTGAGCTCGACGCAAAAACTATCGTCTTTTCATCGTCAGGAGCAAGGCTAAACTCGATGCACTTAACGCCCATAGAGGTTTGACCTGATGACACTTGCGCCTTTTCACCTGGCAATTCCGGTATTCGATCTGGCCGCCGCGCGGCACTTCTACAGCGACGTCTTCGGCCTGGAAGAAGGTCGCTCCAGCGACCATTGGGTCGACTTCAACTTCTTCGGCCACCAATTGGTGATCCACGAACACCCGAAAACCACCTCGCAGGAGGCCGCCCACACTAATGCCGTAGACGGCCACGACGTGCCTGTGCCGCACTTTGGCGTGGTGCTGGGCTGGGACGATTGGCATGCATTGGCGGAACGTCTGCAGGCCAGGGAAACTCGTTTTGTGCTGGAACCGCATATTCGGTTCAAGGGGCAGGTGGGGGAACAGGCAACGTTGTTTCTATTTGATCCGTGCGGGAATGCGCTGGAGTTCAAGGCGTTCAGGGATATTGGGCAGTTGTTTGCGAAATGAGGCTGCCAGACACACAAAAGCCGCGCAATGCGCGGCTTTCGAATTGGTGGGCCCACACGGACTTGAACCGTGGACCAAAGGATTATGAGTCCTCTGCTCTGACCAACTGAGCTATAGGCCCTGTAACAGGTCGCGGATTATAACGATGGTTTCCCCGCTGTGCCATCCGAATAATCCTCAATGCGCATACGAAGAAACGTAGCAGCAAAAAGCTCCGGCGGTAGCGGCAGGCTGACGATGTAGCCTTGCATCTGTTCGCAGCCTTCGGCCGCCAGGAAGGCTTGCTGTGCGGGGTTCTCCACGCCTTCGGCGATGATGGTGAATTGCATGCTGTGGCCCAGCGCGATGATGGCGCGCACGATGGCGGCGTCGTGGGGGTCGTCGGGCAGGCCGCGGACGAAGGACTGGTCGATCTTGAGGAAGTCCAGGGGCAGGCGCTTGAGGTAGCTGAGGGATGAATAACCGGTGCCAAAGTCGTCAATGGCCAGCTGTACGCCGAGGTCTTTGAGCTGGTGCAATACCTCCAGCGCTTCTTCGGCCTGGCTCATGATGAAGTTTTCGGTGATTTCCAATTGCAGGCGGCCGGGGTCGAGTTGGTAGTCATGCAGCAACTGTTCGATACGGCCCAGTAAGCCGGGGTGGCGTAACTGCGCGCCAGCCAGGTTGACCGACAGTGGGCCGAAGTCGTCGAAGTGGCCTTGCCAGGCGTGCATTTGCCGGCAGGCTTGTTCCAGTACCCAGTCGCCAATTTGCAGGATCATGCCGTTTTCTTCGGCCAGGGCGATGAAGTGTTCGGGGGGGACGTCGCCAAAGGTGGGGTGGCGCCAGCGGATCAAGGCTTCGGCGCCGATCAGTTCGTGGGTCGCCAGGCTTAGTTTGGGCTGGTAGTAGAGGCTCAACTCATCGCGCTCGATGGCGCGGCGCAGTTCGTGTTCGAGTGCCACGCGTTCGTTGGCCTGGGCGGTGAGGTCTCGGGTGTAGCTTTCGACCCGGTTGCGCCCTTTGGCCTTGGAGCGGTACATCGCCGCGTCAGCGTTCTTGACCAGCGTGGCAACGTCGGTGCCGTCCTCGGGGTACAGGCTGGTGCCGATGCTGGCGCTGATAAAAAACTCGTGCTCACCCGCCTGGAACGGCGGTGTGAAGCAGGCCAGCAGTTTATTCGCCAAGTACTGGGCGTCGCTGGCGTGCTGCAAGCCGGGGAGCAGGATGATGAATTCGTCGCCGCCCAGGCGGGCGACGGTGTCGATGTCGCGCAGTTGTTCCTTGAGGCGTACGGCGATGTCTTTGAGCAGCAGGTCGCCAATCGGGTGGCCGAGGCTGTCGTTGATGTGTTTGAAGCGGTCCAGGTCGAGAAACAACACGGCGCCTTGTTTGCCGGTTTCCTGATGGCCGTTGAGGGCCGCTTGCAGCCGGCTTTCGAACAGCGTGCGGTTGGGCAGGCCGGTCAATGGGTCGTGGTGCGCCTGGTAGTCGAGGCGGGCCTGGGCAAGTTTGAGGCTGGAGATGTCGGCAAACACTGCGACGAAGTGCGTGATCAACTGGTCGCGATTGCGCACGGCACTGATCGTCAGCCAGCTTGGGTACACTTCGCCGTTCTTGCGACGGTTGGAAATCTCGCCCTGCCAGTGGCCCTGGGCAGTCAACTGGTGCCACATGGCGGCGTAAAAGGCGCTGTCATGCAGGCCGGAAGCCAGCAGGCGCGGGGTGTGGCCGAGGGCTTCGGCCTCGCTGTAGCCGGTAATCTCGGTGAAGGCGCGGTTGACGGCGCTGATGTTCTGGCGGGTATCTGTGATCAAGACGCCTTCGGCCGTGCTCTCGAACACCGTGGCGGCCTGTTGCAGTTTTTCCTGCATCAGTTGGCGCTCTGTGATGTCTCGGGCAATGGTCAGCATGCAGTCTTCATCGCCAATCGGCAACGGACGGCTGGACAGTTCGCACAGGCGGATCTGCCCATCGCTGCGGCGGATATGGCAGATGAAGTCACGCACAAAGCCATCGCGCTGCATCATTTCCAGCATGTGCTTGCGTTCGTTGAGGTCAACCCAGATGCCCAGGTCCAAGGTCGATTGGTCGAGGGAGGTGGCGCTGGCGAAGCCGGTGATCCGGCTGAAACCATCGTTCACTTCAATCAACAGGCCATCGCGTTGCCGGCTCAGCAACAAGCCGTCGGGGGAGGCGTGGAAGGCCTTGGCGAATTTCTCCTCGGAGGTTTGCAGTTGCTGCTGGGTTTCCTTGAGTTGGGTGATGTCACGCACTACCACGACGATGGCTTCTGTGGTGTCGAGTTGGAACGGCTCGGCGGAAATCAGCCCGGTGAAGGCCTGACCGTTGCTGCGCAGAAAGGGCATTTCCAGGTTGCGGATGCTGGTGGTCTGCACCCGTTGCAGCAGGTCGGGACCGACGCCCTTGATGCCCCAGATATTCAACTCGGTAGCGGTTTTACCGACGACCTGTTCGGCCGTCAGACCAATCTGGTCTTCAAACGCCTTGTTCACTTCCAGCAGGCAGCCATCAGACAGTCGTGCGATCACCAGCATGTCCGGGCACTGCTGGAACACCGAGGCGAACTTTTGCTCGGACAGCTGCAAGGCTTCCTCGGTGCGCTTGGCCTCGCTGATATCGATCATCAAACCGCGCAGAACCGGCTCATGACCGTGTTCGATCAGGCTGACAATGTCACGCACCCACAAGCAACGGCCGTCAGCGGTGATCACCCGGTAATCAATGCTGTGGTCGCGGTTGGCACGGGTTTCGCGATAGCAGTAGGCTTCGGTGCGGATCAGGTCGGCGGGGTGAATGATGTTGCGCCAGAAGCCTGGGATCAGCCAGTGCGCACGCGGGTAACCGAGCAAATCTTCAGCGTGGGGCGACACATAGCTGTAGGTGAAGTCGGTGATACTGGCTTCCCAGGCTATGGCGGACAGGCTCTCGACCAAGCCGCGATAATGGTACTCGCTGCTGCGCAGTTCCTGTTCGAGGGCTACACGGCGGGAGATTTCCGAACTGAGCCGGCGATTGATCCGAATCACCACGGCCAATACGGTACTCAGCAAGAGCACTGCGGGCAGGCCGTAAGTCAGCAGGTCGGTCCAGAAGGTGCGGTGATCGGTAAAGCTGCCGACCCAATGTTGCTGGATGGCGTCGGTTTCTTGCGGGCTGAGGTCGGCGAGCACCTTGTCCAGAATGCCCACCAGCATTTTATTGTCACGCGGTACACCCATCGCCAGTTGGTAGCGATAGGGCGTTTCGCCGCTCACGTACAAGCCGTCGAGCTTGAGTTGGCGCAGGCTCCAGACGCTGGAGGCCAGGTCGCCGACGACCGCATCCACTTCATCGGTCGCCAGGGCTTGCAGCGTCGAGCTGACATTCGGCATGGCCACCAAGTTGAGATCCGGGTGATGGGTGCGCAACAGCTCATGGGGGGCGTAATTTTCCACCACGGCAATCTTCAAGCCGTAGAGGTCCTTCAGGGTAAGTGGTTTGGCGCCGCCCTCATGGGCCAGGATGACGATGGGAAAGTCCAGGTAAGGCCGTGTGAACGCCATATAGCCCTGGCGCTCCGGCGTGGACATGATGCCTGGCAGCAGATCGAGCTGATTGTTACGGGCCTGTTCTAGTACCGCACTCCAGTTCGCCGGCTCGATCAATTTGACGCGCACGCCAAGGCGGTCCTGGATCAGGCGCACATAATCCGCTGCCAAGCCTTGGTAGCGGCCATTCTCGTCACGGTATTCAAAGGGTGGCCATGACGCATCCACCCCGAGGCGCAACTCCTGATGGTCCGCCAGCCAGCCACGCTCATCATCAGTAAGAGTCAACGCGCCAGCCGTTGCGGTCCAGGTCAGCAGCGACAGCAGCAACACAGTCGGCAATCTGGGCATAACGGTCTCGTTATGGCACGGGGAATGTTTCGAGTGTAGACGGGCATTGCGGGGGAGGAGGAGGGGCGCAGGATTTTATCGAGACAAAACAAAACCCCCGGCCTGGGCCGGGGGTTTTGGTATCACTCGTCGAGGAAGGAGCGCAGATGCTCGCTTCGCGTCGGGTGGCGCAACTTGCGCAGCGCCTTGGCTTCGATCTGACGGATCCGCTCGCGGGTCACGTCAAACTGCTTACCGACTTCCTCAAGGGTGTGGTCGGTATTCATGTCGATGCCGAAACGCATGCGCAGTACCTTGGCTTCACGGGCAGTGAGGCCGGACAGTACGTCGCGAGTCGCTTCTTTAAGGCTCTCAACGGTGGCGACATCGATTGGCGACTGCATGGTCGAGTCTTCGATGAAGTCACCCAAATGGGAGTCTTCGTCATCACCAATCGGGGTTTCCATGGAGATCGGCTCTTTAGCGATCTTCAATACCTTGCGGATTTTATCCTCAGGCATTTCCATGCGTTCGCCCAGCTCTTCCGGGGTCGGTTCGCGACCCATTTCCTGCAACATCTGCCGGGAAATACGGTTGAGCTTGTTGATCGTCTCGATCATGTGCACCGGAATACGGATGGTGCGGGCCTGGTCGGCGATCGAGCGAGTGATCGCCTGACGGATCCACCAGGTGGCATAAGTCGAGAACTTGTAACCGCGACGGTATTCGAACTTGTCCACAGCCTTCATCAAGCCGATGTTGCCTTCCTGGATCAGGTCGAGGAATTGCAGGCCACGGTTGGTGTACTTCTTGGCAATGGAGATCACCAGACGCAAGTTCGCTTCAACCATCTCTTTCTTCGCGCGGCGGGCCTTGGCCTCACCGATCGACATACGACGGTTGATGTCCTTGATCTCGGCAATCGTCAGACCGGTCTCGGTCTCCAATGCTTGCAACTTCTGCTGGCAACGAATGATGTCCGGCTGCAGGCGACCAATGGCTTCGGCGTATTTCGCCTTGCCCTTGGCCAGTGCGTCGGTCCAGCTTTCGTCTACTTCGTTGCCTGGGAACTGGCGCAGGAAGTCGGCACGCGGCATGCGTGCATCACGGACACAGAGCTGCATAATTGCGCGCTCTTGTGCACGCAGACGCTCCAAGGCACTGCGAACACGCTCAACCAGGCCTTCGAATTGCTTCGGTACCAGCTTGATCGGCATGAACAGCTCAGCCAGTGCCAGCAGCTCGGCGATTGCCAGCTTGTTGGCGCGACCATGCTTTTTCAGGGCCTTGCGGGTGATTTCCATTTGATCGGAAACCGCACCGAAACGCTGCGCAGCGATGATCGGGTCTGGACCGCTTTCAACTTCATCTTCGTCGTCGCCGCTGGCTTCAGCGTCGTCGTCTTCGGAGTCGTCGTCCGCTTTCGCAGCCTTGGCATCGACTGGCGGCGGCACTTCGGCGGCTGGCGGCGCAATGCCGTCGTCCGGGTCGATGTAGCCACTCAGTACGTCGGACAGGCGACCACCTTCGGTGGTGACGCGGGTGTACTCGGAGAGAATATGGTCAACCGTGCCAGGGAAGTGCGCGATTGCGCCCATCACTTCACGGATGCCCTCTTCGATACGCTTGGCGATTTCGATTTCGCCTTCGCGTGTCAGCAGCTCGACGGTACCCATTTCACGCATATACATGCGCACAGGGTCGGTGGTACGACCGATATCGGTCTCCACAGCAGCCAGCGCGGCAGCCGCTTCTTCAGCGGCAGCCTCGTCGGTATCGGCGTCCGCCAGCATAAGGGAATCCTTATCTGGCGCAGCTTCGAATACGTTGATCCCCATGTCGTTAATCATGCGGATGATGTCTTCCACCTGCTCTGGATCTGAAATATCCTCAGGCAGGTGGTCGTTGACCTCCGCGTAAGTCAGGTAACCCTGCTCACGACCGAGAACGATCAACTCTTTGATACGAGACTGCTGTTGCGCTTTTCCGGACATAACACCCTATCCACTGAAGGTCTTGGCGGGCAAAAAACAAGCCGAGGATTATACCCGAGCTATGACCTCACACGCCAGCTGAGGTCGGGTTTGATGCGGAAACATTCTGTTTTAAGAGGTCGCGCATCTGTTTTGCTATCTGAATTTGCTCTTCAGCCGATAATCCAGGCTGCCTTGCTCTCTTGATGAGTTCGTCGAGGGTCTGCGTGTGCTGACCCGCGGATAACCTAGTAATGGTGTCTAAAAACTGTTGTTCAAGGTTATCGCCGTCAATTAGCCACTCCTTTTCTGCGAGTGCTTTCAATAACCGGCCTTGTTCGGTGCCATGCCAACGCGCCATCAACTGAATGGAGTTTAGCTTAGGATTTTTCTGTACCGCCTCGATCAAGGCGATCAGTACCTGGGCATAAGTGTTACTTGCGTTGGCAAAGTGATCGGCGCTCTCGACCTTTTCCGCCAATTGCGGGTGGTGGATGAGCGTGCGCAGGGCAATGAGCGTCGGCGCCTCTACAGCAACCGGCGTTCGTGGGGCATAGGGCTCGTCGCGATCACCGCGCTTGCCGTTCTTGCTCCACGGTTTCTTTTCCCATTTCTTGCCGTCGTTGCCAGACTTTTTCGGTGTCCACTCCTGCTGGGGCGCGTAAGCCTCCTGCGGTTGATGGAAATCGGAATAGTCCGGCATGGCGTCGTAGTCCATGCCTGGGTCGTAGGCCGGTGGCGGCGCATCATGCGGCGCGTTGTGCACCAGCTGGCTGACGGCTTCGCCGCTTAGCCCGGTGATTTCCTGCAGGCGCATGCGCATCAGTGATTTCAGGTTGGCGCCGGGGACCTTGTCGATCAGCGGCGCCGCAAGGGTGGCCATATGGGCCTTGCCTTCCAGGGAGCGCGGGTCGGCTTCCTCGGTCAGTTGCTGGAAGAAGTAGTCTGCCAGCGGTTGAGCGTGTTGATTGATGCGTGCGCGGAATGCATCGGTGCCTTCAGAGCGAACCAGGGTGTCCGGGTCTTCGCCTTCGGGCAGGAACAGGAAGCGCGCGCGCCGTCCATCTTGCAGGCTGGAAAGAGTTGCCTCCAGTGCGCGCCAGGCGGCGTTGCGGCCCGCCTGGTCGCCGTCGAAGCAAAACAGCACGCTGGGTACCACGCGAAACAAGCGTTTCATGTGTTCTTCGCTGGTCGCGGTGCCGAGTGTGGCGACGGCATTGCGCAGGCCCTGTTGGGCGAGCGCGATCACGTCCATATAGCCTTCAACCACGATGATTTCATCGAGATTGCGGTTGTTCTTGCGCGCCTCGAACAGGCCGTAGAGCTCCTGGCCCTTGTGGAATACTGGGGTTTCCGGGGAGTTCAGGTACTTGGGCTTGTCGTCCCCGAGCACACGGCCACCAAAGGCGATGATGCGGCCCCGGCTGTCGCGGATCGGGAACATCACGCGGTCGCGGAAGCGGTCGTAGCGTTTGCCGGTTTCGGCGTTTTCCACCAGCAGGCCGGCGTCGATCATGGCCTTTTGCTGGAGGGTGTCGCTGCTCAGGTGCTTGTACAAGTTGTCCCAGCCGGGCGGGGCGAACCCCAGGCCGAAATCGCGGGCGATTTCCCCGGTGAGGCCGCGACCTTTCAAATAGTCGACGGCGGCCTTGCGCTGCGGATGGCTTTTAAGCGCCTGACGGTAAAAATCGGCAGCGGCCGTCAGCAGCGGGTACAGCGGCGAATCGGTGGGTTGGCGCGGCTTGTGCGCACGGCCACTTTCTTCGCGTGGGACTTCCATGCCCGCCGCTTTTGCCAGGTCCTCGATCGCCTGGGGGAAGTCCAGGTTGTCGTGGTCCATGAGAAAGCCCAGGGCGTTACCGCCCGCGCCGCAGCCGAAGCAGTAATAGAACTGCTTGTCCGGGCTGACGCTGAACGATGGGGTTTTCTCTTTATGGAACGGGCAGCAGGCGGTGTAGTTCTTGCCGGCTTTTTTCAGTTGCACGCGCGAGCTGACAACATCGACGATGTCGGTGCGGTTCAGAAGGTCGTCAATAAAGCTCTGGGGAATCAGCCCGGCCATGGCGTTCTCGTCATCACTGCGTGTCAATGAGGGCCCAATGATTGCTCAAGCGCACGCGTTGCGCGGCTCGATCATCAGTTGTCTGCTTGGGCATTCAGGAAGTGTATCTGCCGTTCATTCACTGACGTTAGTTTCAATCAGGTTTTTGGCATGGAAATGTTGCCCCGGCATCCGGTCTTGGCCAATGGCGGCCTCGGAAGCTCATCGTCGGGCACAGTCGATACAGTTGATCGCCTGTTTGAAGAATAAGTGTGCTCGTCAGTAGCCTTGATAGGCTCGTCAGAAGACGTGCACCGCTGGCAAAAGAGCCAGTCCTGACGTGTGAAGCAGTTGTCTCGGTCGCGTCTGCGGCGTCAACAGTGAAGCATCAAGCGATATCCGCAAATGCCATTAGCCCGGCTGAGGGCCGGGCTTGGCAGAAGCTTGCTACGAACGTCTGTGTATTAGTACAGACGAACGGCGCGGCGCTGTTCGCGCTGAACTTTCTTGGCGTGACGCTTAACAGCGGCTGCTGCTTTACGCTTACGCTCAGAAGTTGGCTTCTCGTAAAATTCGCGGCTACGAACTTCAGCCAGTACACCGGCTTTTTCGCAGGAGCGCTTGAAACGACGCAGAGCTACGTCGAAGGGTTCGTTCTCTTTAACTTTGACGGCTGGCATCCAGAGCTACCTTCTTTCATTACCGGGATCAACGTTCTCGTCGCAAAAAATTCGCGGCTGAGGTCGTCGGTTTTTAAGGGTTGCGGATGTTAACCCCTCATTGCCCGGAATGCAAAGCCTCTGATCGAAAACCGCTAGTCGGGAGGGGGAGTGACGACTATTATGCGCGCCTTCGAATTCAGCCTCTACAAGGCGCAAACCCATGCTAGTACTGGGACTTGAAACCTCCTGCGACGAAACCGGTGTCGCACTTTACGACAGTGAACGCGGGCTCTTGGCCGATGCGCTGTTCAGTCAGATCGACCTGCACCGCGCCTATGGTGGCGTGGTTCCGGAGCTGGCCAGCCGTGATCACGTCAAACGCATGCTGCCCCTGATCCGTCAGGTGCTGGATGAAGCCGGCTGCGTGCCGACCGAGATCGACGCCATCGCCTACACCGCAGGCCCCGGATTGGTCGGAGCCCTGCTGGTTGGGGCTTCTTGCGCCCAGGCGCTGGCGTTTGCCTGGGGCATTCCGGCCCTCGGCGTACACCATATGGAAGGCCATTTATTGGCGCCGATGCTGGAAAAAACACCCCCAGAGTTCCCGTTCGTCGCATTGTTGGTTTCGGGCGGCCATACGCAGTTGGTTCAGGTGGATGGCATTGGTCAATACACCCTTTTGGGTGAGTCCCTGGACGACGCTGCCGGTGAAGCTTTCGACAAGACCGCCAAGATGATGGGCCTCAATTATCCCGGTGGCCCGGAAATCGCGCGTCTCGCCGAAAAAGGCGTGGCGGGCCGCTACACCTTCCCGCGCCCGATGTGTGATCGCCCTGGCCTGATGTTCAGCTTCAGTGGTTTAAAAACCTCCGCGCTGAACACTTGGCAGCACAGCGTCAGCGCCGGAGACGACAGCGAGCAAGCCCGTTGCGACATCGCGCTGGCGTTCCAGCAGGCCGTGGTGGAGACTTTGACCATCAAGTGCAAGCGCGCCCTGAAACAGGCGGGCATGAAGCGTCTGGTGATTGCAGGCGGCGTCAGCGCCAACAAGGCCTTGCGTACGTCGCTGGAAAAAATGCTCGGCGACATGAAGGGCGACGTGTTCTACGCGCGCCCCGAGTTCTGCACCGACAACGGCGCGATGATTGCCTATGCCGGTTGCCAGCGTTTGCAGGCTGGGCAGCACGAAAGCCTGGCAATCAGCGTGCAGGCGCGCTGGCCGATGGAGCAGTTGTCGCCGTTGTAAGGCCGCGAAATGGGCCGGGCGCATCGACTGTATTTAAAAATGCCGTTCGCGCCCGGCAAACAGGTCGCGTAAATTGCCCCGGTGGCGCCAGACGATCAGCAGCGTCAGCACGCTCATCGGCAGCAGTGCCGCCGGTTCTTGCCAGGCCAGTAGTGGCAGGGTGAGCGGGGTGGCGATCAGCGCGGCGAGCGAGCTGGTGCGGGTCAGGTAGAAGGTGAGCAGCCAGGCGAGTACGGCCAGCAAGGCCGCTGGCGGGTAGATCCCCAGCAACATGCCAGCTGCCGTGGCGACGCCTTTGCCACCGCGAAAGCGGAAGTACAAGGGAAACAGATGGCCGAGGACCGCGCATACGCCGATCCAGGCCTGCTGTTGCAGGGTCAGGCCGGCGAGGCTGGCGATCAGTACGGGCAACAAGCCCTTGCACAGGTCGCCGAGCAGCGTCAGTACGGCGAGTTTCTTGCCAGCTAGGCGCAACATATTGGTGGCGCCGGCATTGCCTGAGCCACTCATTCGCGGGTCGGGATTTCCCGTCAGGCGGCTGAGCAAAATAGCGAAGGACAGCGAGCCGAGCAGGTAGGCGAAAATCGCCAGTAACCAAAACATGCTAACTATTCCGGGCGAGGACGCCCTGATTCTAACGGGGCATCGCGCCCTTGTCGTGCTGCGGAGAAGAGTGCTTGGACAGAGTGTTTATCGAAGGCCTGGAAGTCGACACCGTCATCGGGGCCTACGACTGGGAGCGCGGAATCCGCCAATGCCTGCGCCTGGACCTGAGCTTCGCCTGGGATAACCGCCCGGCCGCGGCCGGTGATGACCTGACGTTGGCGCTGGATTACGCCAGTGTGTCCGCGCGTATCCAGGCCTTTGCCGAGCAATCCCAGTACCAGCTGGTGGAAACCTTTGCCGAACGCCTGGCCGAAGTATTGATGAGTGAATTCCAGATTCCCTGGTTGCACCTCAAGCTGACCAAGCCAGGCGCCGTGCCGGCTGCCAAGGGTGTGGGCGTGGAGATCGAGCGCGGATGTCGCTAACTCAGGTTTACCTCGGCCTAGGCAGCAATATCGAGCGCGAGTCTCATCTGCGCGCTGGCCTGGATGCGCTGGCGAGTTTCTTGACCGATCTGCGCTGTTCGGCGGTGTTCGAAAGCCAGCCGGTGGGCATCAAGAGCGGTCCGTTCTTCAATCTGGTGGTGTCGGCCCACACCGACCTGCCGTTGATGGAGCTGGACCGCCGGTTGAAATTCATCGAGGCCGACAATGGTCGCTATGCGCCGGATCGCAAGGGCTTGCCGCTGGATATCGATGTGCTGTTGTATGGCGATCTGGTGGGCAATTTCGATGGTTTGATCCTGCCGCGTGCGGAAATTCTCAAGAACGCCTTTGTGCTTTGGCCGCTGTCTCTGATGGCGCCGGAGCGTGTGCACCCGGAGGTGGGCAAGACCCTGGCCGAGCTATGGCGCGATGCACAAATTGACCAGGTGCTGGCGCCTGTCGGGTTTGAATGGAAGGGCCAGCAGCTGACACCAGGCACACTCCTATAGGGTGTGCTGTTCCTTGTAGGCTTTCAGGGCCCTGAGCCGTTCGCGCTTAAGTGCCTCGCCCAGCTCCGGGCCTTTGAAGCCTTTCTCCAGCAGCGGCGCAACGGCAACCTCGCGAGCTGCCTTCGCCGCCCCGCGTAAATAATCCGCTTGTGGATAACTTCTCTGCTCCAGGCCCTTGCGGCCTCGGGCGTCCATCTCGCAAGCGACGATGAATTCCTCAAAGCGCTGTGGCCGACGGTAAACGTCGAAACTTTGCAGCAACTCCAGCAAGGTCGAGGCTTTCAGCTCCTGCGCGCGATGGCCATGGGTGTGGTACTGGCCCACCAATAACGCCAATTCCTGGCAATCCCTTGGCACCTTGAAGCGCTCATTGACTGCCTTGATCAGCTTCAAGCCCCGATGTTCATGGGCGATGTGCTGCGGCAACTTATCCACAGGCGTCGTGCCTTTGCCCAAGTCGTGCAGCAAGCAGGCCCAGCGTACGGTCAGGGGCTGTTGGTGCAAGGCCGCCTGTTCCAGGACGCTCAAGGTGTGAATGCCGGTGTCGATTTCCGGGTGATGGGCCTCGGGTTGTGGGACGCCGAACAGCGCGTTCACTTCTGGCATCAAGGTTTTCAGCGCATCGCAGTCGCGCAGTACCTGGATGAACACGTGGGGTTGGTCTTCCATCAGCGCGCGGGAGATTTCTTTCCAGCTGCGCTCAGGCGTCAGCGCCTCGAGTTCGCCGGATTCGCTGAGCTGGCGCATCAGTTCAAGTGTTTCTGGTGCGACGGTAAAACCCAGTGATGCGTAACGTGCGGCGAAGCGTGCAACGCGCAACACACGCAGCGGATCTTCGGCGAACGCCGGAGAAACATGGCGAAGCGTGCGAGCTTCAAGATCGCGCTGACCGTGATAAGGATCGGTCAAGTTGCCGTCATCGTCTTCCGCCATGGCGTTGATCGTCAGGTCACGGCGGATCAGGTCTTCTTCCAGCGTCACCTCGGGGCTGGCGTGAAACACAAAGCCGCCATACCCCCGGCCGCTTTTGCGTTCAGTGCGGGCGAGGGCGTACTCGTCACCGTTTTTTGGGTCGAGGAACACCGGAAAGTCAGAACCCACCGGCTTGTAGCCCTTGGCGAGCATCTCTTCGGCCGTCGTGCCCACCACGACTCGGTCGATATCGGTAACCGGGATACCCAAGAGGCGATCCCGCACCGCACCGCCGACTTTGTAGATTTTCATGAAAAAGCCTCCATTAGGGGCACAGGATACCGCCTGTGCCTGGCCAATGGAGGCTTTGCTGTTTCAGAGATGAACGACGGCCAGGTCCAGCCGGCCGTAGTCGTTGTCGTTGTGATCGGTGCGCGGAGGCACGTGATGGGTTTTCATCACCTGGTCGCCCTGCAGGGTTTCCAGGTGAATATCGAAGCCCCACAACCGGTGCAGGTGCTTGAGTACTTCCTCGGTGGATTCGCCCAGGGGTTTGCGGTCGTGCTGTTGGTGACGCAAGGTCAGCGAGCGGTCGCCGCGCACATCGATGCTGTAGATCTGCACGTTGGGCTCGCGGTTACCCAGGTTGTACTGGGCCGCCAGGGTTTCGCGGATGGTGCGGTAGCCGGGTTCGTCGTGGATGGCCGGCACCACCAAGTCATCCTTGAGGTCGTCATCCAGGATGCTGAACAGTTTCAGGTCCCTAATGACCTGCGGTGACAGGTACTGCAGGATAAAACTCTCATCCTTGAAGCTGCTCATGGCGAACTTGATGGTGGACAACCAATCACTGCCGGCGATTTCCGGGAACCAGCGGCGGTCTTCCTCGGTGGGGTGTTCACACATGCGCCGGATATCGCGGTACATGGCAAAGCCCAGGGCATAGGGGTTGATGCCGTTGTAGTAAGGGCTGTCGAAGCCGGGCTGGAATACCACGCTGGTGTGGGAGGTGAGGAACTCCATCATGAAGCCGTCGGTGACCAGACCTTCGTCGTACAGGTCGTTCATCAGCGTGTAGTGCCAGAACGTGGCCCAGCCTTCGTTCATCACCTGGGTCTGGCGCTGTGGATAAAAGTATTGGGCGATCTTGCGCACGATACGCACGATTTCCCGCTGCCAGGGTTCCAGCAGCGGTGCGTGTTTTTCCAGGAAATAGAGGATGTTCTCCTGCGGTTCGGCGGGGAAGCGCGCATTGTCTTTGTCGCTGTTCTTTCCGGCTTTTTTCGGAATGGTGCGCCACAGGTCGTTGATCTGTTTCTGCAGGTGCTCCTCGCGCTCCTTCTGGCGCAGGCGTTCTTCCTCGGCGGAGATCGGATACGGGCGTTTGTAGCGGTCGACGCCGTAGTTCATCAGCGCATGGCAGGAATCGAGCAGATCCTCTACCGCATCGATGCCGTGGCGCTCCTCGCATTGCATGATGTACTGCTTGGCGAACACCAGGTAATCGATGATCGAACTGGCGTCGGTCCAGGTGCGGAACAGGTAGTTACCCTTGAAGAAGCTGTTATGCCCATAGCAGGCATGCGCCACCACCAATGCCTGCATGCAGATGGTGTTCTCTTCCATCAGGTAGGCGATGCACGGGTCGGAGTTGATCACGATCTCGTAGGCCAGGCCCATCTGACCGCGGGTGTAGGACTTCTCGGTGCTGAGGAAGTGTTTGCCGTAGGACCAATGGTGATAACCCAGTGGCATGCCTACCGAAGCGTAGGCATCCATCATCTGTTCGGCGGTGATCACTTCGATCTGGTTGGGGTAGGTGTCCAGGGCGTAACCCGCCGCAATGCGGCTGATTTCCCGGTCATAGGCCTGGATCAGTTCAAAGGTCCACTCGGAACCCGTGGAGATCGGTTGGCGTCTTTGCTCTTTTTTGGCGGTCATGTCACTAACCTGCGCTGGAAGAGTTCACGGAAGACCGGATAGATATCGCCGGCCGAGACCAGTTGCTGCTGGGCGAACGTGTCGGCAAAGGCTTCGCCGATGCGCTCGTATTCGAACCAAAGGGCCTGGTGCTCACGGGGGGTGATTTCAACGTAAGTGTAGTACTGCACGAACGGCATGATCTGGTTGATCAGGATGTCGCGGCAGATCGGCGAGTCGTCGTTCCAGTTGTCGCCGTCCGAGGCCTGGGCGGCGTAGATATTCCATTCGTTGGCCGGATAGCGCTCGGCCATGATCTCCTGCATCAGCTTCAGTGCGCTGGACACTATGGTGCCGCCGGTTTCCCGGGAGTAGAAGAACTCTTCTTCGTCAACTTCGCGTGCGCTGGTGTGATGGCGGATGAACACCACGTCGATCTTGTCGTAGTTCCGCTTGAGAAACAGGTACAGCAGGATGAAGAAGCGTTTGGCGATGTCCTTGGTGGCCTGGGTCATGGAGCCGGAGACGTCCATCAGGCAGAACATCACTGCCTTGGAGCTGGGGTTGGGTTGTTTGACCAGCAAGTTGTACTTCAAGTCAAAGGTGTCGAGAAACGGCACGCGGTGAATGCGCGCGCTGAGTTTCTCGATTTCCGCCTCGATTTGCTGGATATCGCCGAAGTTGTCCGGTTCTTCACGCTTCAGGCGCGCCAACTCTTCCTTGGCTTCCTTCAGCTTGGCGCGGCTGCTGCCCGATAGGGCGATACGCCGGGCATGGGCCGAGCGCAGGGTGCGGATGATGTTGATACGGGACGGGTTGCCCTCGTTGCTGATCCCTGCGCGCACCGTCTTGAAGGTGTCGGTGCCGGTCAGGTTGCGTTTGACCAGGTTGGGCAGTTCCAGGTCTTCGAACATGAACTCGAGGAATTCTTCCTGGGTGATCTGGAACACGAACTCATCCATGCCTTCGCCGGAATTGCCCGCCTTGCCCGGCCCTTTACCGCCGCCACCGCCTTGGGGGCGCTGGATATGTTCGCCGGTGGTGAATTCTTTATTGCCTGGATGAACGACGGTCTGTTTGCCGCCCCGGCCGTGGTGCAGCACCGGTTCGTCAATGTCCCGCCCCGGAATGCTGATTTGTTCGCCATGCTCCATGTCCGTGATGGAGCGGCGGCTGACGGCCTCTTCGACGGCCTTTTTGATGTGGTCACGGTAACGCCGCAGGAAACGCTGGCGGTTTACCGTGCTCTTGTTCTTGCCATTGAGGCGTCGGTCGATCACATAGCTCATGGGGAGCCCTCCGGGCAGCTTCACGTTACAAGCTTCAAGCCGCGAGCTGGAAGCTTAGAGACAAGCGGTCAGCTGCCAGGCCAGAGGCCTGGCAGTTCACGCCTGTCGCTGCCTTACTGCGATTTGCGAACCCGCAGATACCACTCGGAGAGCAGCCGTACCTGTTTGTCGGTGTAGCCGCGCTCGACCATGCGTGTGACAAAGTCGTTGTGTTTTTGCTGATCCTCCTTGCTGGCCTTGGCGTTGAAGCTGATGACCGGCAGCAGATCCTCGGTGTTGGAGAACATTTTCTTCTCGATGACCACCCGCAGTTTCTCGTAGCTGAGCCAGGTCGGGTTTTTGCCATTGTTGTTGGCACGGGCGCGCAGCACGAAGTTGACGATTTCGTTGCGGAAATCCTTCGGATTGCTGATACCGGCCGGTTTCTCGATTTTTTCGAGTTCCTCGTTGAGGGCCACGCGGTTGAGAATCTCGCCGGTTTCCGGGTCGCGGTATTCCTGGTCCTGGATCCAGAAGTCGGCGTACAGCACGTAGCGGTCGAAAATGTTCTGGCCGTATTCGCTGTAGGACTCCAAGTACGCCGTCTGGATTTCCTTGCCGATGAACTCGATGTAGCGCGGTGCCAGGTATTCCTTGAGGAAACGCAGGTAGCGTTCGCGGGTCTCGGCCTGGAATTGTTCCTGTTCGATCTGCTGTTCCAGCACGTAGAGCAGGTGCACCGGGTTGGCGGCAATTTCGTGAGGGTCGAAGTTGAAGACCTTGGACAGGATCTTGAACGCGAAGCGCGTCGACAGGCCGTTCATGCCCTCATCCACACCGGCGGTGTCGCGATATTCCTGGATCGACTTGGCCTTGGGGTCGGTGTCCTTGAGGTTTTCGCCGTCGTACACGCGCATCTTCGAATAGATGTTCGAGTTCTCCGGCTCCTTGAGGCGCGACAACACGGTGAACTGGGCGAGCATCTTCAGGGTGTCGGGTGCGCAATGGGCCTTGGCCAGGGAGCTGTTGAACAGCAGCTTGTCGTAGATCTTGATTTCATCGCTGACCCGCAGGCAGTACGGCACCTTGACGATATAGATCCGGTCGATGAAGGCTTCGTTGTTCTTGTTGTTGCGGAAGGTGTGCCACTCCGACTCGTTGGAGTGCGCCAGCAGGATCCCGGTGAACGGAATCGCCCCCAGGCCTTCGGTACTGTTGTAGTTACCTTCCTGGGTCGCGGTAAGCAGTGGGTGCAGCACCTTGATCGGTGCCTTGAACATCTCCACGAACTCCATCAGGCCCTGGTTGGCCCGGCACAGCGCGCCCGAATAGCTGTAGGCGTCGGCGTCGTTCTGTGGGAACTCTTCCAGTTTGCGGATATCGACCTTGCCCACCAGCGCCGAGATGTCCTGGTTGTTCTCGTCGCCAGGCTCGGTCTTGGCCACGCCGATCTGGTTGAGGATGGACGGGTAGAGTTTCACCACACGGAATTGGCTGATGTCACCGCCGAACTCGGCCAGGCGCTTGGTGGCCCAGGGCGACATGATGGTGTTGAGGTAGCGGCGTGGGATACCGAAGTCTTCTTCGAGGATCGCGCCATCTTCCGTGGCGTTGAACAGGCCCAGGGGCGATTCGAAGACCGGTGAGCCCTTGATGGCGTAGAAGGGCACCTTCTCGATCAGTTGTTTGAGCTTTTCGGCCAGGGACGATTTACCACCGCCGACGGGGCCAAGCAGGTAGAGGATCTGTTTCTTCTCTTCCAGGCCTTGAGCGGCATGGCGGAAGTAGGAGACGATCTGGTCGATGCATTCTTCCATCCCGTGGAAGTCTTCAAAGGCCGGATAGCGGCGGATCACCTTGTTGGAAAATATTCGCGACAGGCGCGAATTGTTCGAGGTGTCTATCAGCTCCGGCTCGCCAATTGCCAGCAGCAGGCGTTCGGCGGCAGACGCGTAGGTGCTGCGGTCCTGTTTGCACAGCTCGAGATACTCTTGCAGCGTGAGTTCTTCCTGCTGTGTGGACGCGAAGCGTTGTTGGAAGTGGCTGAATATACTCATGACGTCGTCACCTCGCTCGATACGTGGAGCCGACGCCGGATCAATCAGTCGATGCTGGCAGACATTGGCAGACGCCAATGGCCGTTTTCCCCCCAGAACACCCTGAAACGCTACCGATGACCCGCACGCCGGTGTACCGGCTCTCCCCTGATTCGGATGGCCTGCGCTTAAGGATAGTTCGGAATCGGAGAGGTCAAGGCGCGATGCGCAATTAGTTTGGCTGCGCCGTTCGTCAGAAACGGCGCGAGCCCAAGCGTCACGCGGGGTAGCGGGGTGTGAAAAAAATTATTGCGAATTGCCTGAAGAAATTTCCGCAGGATAAGTCGTACGCCACAGTTCAAAGCCGCCGTCCAGGCTATAGACGTCGGAGAAGCCCTGGCTGATCAGATAGGCTGCTGCGCTCTGGCTGGAATTGCCGTGGTAACAGGCCACGATCACCGGCGCGTCGAGGTCGGCGGCACGGATGAAATCGGCGATGTTGACGTTGTCCAGGTGCTGGGCGCCGGTGATGTGGGCGGCTGCGTAGGTCGGTTGATCACGGATATCGACCACCACCGCGCCTTGCTCGCGCAGGGCCTGGGCTTGTTCGGGAGGGATACGTTTGAATTCGCTCATGGCGGGCTCCTATGGCTTGGCAGTAGCCGGCAGTGTAACGGGAAGAGGGGGTTCGCACTGGCAGCTATAACGCTCGCCGGTGTCGATGTTCATCAGGGTCATGGCGCCGCCCCACACGCAACCGGTGTCGAGGGCGAATACGCCGGGCTCATTGCACTTGCCCTCAAGGGCCGCCCAATGGCCAAAAATGATCTGGGTGTCACGGGTCTTGCGCTCTTTGTGAGCGAACCACGGCTTGTAGCCCGGCAGCGCGGTGTCCGCGCCTTCCTTGCTCTTGAGGTCGAGCTTGCCCTCGGCGGTACAGAAGCGCATGCGCGTGAAGTAGTTGGTGATGACCCGCAGGCGCGTGACGCCGCTGAGGTCGTTGTCCCACTTCACGGGCTCATTGCCGTACATGCCATCGAGGTAGGCGGTATAGAGGTTGTCATCGGCCAGGGCACTTTCGACTTCGGCGGCGTACTTGAGGGCTTTCTTCAGTGTCCACTGGGGCGGGATGCCCGCATGGACCAAGGCCATGTTGCGGGCTTGGTCGTAATGCAGGATTTTTTGCCGGCGCAACCAGTCGAGCAGTTCGGCGCGATCCGGCGCTTCGAGAATTTCCCGCAGGGTGTCGCCCTTTTTCAGGCGCTCGATGTTATTGCCGGCAGCCAGCAGGTGCAGGTCGTGGTTGCCCAATACGCAGACCAAAGAGTCGCGCAGACTATATAAATAGCGCAGCGTTTCCAGGGATTGCGGGCCGCGATTGACCAGGTCACCCACCAGCCACAGGCGATCGTTGGCCGGGTCGAAGGCCACGCGTTCAAGCAGGCACTTGAGCGGCTCCAGGCAGCCTTGCAGGTCGCCGACCGCGTACGTCGCCATCAGTGCAGGGCTCCCGGCACGGCGAGGCGGAAGGGCGCGATGATGGCGTCGAACAGTTGGCCATCGGTGGCTTTCATTTGATACGAGCCTTGCATGGTGCCGACTTTGGAGGTCATTACCGTGCCGCTGCTGTAGGTATGGCTGGCGCCACTGTCGATCAACGGTTGCTGACCCACCACGCCAGCCCCGCGAACTTCTTCGACCTGACCGTCACCGTCGGTGATCACCCAGTGGCGCGACAGCAGCTTGGCCGGCACCAGCCCGTTGTTTTTCACCGTGATGGTGTAGGCAAAGGCGAAGCGGTTGTGTTCAGGTTGGGATTGGTCCGCCAGGAAGCGGGTGACGACGCTGACGTCGATCTGGTAGCGAGGATCGGACATGCAAGAGGCCTTAAAAGCGGAGGACAGCAGATGCGGGTCAGTCTAGGCCAAGAGGAGGGCACTAGGCCAGACATGTGTCTGGCCTTGCCCGGCGCTGTCAGTCTGCGGTTGGCGCAGGCTGGATAGCCAACTGGTCGGCCAGGCGCACGAAGGCAGCCAGGTCGAGTTGCTCAGGACGCAAGCTGCCATCGACGCCGGCGGCTTCGATCTCGGCGTTGCTCAGCAGGGCCTTGAGCGTGTTGCGCAGGGTCTTGCGGCGTTGGTTGAACGCCTCGCGCACCACTCGCTCCAGCAATTTATGGTCCTTGGCCGGATGGGGCAACACGGCGTGGGGCACCAGGCGCACGATGGCCGAGTCGACCTTCGGCGGCGGGTTGAACGCGCCAGGGCCCACGTTGAACAGGTGTTCGACGCGACAGTGGTACTGAACCATGATCGACAGACGGCCCCAATCACCACCACCAGGGCCAGCAGCCAGGCGTTCTACCACTTCCTTTTGCAGCATGAAGTGCATGTCGCGGATGATGCCTGCGTTGTTCAGCAGGTGGAATATCAGCGGCGTAGAGATGTTGTACGGCAGGTTACCCACCACACGCAGGCTGTTCGGCGCAGCGTTGAGGGTGTTGAAGTCGAACTTCAGCGCATCACCCTGATGCAGATTGAAGTTGGGCATGCCGGCGAACTGTTGGTTGAGGATCGGGATCAGGTCCTTGTCCAACTCCACCACGTCCAGTTGGCCGCCGCTGGCCAGCAGGCCTTGGGTCAGCGCGCCCTGGCCCGGGCCGATTTCCAGCAGGCGATCTTCAGGCTTGGCATGGATGGAGCGCAGGATGCGGTCGATCACGCCAGCGTCGTGCAGGAAGTTTTGCCCGAAGCGCTTGCGCGCCCGGTGTTGGTAATGCTCAGTCATATGCGGGTCTCGGCCATCTGATAGGCGGTTTCCAGGGCCACGTGCAGGCTGCCGGTATCGATCTTGCCGCTACCCGCCAGGTCCAGGGCGGTGCCATGGTCGACGGAGGTGCGGATGATCGGCAGGCCCAGTGTCACGTTGACTGCGGCGCCGAAGCCTTTGTATTTAAGCACCGGCAGCCCCTGGTCATGGTACATCGCCAGCACTGCATCGCAGTGCTCCAGATATTTGGGGGTAAACAGAGTGTCCGCAGGCAACGGGCCGCGCAGGTCCATGCCTTCTTGGCGCAGACGCTCCAGGGTGGGTTCGATGATGTCGATTTCTTCATGGCCCAAGTGGCCGCCTTCGCCGGCGTGGGGGTTGAGCCCACAGACCAGGATGCGCGGTTGGGCGATGCCGAATTTCTGTTGCAGGTCGCCGTGCAGGATGCGCGTGACGCGTTCCACCCGCTCCGCGGTAATGGCATCGGCAATCTCGCGCAGCGGCAGGTGCGTGGTCACCAAGGCGACCCGTAGGCCGCGTGTGGCCAGCATCATCACGACTTGTTCGGTGTGGGTCAGCTCGGCGAGGAATTCGGTGTGGCCGGAAAAGGCGATACCGGATTCGTTGATCACGCCCTTATGCACCGGCGCAGTGATCATGCCGGCGAAGTCGCCATCGATGCAGCCTTGCCCGGCGCGAGTCAGGGTTTCCAGCACGAACGCTGCGTTGGCTTTGTTCAGTTGCCCGGCGACCACCTTGGCCTGTAGCGGGGTGTCCCACACATACAGGCTGCCAGCTGGGGCGGGCAGGTCGGGCCAGTTGCCAGGCGCTGTGTCCAGCAGTGTGACAGCCACACCCAGCTGCGCGGCCCGCTCAAGGAGCAGGTCGCGGCTGGTAATGGCAATCAGGGGGTGTGGCTGGGGTTGCGAGGCGAGCAGCAGGCACAGGTCAGGACCAATGCCGGCCGGCTCGCCGGGTGTCACCGCGAAACGCTGGGGTTTCACTGCGCTGCCTGGTCGGTGCCTGTCTGGGCGCCTGGCAGCTTGTTCTCAACATAGGCTTCGTCGCGGATCTGACGCAGCCAGGTTTGCAGCTCTTCGTCGTATTTGCGGTTACGCAATACGTTCAGCGCTTGTTGCTCGCGGGCTTGGTTGGTGTTGTCGGTGGCGCGACGGCCAAGGACTTCCAGCACATGCCAGCCATATTGGGTCTTGAACGGCTTGGACAGCACGCCTTGCGGGGTGTCGGCCATCACCTGCTGGAACTCCGGCACCAGGGCTTTCGGATCGATCCAGTTCAGATCGCCGCCGTTGAGGGCAGAACCCGGGTCTTCCGAGAAGCTCTTGGCCAGGGTGGCGAAGTCTTCACCGCTCTGGATGCGGTCATAGATCTTCTGGGCCAGTTCCTTGGTTTGGGCTTCGGTGCGGATTTCGCTTGGTTTGACCAGGATGTGGCGAACGTGCACCTCATCCTTGAGCGATGTTTCGCCGCCGCGTTTTTCCAGGAGCTTCAGGATAATGAAACCGCCCGGTGTACGCGCAGGTTGGGTGATGCCACCCACTTCCATTGCACTCAGCTCGCGGTCGAACGGAGGAGGCAATTGAGCCGCTTTACGCCAGCCCATGTCGCCGCCTTCCAGTGCGTTGTCGCTGCCAGACTGGGCGATCGCCATTTGGGCGAAATCGGCACCGGCCTTCAAGCGATCATAGATAGCCTGGGTTTTGGCGGCCGCTGCATTGAGCTGCTCGGAGTTGGCGCTGTCCGGTGTCGGGATCAGGATGTTGGCCAGGTGCAGTTCTTCGGAAAGCTGCATCTTGCCCAGGTCCGACGCCAGGAAGTTCTTCACTTCCTGCTCGGACACCTGAACCCGCTCGGCCACACGGCGCTGACGCACACGGCTGATGATCATTTCGCGGCGGATCTGGTCACGGGCGTCCTCATAGGACAAACCGTCGTGGGCCAGGGCAGCACGGAACTGGTCAATGCTCATGTTGTTGCGCTGGGCAATGGTGCCCACGGCCTGGTTCAGTTCTTCGTCTGAAATACGGATGCCGGAACGGTCACCGATCTGCAGTTGCAGGTTCTCGACGATCAGGCGCTCCAGTACCTGCTGGTCCAGGACGCTGGTCGGTGGCACGCCACCGCCACGTTTGGCGATGGTTTGCTGGACTTCCTTGACGCGCTGGTCCAGTTGGCTCTGCATGATCACGTCGTTATCGACGATGGCCACTACCTTATCCAGTTCTTGAACCGCAGCGTGTGCCGATGCGGTGCCCAGGAACAGTGCGCCCAGCACTAGCGGGCGCAGACAATCAGAAAGCTTGGTTTTCACGTTCACGATAACCTTCAATGCCTTTGTCGAGGAAGCTCTCTACCTTGGCGCCGGTCAGGCCGCCGAGTCCTTTGAGGACGATCTGGAAGAAGAGCCCGTGGTCACCCTTTTCGTTAAGCGGGGCGATCTGGCTGTATTCGTCGTTGGAAACCCAGTAACGGTTGATGACGCGCAGTTTCCAGCAGCAGTTGTCGTACTCGAAACCACCGAAGGCTTCCAGGGTACGGTTGCGGGCGTAGTCATACTGCCAGCGGGTGATCAGGTTCCACTGGGGAATGATCGGCCACATCATCGAGAAGTCGTGTTGTTGGATTTTGTAGTAATCCTTCACGAAGTTCGGATCGCCTGGCTGGCCGTAGTCACCACCGAACTGCCATTTGCCGGTCAACTGGTTGTAGACGACCTGGTCGTTACGATAGCGATAACCGACGTTGATGATCTTGTTCGGGTTGTCTTCCGGCTGGTAGTGGAGCATTGCGCTGCCGGAACGGGGACTGTGTTCCTCGGTGTCCCAGTTGTAATCCGCAGTGGCGCGCCAGTCGCGGTTGAAGCGGAACTCATAGTCCAGTGCAACGGGCGAGACATCGGACCGTGCGTCGGCACGGTCTGCCGCCAGGATGCCCGGCAGTTGAACTTCACGATCCTTGAAGTACAGCGCCTGGCCCACGGATACGCGCTGACGCTCGAAGCCGTTTTCTTCGATCCAGCGGCTGGTCAAGCCCAGGGACAGCTTGTTCTCGTCGCCGATACGGTCAGAGCCGCTGAAGCGGTTGTCGCGGAACAGCGACGCGTAGCTGAACGAGTACTCGCTGGTGTCGAACACCGGGATATCAGCCTGGTCCTTGTTCGGCACGTACAGGTAGAACGCACGCGGTTCAAGGGTCTGGCGATAATCCTTACCGAACCAGTTGGTATTTCGGTCGAAGTACAGGCCGCTGTCGACGCTTGCCACCGGAACCGCACGATCCTGGGAGCTCTTGAACGTGCCGCCTGCGTACGGGTTGGCCGGGGTAGCAGCGGCTTGTTCAGCAATGATCTGGTTCTTGCCGATGTTGTCCAGGTCCAGGTCGTACTTGGTGTACACGTACTTGAGCTTCGGTGTGACAAAGCCGTAGGTCCAGTTCATCGGGTACTCGACGGCTGGCGCTACGTTCAGGCGGGTACCGTTTGCGCGAGTCAGGCCAGTGACGTAGGTGTCCAGGCGACGGGTTGCCACGCCGTCCTGATCTTTGAAGAAGCCGTTTTCCAGGTCGCGATCAAAGCGCACGGCTTCGGTCTCGTAGCTGAAGTTCAGGCCACCCGGATGGTACGGCAGCGTACCGTTGAAGGTGATCTGCGGCAGACGGTCATACGGCGTGACCTGGGAAATTGTCGCCAACTGGTAAGCCTGCAGGTTCAAGCGAGCCTGGAAGCTGTCGCCGCGATAAGTCACGGAACCCTGCTGGTTAACGTAGTCGCGGCTCTCGACACCTTCCTGGTAGGACTTGAGGTCCTGGAAGTAGTAAGGATCGCTGATCGTGGTGTAGTCGACCTGGGTCAGGACGCGCGAATCCAACCCGCCCTTGTGCTGCCAATTGAGCATGTAGCGGGTTTTTTCGTAGTCGGTCTGGCGCTTGCGCTCGTCGTTGTCGTCGTTCAGGTACGCGCCGCCGAACTGGCCTTCGCTGGACTTGGTGAGGTAGCGGAATTCGCCTTCCATCATCATGCCGCGCTTGGTCATGTATTGCGGGTACAACGTGGCGTCGTAGTTGGGCGCCAGGTTGAAGTAGTACGGCGTCACCAGGGTGAAGCCGGTTTCGCTGCCGGTGCTGAAGCTCGGCGGCAGGAAGCCGGATTGACGACGGTCGTCGATCGGGAAATAGATGTAAGGGGTGTACAGGATCGGGATGTTCTTGATCCGCAACGTCGCGTTGGTGGCGGTACCGAAACCGGTGGCCGGGTTCAACGTGATGTTGTTGCCCCTGAGCTGCCAGGCGTTGCTGTCTGGCTCGCAGGTGGTGTACGTACCGTCCTTGAGACGGATGATCGCGTTTTCAGCACGCTTGGCGTACAGCGCGTTACCGCGGATGCGCGATTTGTGCAGCACGTATTCGGCGTTGTCGATCTGGGCCGCGCCGGTATCGAGTTGCACTTCGGCATGGTCGCCGACGATCAGTGCACCGTTGTCGCGCAGACGGACCTTGCCGTTCAGCTCGCCACGGTTCTCGGCCTGGTACAGGCTGGCTTCTTCAGATTCCAACTGCATGCTGCCCTGGCGCATGACGACGTCACCGGCCAGGGTGGCGACTTGTTGTTCCTGCTCGTAACGCGAAGCCTTGGCGCCGATGAAGGTGGGCGCATCGCTCTTGTTCGTCTTGTCGTTCATGCCAGGACGAATCGGCTCGATGTACGCACCGCCGCAGTACGGGCCGGTTTCGGCCAGCTGCGCTGCGGTCAGCTTCTCGCGTGGGACCCAGTCCAGGTGGCTGTAGTCGGCGCTGCGCGAGCGCAGGCCACGGCCCTTGGATTCGGTGACCAGTGCGGTCTTGGGCTCGGCCTCGGCTTTGCCGCCAGCATCGGCCTGCGCCGTGCTGTTGGCGGAGCTGATGGCAGCGCCATCATGCACCGGGCGTGGTGGTAGCGGGGCTGCGGCGGTTTTCGGCGCGCAATCCCAGGCACCCGAAGCAGAGACTGAGCAGTCATACTGTTCCGCGGCGACCACGAATGAGGTGGCGAAGGGTTGCAAGGCCAGCAGACTGCCGGTTACCAGCAACGGAAATTTTCTACGAAACGCGGGGGATTTCAATGCCATCTTATTAGTCCGGGCTTCCTGCGTGCCATCTGCCCGCGGTTTGGGCCGCACGCCTCTCGATGGTCTGAAAAAGATGCGTGATAATAAAGCATGCCCCGCTTGACGGCTAGCGCCGTCGGAGACCCTTGTAATGCCCGAGCAAGATCTACGTTTACAACAGCTGGAAGTCTGGCTGGATGAGCAATTACCGATCCTTTTCAATGCTCAAGACTGGGGTGCCGTACCCCCGGCTACATTGACCGCGGCCAGCAGCGACGCGAGTTTCAGGCGCTACTTCCGTTGGGAAGGCGGTGGCCGGACCTTCGTGGTCATGGACGCCCCACCCCCCCAGGAAAACTGCAAACCTTTCGTCGATATCGCACATTTGCTGGCAAAGTCAGGAATAAATGTTCCAAAAATTTATGCAGAAGATTTGCCGCGTGGCTTTCTTTTGCTCAATGACCTGGGCAGAAAAACCTATCTGGACGTGATTGACGACAAAAACGCCGATGCATTGTTTGCCGATGCCATCGACGCCTTGTTGGCCTTCCAGCAATTGCCGATGGACGCACCGCTGCCCAGCTATGACGTCGCCTTGCTGCGCCGCGAGCTGGAGTTGTTTCCGGAGTGGTACGTGCGCCGTCACCTGGGTATCGAACTGGATGCGCAACAACAAGCGCTTTGGCAGCGGGTCAGTGATCACCTGATCGACAGCGCCCTGGCGCAGCCGAAAGTCTTGGTGCACCGCGACTATATGCCGCGCAACCTGATGATCAGCGAGCCTAACCCCGGCGTGCTGGATTTCCAGGATGCGGTCTACGGGCCAGTCACCTACGACATCACCTGCCTGTTCAAGGACGCCTTCCTCAGCTGGCCCAAGGCCCGCGTGCGGGACTGGCAGCGTGGGTATTGGGAACGTGCGGGGCAACTGGGCATTCCGGTGCAGGCGGATTTCGATGATTTCCTGCGCGCCAGCGACCTGATGGGTGTGCAACGCCACCTCAAGGTCATCGGTATCTTCGCGCGCATTTGCCATCGTGACGGCAAGCCTCGCTACCTGGCCGACGTGCCGCGCTTCTTTGCTTATATAGAAGCGGTGCTGGCAGATCGTCCCGAGTTGAGCGAGTTGGGTGAACTGCTGGCCAGCCTGCGCCAACCCGCCGAGGCGAGTGTATGAAGGCGATGATCCTGGCGGCCGGCAAGGGCGAGCGGATGCGTCCGCTGACCTTGCATACGCCCAAGCCGCTGGTACAGGCCGGCGGCAAGCGCCTGATCGAGTATCACTTGGAGGCGCTGGCCAAGGCCGGCTTCACCGAAATCGTGATCAACCATGCCTGGCTCGGCCAGCAGATCGAAAGCTACCTGGGGGATGGGGCGCAATTCGCCCTGCGCATCCGTTACTCCCCCGAAGGTGAGCCGTTGGAAACCGGCGGTGGGATTTTCCAGGCGTTGCCGTTGCTGGGGGATGAACCTTTCCTGGTGGTCAATGGCGATATCTGGACCGACTACGACTTCACCCAGCTCAAGCAGCCGCTCAACGGCCTGGCCCATCTGGTGATGGTTGATAACCCGGCCCATCACCCTTCGGGCGGTGATTTCTACCTTGATCAAGGTTTGCTTCATGATGCAGCGCCCGGTGCCGATAACCTGACCTTCAGTGGCATTTCAGTGCTCGACCCCAAGCTGTTCGCGGGTTGCAGCGCGGGTGCCTTCAAGCTGGCGCCGCTGCTGCGGACCGCCATGGCCAAAGGGCTGGTAACGGGGGAACACATGGCGGGACGCTGGATTGATGTCGGCACGCTGGAGCGCCTAGCGCAGGTCGAAACCCTGCTGACAGCGGGGCAGTAACATGCTGTGGCCAGGGACGCTGATCGGCGCCGGGGCTGGCTTTGCCATTGCCAGTATTCCGGGGGCCATGTTGGGGGCACTGTTGGGGCAGGCGCTGGATCGTCGTCTGCAACTGCACAGTTGGGCGCAGTTGCGCGAGCGCCTGGGTGGGCGCCCGGCGTTGCGCAATGACGAGCTGTTGTTTGTGTTGCTGGGGCGGTTGGCCAAGAGCAATGGTCGGGTGGTGGATGGGCATATCCAGCAGGCGCGTCAGGAGATGCGCTCGCTCGACATGACCGACTCGGCCCAGCGCCGCGCGATTGCGGCGTTCAATCGCGGCAAGTCCGGCTCCGACCGGGTGCGCAGTTACCTGCGCGTGCTCAAGGCTCAGCCCCATGCGGCGGAAGGCGTATTGCGCGCGTGCTGGCGCATGGTCTGGGCGGACGGCAAGGCGGATGACGCCGAACGTGACCTGATCGACCAATGGGGCAAATGGCTGGGGTGGACGCCGCAACAGTTGCAGGCGCTGGCGGCCGACTACACACCGGAGCGCAAGCCGCTGGTCAGTCGTGGCCCCACTTATCAGGACGCGTTGCGCTTGCTGGGGGTGACGGCCACCACCGAGCCGTCTGTGATCAAGCGGGCTTATCGTCGCCTGCTCAGTCGCCATCACCCGGACAAGATCGCCGGCACCGGCGCCAGCCCCGCGCAAGTGCGTGAGGCCACCGAGCGCACTCGCGAATTGCACACTGCCTATACGTTGATTCGCGAGCGCCGGGACTTCCGGTAGGTTTCAGTCGGCGTTGGCCTGTGGGCTCAACCAGCCGCGAACCCTGCGATATAACTGCTCCTGCTCGGCAGCACTGTTGCCGGGCAAGGCTTTCAACGACACCTGCTTGTAACCGTCATTCTTTAAACGCTTGGCTGCCTGGGCGCGGGCCACGGCGTTTTTGCGTGATTGGGCGTTGTCCTGATAGAAGACATCGGCGGTCGGCAACTTCAGGCCGGGGGCCAGTTGCTGCACATCTGGATGCCGTCCGTTGGGCGTCTGCGCGCCCACCATCACAAACTTCTGCACTTGGGACGGTTGTTTCTCGCTCAAATAGCGTGCGGCCCACCAGGCACCGGTGCCATGGCCGAGTAGCACCACGCTGCGTGCGCTCTGGGTCTGTGCGAAGGCCACGGCGGCGTCGATGCGGTCGAAGATGCGCGAGGCGTCGGTCTTGTCCTGCTCATCGGCGCCCGGCACCACCGCCGGGTCGGTGCCTTCGGCTTCGGCGCTGGCGGCCTGCTCGATGGGTTTGTCAGCGGTACTCGCTTCCTTGCTGCTGGTGTCGACAGTCGCCTTGGGCGCCTCCATCACACGCGGTGGCAACGTATCCACGCTTACATCCGGTAACGATAGGCTGAGGCTGCCCCAGTTGGCGTCCGGCAATTTGTGCCGCAGCGGGCTGATTGCTTGCGGCCAGTCAGCATTTTCGCCGGCGCCGGGGACGATAATCACCACGCCTTCAGGCTCGGCGCTGTTGGCGGGTTTCCAGAGGGCGAGGAATGAATCGCTACCGGCCTGCAATTGCTGCTGTTCTTGTTGCGGGATCTTGCGTTCGAGGGCGCTGGCTTCTGCCTGGCTGCGCTCGGGCAAGGGCTGGCGCTCGACCGGTCTTTCCGCGGCAGGTGCGGGTGCGTCAGCGGCCTGTACAGAAAAGGCGCTGGTAAAAAGCAGCGACAGGCACAATGCTGGCAATGCTGAACGGTGAAGAAAGGGCATCGTAAATTCCCGGCCAGAAGTGATTCCAGCAGCCTAATGGGTTGGTCAGTATTTGTCAGTGATGTGAGACGTGGATCATGGGTTTTCGCTGTCTGCTGGTTATCGGCTGTTTGTGCCTTGCCTTGATGGCAAATGCAGCCCCTGCGCCCGTCGCGCCCCAGGCACAACTCAATGCGCAGCAACGCGAATGGCTGGCCCAGCACCCGGAGCTGCGGGTGGGCCTTGTGTTGCAGGCGCCCTACGCGCAATACGATCGGCGTTTGCAGCGGCTGTCCGGGGCTAATGTCGAGTTGATGCAATGGCTGGCCAAGGCGCTGAATATCGAGCTGACTTGGCGCAATTTCCCCAATCAGGAACAACTGGAAGCCGCCGTGCGTGAGGGCGAAGTGGACATCGCCCCGGGCCTGCAACAAACCCCGGCGGGTTTGCGCCTGTGGTTGTTCACCGACCCTTATATGCGCGTGCCGCAACACATCGTCGGCATCCGTGAGGGCGGCGGCGCCGTGGAGCTGGAGAAGCTCGATGAGCAATCCCGCGTCGCCGTGCGCATGCCCAGCGCCGTGGCTGATTACCTGCGCAGCACCTACCCCGGCCTCAACCTGCAGGGCGTACCGATGGAGCGCCAGGCCCTTCAATTGTTGGTGAGCCAGCAAGCGCGTTATGCGGTGGTGGATGAAGCGCAGTTGAGCCGTTTGTCCGGCGAGGCGGAGTTTGCCGGGCTGGCAGTGGTGGGCGATATCGGCCTGCCGCAATTGCTGCGGGTGGCCACGCGACGAGAATGGCCGGAACTGGCCGGCATCATGCAAAGTGCCTTGCGTGCGATTCCTGCCCGCGACCTTGATCAACTGCACAACCGCTGGCTGCAACCCAAATACCCACGGCTGACGGAGTCCCCTGGTCTGTGGCAAAACCTCAGTCTATTGTTGGGCCTGTTGCTGCTCGCCAGCCTCGCCGTAGTGTTCTGGCAACGCCGCCAGCAACGGGTGCTCGAACACGGCCTGTTGGCCGCGCGGGAAGAAAGCGCTGCCCGCGCCGCGGGTGCCGAGGCCTTAAGGCTGACACAGTTTTCCATCGACCAAAGCACCGTCGGCATCCTCTGGGTCAACTGGGACAGCCACGTGCGCTATGCCAATCACGCGGCCGAAAGCATGCTCGGCTACGGCCCCGGTGCGCTGATCGAGCGACCGCTGGTCGAGTTCGATCCCACCCTCACCATGGACCGCTGGCTGAACCTGTGGCGACGCGCCCGCGCCAGTGAGGAGGGACCGCAGAGTTTTGCCACTGACTGCCTGCGGGCGGATGGCAGCGTGTTGCCTGCGGATGTGTCCTTGAGCTTCCTGCGGTTTGCCGACGGCGAATACCTGGTGGTTTATCTGAATGACGTCACCGAGCGTCGTCGCGCGTTGGCGGCCTTGCAGGAAAGTGAGGCGCGCCTGCAGGGCATCGCGGCGAACGTGCCGGGGCTGGTGTTCCGCCTGGAGCGTTTGCCGTTGAGCGACGAAATCGAATTCGCCTACATCAGTGAGGGCAGCGAAAGCCTGGTGGGCTACGCGCCTGCTGTGCTGAGCCGACCGGAAGTGGGGATTCGCAGTGTGGTGCATCCAGACGACCGCGCCAGTTACCTCGGTACGCTGGATCAGGCTACCGACACTGAGAGCAACTGGTTCTGGCAAGGTCGAATTCTTCCACGCCAGGGCGAACAGCGCTGGGCCGAGATCAAGGCGGTCACCCGACGTCTGGAAGACGGCTCGGTGGTGTGGGATGGGATTGTGTGGGACATCAGCGAAAGCAAGCGCATCGAGCTGGAACTGGATGCCTCCCGTGCGCAACTTCGCGAACTGTCCGCCCACCTGGAAACCGTACGCGAAGAAGAAAAGGCCCGTATCGCCCGTGAAGTGCACGACGAACTCGGGCAAATGCTCACCGTGCTCAAGCTCGAAACCTCCATGTGCGAGCTGGCCTATGCGCAGCTGGATCCCGGTTTGCATGAACGCTTGAACAGCATGAAACGCTTGATCGCCCAGCTGTTCCAGTTGGTGCGCGATGTGGCGACGGCACTGCGCCCGCCGATTCTGGATGCAGGGATCGCCTCGGCCATTGAATGGCAGGCGCGGCGCTTTGAAGCGCGCACGCAAATTCCCTGTTTGGTGCAGGTTCCGGATAACCTGCCGACCCTCAGCGATGCCAAGGCCATTGGCTTGTTCCGCATCCTGCAGGAGGCGCTGACCAATGTGATGCGCCATGCCCAGGCACATACTGTTGAACTGACCCTGGCCCTGGAGGGCACGGATTTGCGTCTGACCATCAGCGACGATGGCGTCGGTTTCGTCCAGGCCCAGGGCCGCCCAGTGTCGTTTGGCCTGGTGGGCATGCGCGAGCGCGTGCTGATCATGGGTGGGCAGTTGAGCCTGGACAGCGAGTTGGGGGAGGGCACCACCCTGAGTGTCACGGTGCCATTGGATGCATAACACCATGAGGAAATCCCTGTGATCCGCGTACTGGTAGCCGAAGACCACACCATCGTTCGTGAAGGCATCAAGCAATTGATCGGCTTGGCCAAAGACCTGTTGGTGGTGGGGGAGGCCAGCAATGGCGAGCAATTACTGGAAACCTTGCGCCACGTTGCCTGCGAGGTGGTGTTGCTGGACATTTCGATGCCCGGCGTCAACGGCCTGGAAGCGATTGCGCGGATCCGTGCGCTGAACAATCCGCCGGCCATCCTGGTGCTGTCGATGCACGACGAAGCGCAAATGGCCGCCCGCGCCTTGAAGGTCGGTGCCGCCGGTTACGCCACCAAGGACAGCGACCCGGCGCTGTTGCTCACGGCGATTCGCAAGGTGGCGGCAGGTGGGCGATATATCGACCCGGACCTGGCCGACCGGATGGTCTTCGAAGTCGGCCTCACCGATACGCGACCGCTGCATTCATTACTGTCGGAGCGCGAGTTCTCGGTGTTCGAGCGCCTGGCCCAGGGCGCCAACGTCAACGACATCGCTCAACAGTTGGCGCTGAGCAGCAAGACCATCAGCACCCACAAGGCGCGGCTGATGCAAAAGCTCAATATCACGTCCCTGGCGGAGTTGGTGAAATACGCCATGGAGCACAAGCTGCTCTAGCCGCATACCTGATAACGACACCGCGAAAACCCCGCCGAGCCCATTCTTGCTGCTTGCAGCTCGCCCCCTGTCGCTGCACCGTCCCGTGCGCGCCATCCGTGTAGGGCAATCCCTACCCCGAACCTTCCATCCGACTGATGCAATTCTCTCCTGGCCCCCGATTTCCGGGGCCTTGCGCCTGGACTACGCTTGTCTCACAGCAGTCCAAAACAAAAAGGTGCGGGTATGAGCGAGGTGGATTCAAATGATGTGCTGGTCAGCTTTCGTGGCGTGCAGAAGAGCTACGACGGCGAGAACCTGATCGTCAAAGACCTCAACCTGGAGATTCGCAAGGGCGAGTTCCTTACCCTGCTCGGGCCTTCCGGGTCCGGCAAAACCACCAGCCTGATGATGCTCGCCGGCTTTGAAACGCCGACCGCCGGCGAAATCCAGCTGGCCGGGCGCTCCATCAACAACGTGCCGCCGCATAAGCGCGACATCGGCATGGTGTTCCAGAACTACGCGCTGTTTCCGCACATGACCGTGGCCGAGAACCTGGCGTTCCCGCTGTCGGTGCGGGGCTTGAGCAAGACCGATATCAGCGAGCGGGTCAAACGCGTATTGAGCATGGTCCAGCTTGATGCGTTCGCCCAGCGCTACCCGGCGCAACTCTCCGGCGGCCAGCAACAGCGCGTGGCATTGGCCCGCGCGCTGGTGTTCGAACCGCAACTGGTGCTGATGGACGAACCCCTCGGTGCCCTCGACAAGCAACTGCGCGAACACATGCAGATGGAGATCAAACACCTGCACCAGCGCCTCGGCGTGACGGTGGTGTATGTGACTCACGACCAGGGCGAGGCGCTGACCATGTCTGACCGTGTGGCGGTATTCCACCAGGGCGAGATCCAGCAGATCGCCGCGCCGCGCACCCTTTACGAAGAACCGAAGAACACCTTCGTCGCCAACTTCATCGGCGAGAACAACCGCCTCAACGGCCGCTTGCACAGCCATACCGGCGAGCGCTGCGTGGTGGAGCTGGCGCGCGGCGAGAAGGTCGAGGCGCTGGCCGTGAATGTCGGCCAGGTCGGCGGTCCGGTGACCCTGTCGGTGCGCCCGGAGCGCGTCAGCCTCAATGGCTCCAGCGAAAGCTGCGTCAACCGCTTCTCTGGGCGCGTGGCCGAATTCATCTACCTGGGCGACCACGTGCGCGTGCGCCTGGAAGTCTGCGGCAAGGCCGATTTTTTTGTGAAACAACCGATTGCCGAGCTGGACCCAGCCCTGGCGGTCGGCGACGTGGTACCGATTGGCTGGCAAGTCGAGCACGTTCGCGCACTCGACCCACTTCTAGAGGCGAATTGATCGCCCCCTGGCTTCACCAACCCTGCACGTGGAGAGAACAACAATGTTGAGATCCCTGAAGTATTCCGCCCTGGCTTTGGGCTTGATGGGCGCGACACAGGCCATGGCAGGCCCGGACCTGACGGTCGTGTCCTTTGGCGGCGCGAACAAGGCGGCCCAGGTCAAGGCCTTTTACGCACCGTGGGAAAGCGCGGGCAACGGCAAGATCATCGCTGGCGAGTACAACGGTGAGATGGCCAAGGTCAAAGCCATGGTCGACACCAAGAGCGTGTCCTGGGACCTGGTGGAAGTGGAGTCGCCGGAGCTGTCCCGTGGCTGCGATGAGGACATGTTCGAGCCCCTCGACCCGAAACTGTTCGGCAACAGCGCCGACTACGTGAAGGGCGCGATCCAGCCGTGCGGCGTGGGCTTCTTCGTCTGGTCCACCGTGCTCGCCTACAACGCCGACAAGTTGGCCAGCGCACCGACCAGTTGGGCGGATTTCTGGGACACCAAGAAATTCCCGGGCAAGCGCGGCCTGCGTAAAGGCGCCAAGTACACCCTGGAATTCGCACTGATGGCCGACGGCGTCGCGCCGAAGGACGTCTACAAAGTGCTGGCCGGCAAAGATGGCCAGGACCGTGCGTTCAAGAAGCTCGACGAACTCAAGCCATCGATCCAGTGGTGGGAAGCGGGCGCACAGCCGCCGCAATACCTGGCTTCGGGTGACGTGGTGATGAGTTCGGCCTACAACGGCCGCATCGCCGCCGTGCAGAAAGAAAGCAACCTGAAAGTGGTGTGGAACGGCGGCATCTACGACTTCGACGCGTGGGCAATTCCTAAGGGCCTGGCGAAAGACCGTGCTGAAGCGGCGAAGAAATTCATCGCCTTCTCGGTGCAGCCACAGCAACAGAAGACCTACTCGGAAAACATCGCCTACGGCCCGGCCAACACCCAGGCCGTGCCGCTGCTGGCCAAGGACATCCTCAAGGACATGCCGACCACCCCGGAAAACATCGCCAACCAGGTGCAGATCGACGTGAGCTTCTGGGCGGATAACGGTGAGCAGTTGGAGCAGCGCTTCAACTCGTGGGCTGCCAAGTAACTCTCTAGAGCTGTGAGATCGAATCTGTGGCGAGGGAGCTTGCTCCCGTTGGACTGCGCAGCAGTCCCCTCTTTTGGGGCCGCTTCGCGCCCCAGCGGGAGCAAGCTCCCTCGCCACAGAACAAGTGCCACACCCACCGTTTTGCATTGATGTTTAAGAAATCGGAGTCAGCCATGGCCATCGCCGTTCCCTCGAACGAGGTCAACAGCCCCACCCTCAAGCAGCGCCTGGCGCGTGCCGAGCGGCTCAATCGCTGGAAGGCCCAGGCCTTGATTGCGCCGCTGGTGCTGTTCTTGCTGTTGGTGTTCCTGGTGCCGATCGTGGCGCTGCTGTTCAAAAGCGTCGGCAACCCGGAAGTGGTGGGCGGCTTGCCGCGTACCGTGGTGGCGGTGACGGCCTGGGATGGCCGCGGGTTGCCGGGCGAGCCGGTGTACCAGGCCCTCAGTGAGGACTTGGGCGAGGCCCGTCAAAATCAGACCTTGGGCGATCTGTCCAAGCGCTTGAACATGGAACTGGCCGGCTATCGCAGCCTGCTGACCAAAACCGCGCGGGCGCTGCCGTTCAGTGAAGCGCCTGCCTCCTATAAAGAAGCGCTGGAAAACCTTGATGAACGCTGGGGCGACCCGGCGTACTGGCAGGCGATCCGGCGCAATACCAGCAGCCTGACGCCGTTCTATCTGCTGGCGGCCGTCGATCACCGCATCGATGACCTCGGTGAAGTGGCGCCCGCCACGCCGGACCAGGCGATCTACCTGGACATCTTCGCCCGGACCTTCTGGATGGGCCTGGTGATCACGGCGGTTTGCCTGCTGCTGGCCTATCCGCTGGCCTACCTGCTGGCCAACCTGCCAGCCCGCAAAAGCAACCTGCTGATGATCCTGGTGTTGCTGCCGTTCTGGACCTCGATCCTGGTGCGAGTCGCCGCGTGGATCGTGCTGCTGCAATCCGGCGGCCTGATTAACAGCGCACTGCTGGGCATGGGCCTGATCGATAAGCCGCTGGAGTTGGTGTTCAACCGGACCGGCGTCTACATCTCCATGGTGCACATCTTGCTGCCGTTCATGATCCTGCCGATCTACAGCGTGATGAAGGGTATCTCGCCCACCTACATGCGCGCGGCGATTTCACTGGGCTGTCACCCGTTTACCAGTTTCTGGCGCGTGTACTTCCCCCAGACCTACGCTGGTGTCGGAGCCGGTTGCCTGTTGGTGTTCATCCTGGCGATTGGTTACTACATCACCCCGGCTCTGCTGGGCAGCCCGAACGACCAGATGGTCAGTTACTTCGTGGCGTTCTACACCAATACCAGCATCAACTGGGGCATGGCCACGGCGTTGGGCGGCTTGCTGCTGTTGGCCACCGTGTTGCTGTACCTGATCTATAACCGCCTGGTCGGCGCCAGCCGCCTGCGCCTGAGCTGAGGAGACCTTGCGATGCTGAGCCCTTATATGTCGCCCGTCGAACGGGTGTGGTTCTACAGCTTGCGGATTCTCTGCGGCTTGATCCTGTTGTTTTTGATTTTGCCGGTGCTGGTGATCATCCCGCTGTCGTTCAACAGCGGCAGTTTCCTGGTGTACCCGTTGCAGGGCTTCTCGCTGCATTGGTATCAGGACTTCTTCGCCTCCGCCGAGTGGATGCGGGCGCTGAAGAACAGCATCATCGTCGCCCCGGCGGCCACGGTGCTGGCGATGGTATTCGGCACCTTGGCAGCGATTGGCCTGACTCGCGGCAACTTCCCAGGCAAGGCGCTGGTGATGGCGCTGGTGATTTCACCGATGGTGGTGCCGGTGGTGATCATCGGCGTGGCCAGCTACCTGTTCTTTGCACCGTTGGGGCTGGGCAATAGCTTCTTCTCGCTGATCGTGGTGCATGCGGTGCTGGGTGTGCCGTTTGTGATCATCACCGTGTCGGCCACATTGCAGGGGTTCAATCACAACCTGGTGCGGGCGGCGGCCAGCCTGGGTGCTTCGCCATTGACCGCATTCCGCCGGGTGACCTTGCCGTTGATCGCGCCGGGGGTGATTTCCGGGGCGTTGTTTGCGTTCGCAACGTCGTTCGATGAAGTGGTGGTGACGCTGTTCCTCGCCGGCCCCGAGCAAGCCACGCTGCCGCGCCAGATGTTCAGCGGTATCCGGGAAAACCTCAGTCCGACGATTGCGGCGGCGGCAACCCTGCTGATTGCGTTCTCGGTGTTGCTGTTGCTGACCCTGGAATGGCTGCGCGGCCGCAGCGAGAAACTGCGCACCGCCCAGGTGTAACGACCATTCGCCTGATGAATGGCTGACAACACGCCATAGGGAGCTACTCTTGTGCCAGCCCATCACTTAATAAGAGGCCGCGCACATGAGTACCTCCTCATTCAAGATCGCCCACAAACTGCTGACTGGCGCTGGCGCCATCGAACAGCTGGCCTTTGAACTCACGCGCCTGGATGTGGACAACCCGCTGATCGTCACCGATGCCGCGCTGGTCAAATCCGGCACCGTGGCGCTGGCGCTCGAACACTTGGGCGAGCGCACCTACGAGATTTTTGACCGGGTGTTGCCCGATCCGGAAATCGCCATTGTCGAAGACTGCATGCGGGTCTACCGCGAGGGCGGGCACGACGGCCTGATCGGCGTGGGCGGCGGCAGCGCCATCGACATTGCCAAAAGTGTTGCGGCGTATGCCGGCTACCACGGCGCGCTGGCGGATTTGTTCGGCGTCGACCAGGTGCCACGCAAGGGCCCGCCGCTGATCGCTATCCCCACCACCGCCGGTACCGGTTCGGAAGTGACCAATGTGGCGATTCTCTCCGACAAGGCTGTGCAGCTGAAAAAAGGCATTGTCAGCGATTATCTGTTGCCGGACGTCGCGCTGATCAGCCCGCAAATGACCCTGACCTGTCCACGCAGTGTCACTGCCGCCAGCGGCGTGGACGCGCTGGTACATGCCATCGAATCCTACCTGTCGCTGAACGCCTCGCCGATCACCGACGCCTTGGCTATCGGCGCCATCAAGCTGATCGCCCAGGCATTGCCCAAGGCCTACGCCAACCCGGCCAACCTGCAGGCTCGCGACGACATGGCCACCGCCAGCCTGATGGCCGGCATGGCATTCGGCAATGCCGGGGTCGGCGCGGTGCACGCGTTGGCTTATCCGTTGGGTGGGCGTTTCAATATCGCCCATGGTGTGAGCAATGCGCTGTTGCTGCCCTATGTGATGCACTGGAACAAGCTGGCCTGCGTGGAGCGCATGCAGGAGATTGCCCAGGCCATGGGCGTGAATATCACCGGCTTGAGCGTCAACGATGCCGCCGACCAGGCCGTGGAGGCGATGACGCGATTGTGCGCCGCCGTCGAGATCCCGGCAGGACTGCACAGTTTCGGGGTTCCCGAAGATGCAATCCCCGCCATGGCCGTGGAAGCGGCGGGCATTGAGCGGCTGATGCGCAACAATCCGCGCAAGCTCAGCGCGGCCGATATCGAGAAAATCTACCGGGCCGCTTACTAACCGTTGAGTTAGGTCACGGTGCGCGCGGCAAAGCATGAGGTATACAATGCGCGCCATCGTGATTTAGCTCAAAAAAGGTGCGTCATGCAGCCCTTCGTTATTGCTCCATCGATTCTCTCCGCCGACTTCGCCCGCCTGGGTGAGGAAGTGGACAAGGTATTGGCCGCTGGTGCCGACTTCGTGCACTTCGACGTCATGGACAACCACTACGTGCCCAACCTGACCATCGGCCCGATGGTCTGTGCTGCGCTGCGCAAGTACGGCATCACTGCGCCGATTGATGCACACTTGATGGTCAGCCCGGTGGATCGCATCATCGGCGACTTCGTCGAAGCCGGCGCCACCTACATCACCTTCCACCCGGAGGCCTCGCTGCACGTCGACCGCACCTTGCAGTTGATCCACGAAGGCGGTTGCAAGGCGGGCCTGGTGTTCAACCCGGCCACTCCGCTGAGTGTGCTTGAGTACGTGATGGACAAGGTCGACATGATTCTGTTGATGAGCGTCAACCCAGGCTTCGGCGGCCAGAAGTTCATCCCCGGCACGCTGAACAAGCTGCGTGAAGCCCGTGCGCTGATCGATGCGTCCGGCCGTGACATCCGCCTGGAAATCGACGGTGGGGTCAACGTCAACAATATCCGCGAAATCGCCGCCGCTGGTGCCGACACCTTTGTGGCTGGCTCGGCGATCTTCAATGCGCCGGACTATCAGGAAGTCATCGACAAGATGCGTGCCGAGTTGGCGCTGGCGCGTCCATGAGCGGCTTTGAGCAGCTGTTCCCCGGCAAATTGCCACGGCTGGTGATGTTCGATCTGGACGGCACCTTGATCGACTCGGTGCCCGACCTGGCGGCGGCGGTGGACGACATGCTGCTCAAGCTGGGACGTAAGCCGGCAGGGATCGAGTCGGTGCGCGAATGGGTCGGCAACGGCGTGCAGATGCTGGTGCGCCGGGCCTTGGCCAACAACATTGATGCCGAAGGCGTGGATGATGTGGAGGCCGAGCATGCCCTGGAACTGTTCAACGCCGCCTACGAAGATGGCCATGAACTGACCGTGGTTTACCCCGGCGTGCGCGACACGCTCAAGTGGCTGAGCAAGCAGGGCGTGGAAATGGCCCTGATCACCAACAAGCCGGAACGCTTCGTCGCACCGCTATTGGACCAGATGAAAATCGGCCGGTATTTCCGCTGGATCATCGGTGGCGATACCCTGCCGCAGAAAAAACCCGATCCGGCGGCCCTGTTTTTCGTGATGAAAATGGCCAATATCCCGGCCTCGCAGTCGTTGTTCGTCGGCGATTCACGCAGTGATGTGCTGGCGGCAAAGGCGGCGGGCGTGCAGTGCGTGGCCCTCAGTTACGGCTATAACCATGGTCGGCCAATCGCCGAAGAGTCGCCTTCACTGGTGATTGATGACCTGCGTCTGTTAATCCCCGGTTGCTTGGGAGCTGGCGCTGAGATAACGTTGCCCGATACCGATCCGTCCCCTTCTGGAAATTCCATCGTGGTGGTCACTCGCAAACTCTGGATGAAAGTCATCAAGGCCCTGGCCCGCTGGCGTTGGCGCGCCTGACTGATCCTGGCCGCACTCTGCGGCGCGTTTGCATACCTGACTGTTAGACCCTCAAGCCACGAGGCATATCATGACCCGCGAAGAATTCCTGCGTTTGGCCGCTGCCGGCTATAACCGCATCCCCCTGGCCTGCGAAACCCTGGCCGACTTCGACACGCCGCTGTCGATCTACCTGAAACTGGCCGACGAGCCCAATTCCTACCTGCTCGAGTCCGTACAGGGCGGCGAGAAGTGGGGGCGTTACTCGATCATCGGCCTGCCGTGCCGCACAGTGCTGCGGGTACACGACCATCATGTGAGCATCACCCATGATGGCGTCGAGATCGAAAGCCACGACGTAGAAGATCCACTGGCGTTCGTCGAAGCGTTCAAGGCGCGTTACAACGTGCCGACCATTGCTGGCCTGCCGCGTTTCAACGGCGGCCTGGTGGGTTACTTCGGTTACGACTGCGTGCGTTATGTGGAAAAACGCTTGGGCAAATGCCCGAACCCGGATCCGCTGGGCGTGCCGGACATTCTGCTGATGGTTTCCGATGCCGTGGTGGTGTTCGACAACCTCGCCGGCAAGATGCACGCGATTGTGCTCGCCGACCCATCCCAGGCGGACGCGTTCGAACAAGGCCGCGCCAGCCTCGAAGCCCTGTTGGAAAAACTGCGCCAGCCAATCACTCCGCGTCGCGGCCTGGACCTCAGCCGTCCGCCGGCGGCCGACCCGGTGTTCCGCTCCAGCTTTACCCAGGATGACTACGAGCGCGCCGTCGACACCATCAAGGAGTACATCCTCGCCGGTGACTGCATGCAGGTGGTGCCGTCGCAGCGTATGTCCATCGACTTCAAGGCCGCGCCAATCGATCTGTACCGCGCCCTGCGTTGCTTCAACCCAACGCCGTATATGTACTTCTTCAACTTTGGTGACTTCCACGTGGTGGGCAGTTCGCCGGAAGTGCTGGTGCGCGTCGAAGACAACCTGATCACCGTGCGCCCGATTGCCGGCACCCGCCCACGCGGTGCGACCGAAGAGGCCGACCTGGCGCTCGAAGAAGACCTGTTGAGCGACGACAAGGAAATCGCCGAGCACCTGATGCTCATCGACCTGGGTCGCAACGATACCGGGCGTGTCTCGGAAATCGGTTCGGTGAAGCTCACCGAGAAGATGGTCATCGAGCGTTATTCGAATGTGATGCACATTGTGTCCAACGTCACCGGCGAGCTGAAAGCCGGCCTGACGGCGATGGACGCACTGCGCGCGATTCTGCCGGCGGGCACCTTGTCGGGTGCGCCGAAAATTCGCGCGATGGAAATCATCGACGAGCTGGAGCCGGTCAAGCGTGGTGTCTATGGCGGTGCCGTGGGTTACTTCGCCTGGAACGGCAACATGGACACGGCCATTGCGATTCGCACCGCCGTGATCAAGGACGGGGAACTGCACGTGCAGGCCGGTGGCGGGATCGTCGCCGACTCGGTGCCGGCCCTCGAATGGGAAGAAACCCTGAACAAGCGCCGCGCGATGTTCCGCGCCGTTGCGCTGGCTGAACAGACCCCCAATTCCTGAGGTTTCCCCCATGTTGCTGATGATTGATAACTACGACTCCTTTACCTACAACGTTGTGCAGTACCTGGGTGAGCTGGGTGCCGAGGTCAAGGTGGTGCGCAACGACGAACTGACCGTGGCCGAAATCGCCGCCCTGAACCCGGAGCGCATCGTGGTTTCGCCAGGCCCGTGCACGCCGACCGAGGCAGGCATTTCCCTCGAAGCGATCCAGTATTTCGCCGGCAAGCTGCCGATCCTGGGCGTGTGCCTGGGCCACCAATCCATCGGCCAGGCCTTTGGTGGTGACGTGGTGCGTGCGCGCCAGGTGATGCACGGCAAAACCAGCCCGGTGTTCCATAATGATGTCGGCGTGTTTCATGGCCTCAACCTGCCGGTGACCGTGACCCGCTATCACTCGCTGGTGGTCAAGCGCGAAACCCTGCCGGAATGCCTGGAGTTGACCGCCTGGACCCAGCTGGAAGACGGCTCGGTCGATGAGATCATGGGCCTGCGCCACAAGACACTGAATATCGAAGGGGTGCAATTTCACCCCGAGTCGATCCTGACCGAGCAGGGCTACGAGCTGTTCGCCAACTTTCTCAAGCAGAGCGGCGGCACGCGCTAAGGACTTTCCATGGATATCAAGACTGCCCTGAGCCGTATCGTCGGCCACCTGGACCTGAGCACCGCTGAAATGAGCGATGTGATGCGCGAAATCATGACCGGTCAATGCACCGACGCGCAGATCGGCGCGTTCATGATGGCCATGCGCATGAAGAGCGAGAGCATCGACGAGATCGTCGGCGCCGTGTCGGTGATGCGCGAGCTGGCGGACAAAGTCGAACTCAAGACCCTCGACGGCGTGGTCGATGTGGTCGGTACCGGTGGTGACGGTGCGAACATCTTCAACGTGTCGACGGCTTCTTCGTTTGTGGTCGCGGCGGCGGGTTGCACCGTGGCCAAGCACGGTAACCGCGCGGTGTCCGGCAAGAGCGGCAGCGCCGACCTGCTGGAGGCGGCCGGGATCTACCTGAACCTGACGCCGGTCCAAGTGGCGCGCTGCATCGACAGCGTCGGCATCGGCTTCATGTTTGCCCAATCCCACCATGGTGCGATGAAGCACGCCGCAGGCCCGCGCAAGGACCTCGGCCTGCGCACCCTGTTCAACATGCTCGGCCCGCTTACGAATCCGGCCGGTGTGAAACACCAGGTGGTGGGCGTGTTCAGCCAGGCACTGTGCCGGCCATTGGCCGAAGTACTGCAACGCCTGGGCAGCAAGCATGTGCTGGTGGTGCATTCCAAGGACGGCCTGGACGAATTCAGCCTGGCGGCACCGACCTTTGTGGCGGAGCTGAAGAATGACCAGGTCACCGAGTATTGGGTCGAGCCGGAAGATCTGGGCATGAAGAGCCAGAGCCTGCACGGCCTGGCGGTGGAAAGCCCGGCGGCCTCACTGGAGTTGATTCGCGATGCCCTGGGGCGTCGCAAGACTGAGAACGGTCAAAAAGCTGCCGAGATGATAGTGTTGAATGCGGGTGCTGCGCTGTATGCGGCCGACCACGCCTATAGTCTTAAAGAAGGTGTCGCCTTGGCCCACGATGCGCTGCACACCGGTCTGGCTCGCGAAAAGCTCGAAGAGCTGGGAGCATTCACCGCAGTATTCAAGATGGAGAATGAAGGATGAGTGTGCCGACCGTTCTGGAAAAGATCCTGGCCCGCAAGGCCGAAGAAGTGGCTGAGCGTCGTGCCCGCGTGACCCTGGCCGAGCTGGAAGCCCAGGCGAAGATCGCTGATGCTCCGCGTGGCTTTGCCAATGCGTTGATCAAGCAGGCCAAGGAAAAGCAGCCGGCCGTCATTGCTGAAATCAAGAAAGCTTCGCCGAGCAAGGGCGTGATTCGTGAGATCTTCATTCCTGAAGAGATCGCCAAGAGCTATGAGAAGGGCGGTGCGACCTGCCTGTCCGTACTGACTGATATCGACTATTTCCAGGGTTCCGACCTGTTCCTGCAGCAGGCCCGCGCCGCGTGCAAGTTGCCGGTGATCCGCAAGGATTTCATGGTCGACCCGTATCAGATTGTCGAAGCTCGTGCCCTGGGCGCCGACTGTGTGCTGTTGATCGTCTCCGCCCTGGATGACGTGAAGATGGCGGAACTGGCGGCCGTGGCGAAAAGCGTTGGCCTGGATGTGCTGGTAGAAGTGCACGACGGTGACGAACTGGAACGCGCCCTCAAAACCCTCGACACACCGCTGGTGGGGGTTAACAACCGTAACCTGCACACCTTCGAAGTCAGCCTGGAAAACACCCTCGACCTGCTGCCGCGCATTCCACGCGACCGTCTGGTGATTACCGAGAGTGGTATCGTCAACCGTGCCGATGTGGAGCTGATGGAGATCAGCGGTGTTTATTCGTTCCTGGTGGGCGAGACCTTCATGCGTGCCGAGAACCCAGGGGCCGAATTGCAGCGCCTGTTCTTCCCGGAGCGTGGCGTGGCGGTCAGCGGTTCGACCCTGGATTGATGATGACTCAGCCGGTGGCGATGACTGTCGAAGCAGGGCTTGCCGCCGAACAAGACCTGATGGCGGCGGTTTGCGCGGGTGAGCGGGAATATGGGTTGCTGTTCTGGCAACCCAGCGACCAAGCCTTGGTCATGCCACGTCGTTTGAGCCGCTTGCCGGCTTTTGAGACCGCCAGCCAGGTTTCCGCGGATGCCGGTTGGCCGGTATTGCTGCGTGAAACCGGTGGAGAACCGGTGCCGCAGTCGAGTGCCACGGTCAACATCGCCCTGGTCTATGCTCCGCCGCGCAGCGAAGGCGATCAGAACCGTATCGAAACGGGTTACTTGCGTTTGTGCCAACCGATCTGCGATTTGCTGATCGAGTTGGGAGGCGATGCGTCCGTCGGTGAAATCGACGGCGCGTTTTGCGACGGCCGCTACAACGTCAACCTCAACGGCCGCAAAATGGTCGGCACCGCCCAGCGTTGGCGGCAAAGTGGTGGGCGCCCGGTGGGGTTGGTGCACGGTGCGCTGTTGCTGGAAAACGATCGCGACGAGCTGATCGCGGCGGTCAATCGCTTCAATGAAGCCTGCGGCCTCGACCAGCGGGTGCGCGCCGACAGCCACATTGCCTTGCACGAAGCCTTCCCCGCGCCGGATGCGATCAGCCGGCTGGACACCCTGTACCGCAAAATGCTGGCCAGTTTCCTGCCGGTTTAGCGGGTGCCAAACACCACCATCGTCTTGCCTTTGACGTGTACCAGGTTGCGCTCTTCCAGGTCCTTGAGCACGCGACCGACCATCTCCCGTGAACAGCCGACAATGCGCCCGATTTCCTGACGCGTGACTTTGATCTGCATTCCGTCGGGATGCGTCATGGCGTCGGGCTGCTTGCACAAATCCAGCAGGCAACGGGCGACTCGTCCCGTTACATCAAAAAATGCCAGGTCGCCGACCTTGCGCGTGGTGTCGCGCAGACGCTGGGCAATCTGGCCGCTCAGGGCATAGAGAATGTCGGGATCGTGCTGGGAAAGCTCGCGGAACTTGGCGTAGCTGATCTCGGCCACTTCGCATTCGACCTTGGCGCGCACCCAGGCGCTGCGCTCCTGTTCCTTGCCAGCTTGTTCGAATAGCCCCAACTCCCCAAAGAAATCCCCGGTGTTCAGGTAGGCGATGATCATTTCGCGGCCGTCTTCATCCTCGATCAAGATGGTGACCGAGCCTTTGATGATGAAGAACAGCGTTTCGGAGCGTTCACCCGCGCAGATGATGTTGTGCTTGGCCGGGTAGCGGCGTCGCTGGCAATGCATCAACAATTTGTCGAGATTCTTGATCTTGGGTATGGGAGTAAGGGCAACCATGGTTGTATCCCGAAAAGACTGCGCTAAATAGTTTGAGTTGTTGTATTCATCGGGTATCGGCACTGATACGCGCTGTATAAAGGGTGGCATTACGCCATCGATTTGGCGTCAGCTTAACAGACACATTCTGACTCGATTAGCCAATTTTCCGTGCAAACCCTGCTATTGATCGCTTTTGTTGGAAACGCTGACGCAGGCGGGCCCTGTGCTAAGCTGGCGACCCTTTTTTAGCAGTGGAGTCTGGGCGATGAAGGCACGCATCCAATGGGCGGGCGAAGCCATGTTCCTCGGTGAGTCGGGCAGTGGCCATGTGGTGGTCATGGATGGCCCGCCGGAAGCCGGTGGCCGTAACCTGGGCGTACGCCCGATGGAAATGCTCCTGCTGGGCGTAGGCGGTTGCAGCAATTTCGACGTGGTCAGCATCCTGAAAAAGTCCCGCCAGGCCGTGGAAAGCTGCGAAGCCTTCCTGGAAGCCGAGCGCGCCACTGAAGACCCCAAGGTGTTCACCAAGATCCACATGCATTTCGTGGTGAAGGGCCGGGCGCTGAAAGAAGCCCAGGTCAAGCGTGCTATCGAGCTGTCAGCCGAGAAGTATTGCTCGGCGTCGATCATGCTTGGCGCGGCCGGTGTGGCCATCACCCATGATTACGAAATCATCGAGTTGGGTTGATCGCTCAATCGGAAGGTGTCTAGTCCTGAAATAGGTTTACACCTGTTTCAGTCTCAAAACGCCCGATGCACCGCATCGGGCGTTTTGTATTTCAGGGACAGGTGTGGCCGTTCCCCGTTGTAGATCAGCACCGACTCATCCACCATTTTCACTGCGTCCGCCAGATTTTTAGGGCGATACAGCAGGAACTCGGTCTTCAAAATGCCGTTTATCCTCTCCGCCAGAGCATTCTGGTAGCAGTCATAGCCGTCGGTCATTGAGCACCTGACGCCATGACTAGCGTGCAAGCGTTGATAAAGCTCAGAGCAGTATTGGGCTCCACGGTCTGAGTGATGGATCAGTGGCAGCGTGCTTCGGCGCTCACCAACTGCCTTTTCCATCGCCTTGATTACCGACTCGGTATGCAAGCTCTCATGCACATGATGGCCTACGATCTTGCGCGAGTAGGCGTCTGTCACCAGGCTCACATAAGCCACGCTTTCCTGTGTCGGCAGGTAGGTGATGTCTGCAACCCAGACCTGCTCTGGCCTATTGGCCACTATCTGCTCATGACCTGCTTTGAGCAGGTTAGGGTGTCGGCGAAAACGGTGATGGCTGTCCGTCGTTTTGTGGTATGCCCGTTTGCGTACAACCAGTTCTCGAGCGTTGCGCAGGATGCTAAACAGGCGGTCTCTGCCGACCCGAACTGATGCACCAACTTCAACGCTCATCAGGTAATGCAGCTTGCGCGTGCCTATCCGTGGCTGACGGCGGCGCTTTTCAAGAACAAAGTCCATGACCTCTTGATCTTGACGAGCCCTCTCGTCGAAAACCCGATTGCGTTGGTAATACGCTTGGCGCGAAATGCTCATAAACAGGCAAGCCCTCGTGATGCTCAGGCCTTGGATTTGCCCTTGCGAGAGGACTTGCCGGGTCGCTTTTTTACGACGGAAACACCGTAGTCATTTTTCAGAACATTCACGACGGCTTCGAAGAATTGCGCTTTCTGATTGCTTAGCGCCAGCTGTTCTTCGAGCTCTTTGATCCGCTGCTCGGGGGTCAGCGGGAGGGTTGGCTCGGTCATGGACCTGCTCCTCGGCTCTCGAATTGACGCGCCTTGGCTCCAGTCCTGCCGGCCGTGCTTGCGTAGCCAGACCAGTACTGTGGACCGGCCCTGAATGCCGTAGCGCCGTTGAGCCTCTTTATAACTCAACTCGCCCTTTTCGACCTGGTCTACGACCGATAATTTAAAGGCTAGCGTGTAGTCACGCTGGCTCCGCCTTTTGCCCGAATCCATTGACTCCTCCTGAAGATAGGTCAGAAGGCGTAAACCTTATTCAGGACGGGACAAGGCAAAAAGAAAGGGCACTGTGATAGCGCCCTTTTTTTCGGTTCGATGCATTCAAATTCTATAGGTGCTTTTGGTCATGACTTTGGCCAAGAGACTCATACCGAACCGCACCGGCGCGGGGAAGCGGAAACCGCCCGCATCCAACGCGCTTTCGGCGTGGTGTTCTTCATCGATGCGCATCTGCTCAAGAATCGCCCGGGACTTTTCGTCCTCGACCGGCAGTTGTTCCAGATGCTCATCCAGGTGTTTGCACACTTGATGTTCGGTGGCGGCGACAAAACCCAGGCTGACTTTGTCGCTGATCAGGCCGGCAGCGGCGCCAATCCCGAACGACAAACCATAAAACAGCGGGTTCAGCACGCTCGGGTGACTGCCCAGTTGGCGAATGCGTTGCTCGCACCAGGCCAAGTGGTCGATTTCTTCCTCGGCGGCATGTTCCATGGCGGCACGGACCTGCGGCAGCTTGGCGGTCAGGGCCTGGCCCTGGTACAGCGCCTGGGCGCAGACTTCGCCGGTATGGTTGATGCGCATCAGGCCGGCGACGTGGCGGGTCTCGGTCTCGCTCATCTGGGCGTCGGGCTGCACAATCGCGGGCGAAGGGCGGTACGGCTGACCACTGAACGGCAGCAGCGTACGCATGGCCATGTCGGCTTGCAGCAACAGACGGTCAATCGGCGAGTAGTGACGTTGGGTAGTCATGCTGACCTCCGGGAAGAATCTCGGCGGCCAGTTTACCGCAAGAGAGGGGGAAGCGTTTGCGCTGCGTCAAGGGCATGGGGTCGCAGCCTGGGGCCGCGACCTTTGCTGAAGGGCAGATCAGCCCGGCGGCCAGTTCATCTGGCGCTGACCCAGCACATGCATATGGATGTGATAGACGGTCTGCCCACCTTTCGGGTTGCAGTTCATCACCACCCGGAAACCTTCTTCACAGCCTTGTTCCACGGCCAGGCGCTGGGCGGTGAACAGAATATGACCGGCCAGGGCTTTATCTTCTTCGGTCAGGTCATTAAGGGTCGGGATGTGTTTCTTGGGAATGACCAGGAAATGCACAGGCGCCGCCGGGTGGATGTCCTTGAACGCCAGGACTTGATCATCTTCGTAGATGATATCCGCGGGTATTTCTCTGTTGATGATCTTGGTGAACAGAGTATCCACAGCTGTTTCTCCATTATGAATGTGCAGGGTGAGTGTACTCAGCCAATCAACGTGGGCAATAGGCCTTGTTGATGGCGCCGGCGATCTTGCGGGTCAGCCAGCGTGGGCTGAAGCGCGGGCTGAAGGCGATCCAGCGGTTACGGCGGCCAGGGATGATGATGGCTTTGTTTTTATCCAGGGCGCGCACGGTGTAGAGCGCCACTTCTTCGGGGCTCATCAGCTGTTGGCTGCGGTCGAGCTTGGCGGTGTCCATCTGCGCGGTGCCGAAGAACGCGGTGCGAGTAGGGCCGGGGCAGAGCACCGAGACCTTGATGCCGCAGGTCTTCAATTCCTCACGCAAGCCTTCGGAAAAGTGCAATACATAGGCTTTGCTGGCGTAGTAAGTGCTCATCCACGGGCCGGGCTGGAACGCCGCGATGGACGCCACATTGAGAATCTGCCCGCCGCCGTGCAGCGCCATGGTGTTGCCAAGGGCGTGGCACATACGGGTCAAGGCGAGGATGTTGACCTCCATGAGGTCTTGTTCGGTCATCCAATCCTGGGCGAGGAATGGCCCGCTGGTGCCGATGCCGGCGCAGTTCACCAGCAGGTCGATCTGCCGCTCGCCTTCCTCAAGCTCCAGCAGGAACCCGGACAAGCGCAACGGCTCGCCGAGGTCGCAGGCCCGGAACAGCACCTCGACGCCAAAGCGTTGGGTCAACTCGATTGCAATGCTTTCCAACTGATCACGCTGGCGGGCCACCAGAATCAAGCTGCGGCCGCGACGGGCCAGGGCTTCGGCCATGGCCAGGCCGATGCCGCTGGAGGCGCCGGTGATCAGAGCGTAACGGGTCATGCCTTTCTCCATCGCAACGCCACCGCGCCTGTGACAAAGGCATCACAGGCCGGGGGGCGTTTCTTCACTGTTCTGGAGAGTCTACAGGTTCGCCCGCTTCGTCAGCACTCTGCGCTTCGTCTTCTTCGACGGTGGTGGCTTGGTCGGCATCTTCATCGGAGGTGATGGAGCTGCTTTCGTAGCTGCTGTCCATGTTGGCTTCGAGCTGGTTCAGGTAGCCGTTCATGCCCAGGGTTACCACGATGGCAAGCATGACCGGGATAAACGCCAGCCACAGGGTGGCCAGGACTTTTACCGCCGTGGAGTTGCGTGGTGGTGGCGCGCCATACTGGTTGGCGCCTGCATTGCCCGGCAATACCAGCAGCAGGATCGGGAAGACACTGTTCACCAGCGGAACCAGGTTGAGGAAGTACAACCAGCCAGACCAGCCCAGGTCGTGCAGGCGCTGCACACCGATTTGCACACTGACCCAGACCAGCGCAACAAACAGCCCGAGGCCTAGCAGTACACCAAGAATGGTCCCCGCCGTTGGCGAAGCGGTGGCAACGGCAAAGCTGACGGTGCTGATGATGCCGCCCGCAACCAGCAGTGTGAGGGTCAACACCAGGGTCCAGGCGAGGTATCGCAGTCGACCGATGCGCCCGTGGATAGTGAACACCTTGAGGGTGGCGTATTCCGGCAGGTCATCACCCACGGCGGAACGTGGTGGTGCGTAAGGTGAAGCTGCAGGGCGCGAGAAGTTGCCAGAGTCCGTTTCGTGAGTTTCGTCCAGGCTGAAGGCCACGGGCTGTTCGGGTTCAATGCGCGCATCGACCCCGGCGTTTTTCAGTGCGGTGAGGTAGGTTTCCGCATCCGGGCGCGACAGGTCACGTTTGAGCGCGACCGGGCGACCGGTGAAGAGCTTCTCGATGGCTTCGACGTCGCTCTTGAACAGCTCGGCCAGGTTCAGCTTGGCCGTGGTGCTTTCGACACCCGGGAGCAATGCTCCATCAAACACGATCTTGAAACGGTTGTCGCTCATGCGGGCTTCCTTGTCACTTGATTCAGGGAGGTAGGGCAGGCCGGCTCAAATGGCAGGCCTTGCGGTTGGGTCAGCGCGGCCAGCGCAATTGAGCGGCCTGTTCGCGGGCCTTGCGGTATTCGGCATCCAGACGGGCAACCAGTTCATCGACGCTGGGCAAATCATCAATTTCACCGACACCTTGGCCGGCGGACCATACAGTCTTCCATGCCTTGGCTTCGTCGCTCAACGGCTTGAGCTTGGAACCGAAGTTGACCTCGCCTTTGCCTTGCAGGGCGGCGAGGTCGAAACCGGCGTTTTCCAGGCTCTGGCGCATGAAGCTGGCGGGCACGCCGGAGACAGCGGGAGTGTGCACGATGTCGGCGGCGCGCGATGTGAGCAGCATCTCTTTATAGGCATCCGGGGCGTGGCTTTCGGTGGTGCCGATAAAGCGCGTGCCGAAATAGGCAAGGTCTGCGCCGAGCAACTGGGCGGCGAGAATTTCGTGCCCGTGGTTGAGGCAGCCAGCCAACAGCAAGGTTTTGTCAAAGAACTGGCGAATCTCCGCAATCAGCGAAAACGGACTCCAGGTGCCAGCATGGCCACCGGCACCGGCCGCGACGGCGATCAGTCCATCGACGCCGGCTTCGGCAGCCTTCTCGGCATGACGTCGGGTGGTGACGTCATGGAACACCAGGCCGCCGTAGCTGTGTACGGCGTCGACCAATTCCTTCACGGCGCCCAGGCTGGTAATGACGATCGGCACTTTGTGCTCGACGCAGATCGCCAGGTCCGCCTCCAGCCGTGGGTTGCTGTGGTGCACGATCAGGTTGACGGCGTAGGGAGCGGGGTTATCCAACTGTGCCAGGCCCGCTTCGATTTCCTCCAGCCAGGCCTTGAACCCGCTGCTTTCGCGTTGGTTGAGCGCCGGGAAACTCCCGACCACCCCATTGCGGCAGCACGCCAGGACCAGTTGCGGGTTGGAAATCAGGAACATCGGCGCCGCCACGACGGGCAGGCGCAGGCGTTGTTCAAGCAGAGCGGGCAATGACATTGGAGGTACCCCGAGTAATTGAAATTAGAACGGTTTGACCACGACCAAAATTACGATAGCCAGCAATATCAGAACGGGCACTTCATTGAACCAGCGATAAAAGACATGGCTGCGGGTGTTTTCGCCACGGGCGAAGCGTTTTACCTGCGCGCCGCACATATGGTGGTAGCCGATGAGCAGTACGACGAGTGTCAGCTTGGCGTGGATCCAGCCGCCCGAATGAAAGATGCTCGGGTTCAGGTAGATCAGCCAGCCGCCGAAGATCAGCGCGGCAACCATCGCAGGCCCCATGATGCCGCGGTACAACTTGCGCTCCATGACGCTGAAACGCTCCTTGCTGACGGTGTCCTCGCTTTGGGCGTGATAGACGAACAGGCGTGGCAGGTAGAACAGCCCGGCAAACCAGCAGACGATGCTGATGATATGGAAGGCTTTGACCCATAGATAAAGCATTTTTAGTTATTCCCAGGTTCACGGTAGCCGAGATAGTAGTGGCTCATGCGCCCGTACGTCACGTTGACGGTTGTCGCAGGACGATACGGCCCCTATTATCGACGGCTTTCCAGTGGGTTCGTTGAGGGCAGGTTTATGGTCAAGGTCGGTATCGTCGGCGGCACGGGTTACACCGGTGTCGAATTGCTGCGTCTGTTGGCACAGCATCCGCAAGCAGAGGTGGTGGTCATCACTTCCCGATCCGAGGCCGGGCTGGCCGTGGCCGATATGTACCCGAACCTGCGAGGCCACTACGACGGTCTGGCGTTCAGCGTTCCGGACATCAAGACCCTGGGCGCCTGCGACGTGGTGTTCTTCGCCACCCCGCACGGTGTTGCCCACGCATTGGCCGGTGAACTGCTGGCGGCGGGCACCAAGGTGATCGATCTGTCGGCGGATTTCCGTCTGCAGGACGCTGATGAATGGGCCAAGTGGTACGGCCAGCCTCACGGTGCGCCGGAACTGTTGGAAGAGGCGGTGTATGGCCTGCCGGAAGTCAATCGTGAGCAAATCAAGCAAGCGCGCCTGATTGCGGTGCCGGGTTGCTATCCGACCGCGACTCAGCTGGGTTTCCTGCCGTTGCTGGAAGCTGGGTTGGCGGACGCTTCGCGCTTGATCGCAGATTGCAAGTCGGGCGTCAGTGGCGCCGGTCGTGGTGCCGCAGTCGGATCGCTGTACTCCGAGACGTCGGAAAGCATGAAGGCCTATGCAGTAAAAGGGCATCGTCATTTGCCGGAAATCCGCCAGGGGCTGCGTCGCGCGGCGGGCAAGGACGTGGGCCTGACCTTCGTGCCGCACCTGACGCCGATGATCCGCGGTATTCACTCGACGTTGTACGCAACCGTGGTTGATCGCTCGGTAGACCTGCAGGCGTTGTTTGAAAAGCGTTACGCCAATGAGCCGTTCGTCGACGTGATGCCGGCCGGCAGTCATCCGGAAACCCGTAGCGTGCGCGGTGCCAATGTGTGCCGGATTGCGGTGCACCGTCCACAGGATGGCGACTTGGTGGTCGTGCTGTCGGTGATCGACAACCTGGTCAAGGGCGCGTCGGGCCAGGCGGTGCAGAACATGAACATCCTGTTTGGCCTGGATGAGAAGCTGGGCTTGTCGCATGCAGGCATGTTGCCATAAGCCTATAAAAATCGAACAAGGCGCCTCGCGTTAGTAGGCGCCTTGTTCAGCCACCGCTCATAGTCTCTCACAACACTTCACGGGAACCTCTTTCCCGCCTTCGCCACTCATATTGTGCTGTTCTTCACTAACAACCATGGATTCGGTGATAGAGCATGGTGCTGATGATGTCTTTAAAAGACGCACTTGGCACTTGAGAGGCTAATATGCTGATTCGCAGTCACTCCCTACCTAATATTAATACCCATGAAACTGCTATTGATTTGTCGAAAGTTAAACTTTCAGACAATAGGCTGCAGGCGGTCGCCGCAGTGTTTTCCTATAACCCTTCCGGGACTAAAGGGGCCAATCTGGATGAGAATGAAAATGTCGTCGTAGCATCAGGATCTGTGCCGCGTGCGTTGAATAGTGTCCCCATTCGTTTGAAACCCAATCCTCTCTGGATCAACCCAGAGACCAGGCTTGCGTGTAAATACTCCCCGGTCAAGGTGCCTGAACCGGCCCATGAAGGCGTCAGCCAAAGCATGCGGACGGTGCTTCATAACCGAATCGAAACCTGTAGAACTCTTGCCGGGGAGCGGAGTTTCTCGGGGGATAACAGCAATTGGCTTTCCTTCATTAGAGGCCCTCAGTTAAAAGAGGCTCATTTCAATCAAGATACTGTTCCCGCGCTCGTCATCAGTGGCGGTAGCGCAAATAAGCTTGCGGCGGATTTGCGCAACGAGTACAGCCTGGCATGGCATCCCAAGAACATGCGGGTTGGGTTGGATGGTCGTTCCGATCCGGTCTTTCTCATCGTCCATAAGTTGGATTACCCGACTTATACATCAGTATTGAGCGATGCATTGGAGTCTTATCCAAACCTGAGAATCATCGGTTGGGACGGAGGAAAGTTGACTGGGTTTGGCGCTGCGCGTGCTGCGGCACTTGGGTTTGCTGACTCATTACCATGGAGGCCTGAGCGCTTAATGATGATTGATCAGGATGTGGTGACGACAGAGCAAACCAGGCATTCAAATCCTGCGGTACGCCGTAGAGTCGAAAACCTGCATCAAGCGACCAACCAGCCTGTAGTTGGATTCGGTGTCGGCTACCCGACACGACAAACGCCACCCCTCCCGTTTAGAGATACTGAGCAGCCGAAACCGTCGGATTGGGACGGGCCCGCCGAACAGTTTGTTTCCCTCCGCGCGCCTTATCGTAGGAATAGAGGCGATGGTATTTATGACCCCTATATGGTGGCGGGGGGCGAAGACATGCTCATGAGTAAAAAACTTGGCTTAAGCAAAGAGGGCCGTAATACAGCGCAGGTTCAGGAGAAAATTATAAAGAAAGAGCTCAAAGGTCCGCCGGACGTGCCTAACACTTATTGGAGCGAGGGGCGTGTCCAGACGTTAAAGGCGCTCTTTGAGGCGGAAAAAAACACGCTGGTCGCGTTCGAGGGAGAGAGCATGACGCTTGATAGTCTGATGTCAAAATTCGTAGGTAATGGGTGGGTTTCAGCTCACCCCAGCGTTGACTCGTATACAGCTGCTGCCTGCATCGTCGAGCGTATTATTTTGCGGCTGGCGTCAGAGTCGCGGCTGTGATCGACGAATCAGCCTCGCATCTGGACTCACCCTGCATGGCGCCGGCCGGATTCTGTGTTGAGCACGAGCAAACCTGCCGTCAGGTGAGCCCCAAGTGCCTTTCATACCGATGATGCGTTTGATATACCGTAACAATAGTTGACCGCTTTTCTAGGAGAAGCGGATAATGCCGCCATTACGCATATGGCGGCGGTACGCCGGGAGATTATCAGCATGAGCGTTGAATCCTTCACCCCCACGGCTTTGCAATTCACCCACGGTGCTGCGCACAAGGTGAAGAGCCTGGTCGATGAAGAGGGTAATGATCGCTTGAAGCTGCGCGTATTCGTTACGGGCGGCGGTTGTTCAGGGTTTCAGTACGGTTTTACCTTCGATGAAGATGTGGCCGATGATGACACTATCGTTGAGCGCGAGGGCGTGAGCCTGGTCGTGGATCCGATGAGCTTCCAATACCTGGCAGGTGCCGAGGTGGATTACCAGGAAGGTCTGGAAGGTTCGCGTTTCGTGATCAAGAACCCTAATGCCACCACGACCTGTGGTTGCGGGTCTTCGTTCTCGATCTGATCTGTAGCGCATACAAAAACGCCGCTTGGCTGTGATAGGCCAAGCGGCGTTTTGCTGTCCGGGTATTTTTAGGCGGGGTAGATCGCGCCCAGTACCCGAAGCCCGCGTGCGCCGGTGACGCTAGGGCGGTTGGCGGCGATGCCTTCGAGGCAGCAATGCGCCAGCCAGGCGAAGGCCATGGCTTCGACCCAGTCGGGGTCCACGCCGTAAGTGGCGGTGCTGCTGACGTGGGTTGACGGTAGTAGAGCGGCCAAGCGATTCATTAGTGTGGCGTTGTGAGCGCCGCCACCACATACCAGCAATGTTTCTGTCTGGGATTGGGCCGACTGTAGTGACTCAACGATCGTCAGGGCGGTCAGCTCAAGCAGCGTTGCCTGCACATTCTGAGGCTCAAATACAGGCAAGCGGCCAAGGTGTTGGTGCAGCCATTGCAGGTTGAACACTTCGCGGCCAGTACTCTTTGGGCCTTTGGTCACGAAGAAGGGGTCGCTGAGCAGGGCGTTGAGCAACGTTGGCTCGACCTTGCCGCTGGCTGCCCACTGGCCATCGCGATCAAAGTGTTCGCCGCGTTGTTGGTGAATCCACGCATCCAATAGGACGTTGCCCGGGCCGCAGTCGAAGCCGGCGACAGGCTTGCCGGTCTCGATCAGGCTGAGGTTACTGAAACCTCCCACATTCAATACTGCACGGTTACCAGTGTGCTCACCAAACAACGCTTCGTGGAAGGCGGGCACCAGCGGGGCGCCCTGGCCACCGGCGGCCACATCGCGGCTGCGGAAATCGCTGACCACGGTGATATCCGTCAGCTCGGTGAGCAAAGCCGGATTACCGATTTGTACGGTAAAGCCTCGGGCGGGCTCATGGCGGATGGTCTGGCCATGGCTGCCTATCGCACGAATGTCCCGGGGCTTGAGGTTTTGTTGATCGAGTAGAGCGTGAATACCTTGTGCGGCCAAGGTCACCCATTTCTGTTGGGCAATGGCGGAGCGGGCGATTTCATCCGGCCCGCTGGCGCATAGGGCAAGCAACTCGGCGCGCAAGGTATCTGGCATTGGGATGTAGTGCGTGGCGATCAACTTGATCGCCGGGTATTGCTCGATCAAGGCAATGTCCAGGCCATCGAGGCTGGTCCCGGACATCACGCCTACATAGAGCGGCATGCCTTAACGCTTCGCCGAAGCCAGCAGGGTGGAGCGCTCTTGATCCATGCGCACCATCAACGGCTGGCTTTGTTGCATGAAGCGGGCGCGCTCTGCCTTGGCGATCGGGTCGGCCATCGGCAACTTCTGGCCCAGTGGGTCGACGTGGACGCCATTGACCTGGAACTCATAGTGCAAGTGCGGTCCAGTGGACAGGCCGGTAGTGCCGATATAGCCGATCACTTGGCCTTGCTTCACGGTACCGCCGGTTTGCACACCCTTGGCGAAACCTTGCATGTGGCCGTACAGCGTACGGTAGGTGTTGCCATGCTGGATGATCACGGTATTGCCGTAACCGCCGCGACGACCTGCCAACAGTACCTTGCCGTCGCCGGCAGCCTTGATTGGCGTGCCACGCGGGGCCGCATAGTCCACACCTTTGTGGGCGCGGATTTTGTTCAGAATTGGATGCTTGCGACCCATGGAGAAACGCGAGCTAATACGAGCGAAGTCCACCGGGGTGCGGATAAAGGCCTTGCGCATGCTATTGCCGTCGGCGGTGTAGTAGCTGCTGTTGCCTTGTTTGTTGGTGTAGCGCACGGCGGTGTAGGTCTTGCCGCGGTTGGTAAAGCGGGCGGAGAGGATATTGCCAGTGCCGACGACCTTGCCGTTGGCGACTTTCTGCTCGTAGATCACGTCAAATTCGTCGCCTTGGCGGATGTCCTGAGCGAAGTCGATGTCGTAGCCGAACACGCTGGCCATGTCCATGGTCATGCTGTGGGACAAACCGGCGCGGGCTGCGGATTGCGATAGCGAGCTGTTGATAACGCCGTGTACGTAGGCGGAGCGCATCACGGGTTTGGTGGTGATGCGATTGAAGGCAAAGCCCTTGGCACCTTTGGTCAGGGTGATGCTTTCGAGGTCGCTGACATTGCTGTGCAGGTTGTGCAGTTGGCCGTCAGGTGTCAGCTCGAATTCAAGTTTCTGGCCGTGTTTGAGCTGGGTAAATTGCTTGGCCTGCTTGTCGCTGGCCAATACTTCATTGACGGTGGCAGCAGGGAGGCCGACTTTCTCAAACAGGGTCGACAATGTGTCGCCCTTGGCCACGATCACTTCGCGGTGTTGTGGGTTCTTGGCTGTATCGGCGACCGGCGCAGACGGCTCTTGGGCGGCTTGCTGGGTGTCTTCCGGGCTGCTTTCTATCTGGGCGAACGGCGATTCGGTCGGTGCATTTGTGGCTTGTTGCGCGTCGGAAGCGTCTTGATCTTGTGTCAGTTGTTCAACTGGACTTTCCAGGTCAAGGCTCAGGGATGTTCGTTTGGCTTCTACGTCACTGGAAGGGAATACCAGGAGTGCCAGGCTGAGAAGGGCGGCGATACCACTTGCGGCGAGCAGGTGGGTCTTCGGGTAAAGCGGCGGCGCTTTAGACGGTTCAGTGGTCATAGGTAATTTGACTTTGAAGATGAAATGGAAAAGATGAATGACATGATGAAGATGAAATAACTGTATAAAATATAACCAAATCATCTGTGGCGCAAGCTCGCGAACGCTGGGCTTGCTGAACGGTGTCCGTTCGCAGGGCAAAACTTGTAATTAGTCCCTGATCTTGTATGGTTGGTTCCCTTTTGAATCTGAGCCTTGCGGGTCTGTTATGAAGTCGGTTGAAGAGCAGCTAGCGCTGATAAAACGTGGTGCGGAAGAACTGTTGGTCGAAGCTGAGCTGATCGAAAAGCTCAAGCGTGGCCAGCCCCTGCGTATTAAGGCTGGCTTTGATCCGACTGCGCCGGATCTGCACCTGGGCCATACCGTGCTTATTAATAAGCTGCGCCAGTTCCAGGAGCTGGGGCATCAGGTCATCTTCCTTATAGGTGACTTCACCGGGATGATCGGTGATCCGAGCGGCAAGAGCGCGACGCGCCCGCCGCTGACGCGTGAGCAGGTGCTCGATAACGCCGAGACTTACAAGACCCAGGTGTTCAAGATTCTCGACCCGGCCAAGACCGAAGTGGCATTCAACTCCACTTGGATGGACAAGATGGGGCCGGCGGACTTCATTCGTCTGACGTCCCAATACACCGTTGCGCGCATGCTTGAGCGTGATGACTTCGACAAGCGCTACTCCACCAATCAGCCGATCGCTATACATGAGTTCCTCTATCCGCTGGTTCAGGGTTATGACTCGGTAGCGTTGCGTGCGGACGTTGAGTTGGGTGGCACCGATCAGAAATTCAACCTGTTGATGGGGCGTGAGCTGCAGCGCGCGTATGGGCAGGAAGCTCAATGCATTCTGACCATGCCGTTGCTCGAAGGGTTGGATGGCGTCAAGAAGATGTCCAAGTCCTTGGGCAACTATGTCGGTATCCAGGAAGCGCCGGGTGTGATGTACGGCAAGCTGGTCTCCATTCCGGATGCGCTGATGTGGCGTTACTTCGAGTTGTTGAGCTTCCGCTCGATGGATGAGATCAATGCGCTGCGTGCTGAAGTAGAGGCGGGCGCCAATCCTCGTGACGTGAAGATCAAGCTGGCCGAAGAGATTGTTGCGCGTTTCCATGGTGAAGAGGCTGCTGCCAATGCTCACCGCGCCGCGGGTAATCGCATGAAGGATGGCGAGCTGCCGGATGATCTGCCGGAGATTGAGTTGTCTGCTGCCGAGGCAATGCCGATCGCGGCTGTGCTCAATAAGGCTGGCCTGGTTAAGAACTCGGCCGTTGCACGCGACCTCTTGGGTTCCGGTGGTGTGCGTATAGATGGTGAGGTTGTGGATCGCACCTTTATATACGAGCTGGGCGCTACCCACGTTTGCCAGGCTGGCAAGAAGGCCTTTGCGCGCATTACGCTCAAATCCGAATAAAACTGAAATTAGGTGTTGACGGCGAATTGTAACTGTCTATAATTCGCCCCACTTCCGGCGCAGTCGAAACGTAAAACTCCTTGGTAAACAATGAGTTATGTAGGTTTCGGCAGTAGGTTGCTTCAGTTCATCGAAGCCAAAAGGAAGTTGAAAAAGAGGTGTTGACAGCAGTGTGTAACGCTGTAGAATTCGCCTCCCGCTGACGAGAGATCGGAAGCGCAAGTGGTTGAAGTTGTTGAAGAAATCTTCGAAAGCTTCTGAAAATAATCACTTGACAGCAAATGAGGCTGCTGTAGAATGCGCGCCTCGGTTGAGACGAAAGATCTTAACCAGCCGCTCTTTAACAACTGAATCAAGCAATTCGTGTGGGTGCTTGTGGAGTCAGACTGATAGTCAACAAGATTATCAGCATCACAAGTTACTCCGCGAGAAATCAAAGATGTAACCAACGATTGCTGAGCCAAGTTTAGGGTTTCTTAAAAACCCAAAGATGTTTGAACTGAAGAGTTTGATCATGGCTCAGATTGAACGCTGGCGGCAGGCCTAACACATGCAAGTCGAGCGGTAGAGAGAAGCTTGCTTCTCTTGAGAGCGGCGGACGGGTGAGTAATGCCTAGGAATCTGCCTGGTAGTGGGGGATAACGTTCGGAAACGGACGCTAATACCGCATACGTCCTACGGGAGAAAGCAGGGGACCTTCGGGCCTTGCGCTATCAGATGAGCCTAGGTCGGATTAGCTAGTTGGTGAGGTAATGGCTCACCAAGGCGACGATCCGTAACTGGTCTGAGAGGATGATCAGTCACACTGGAACTGAGACACGGTCCAGACTCCTACGGGAGGCAGCAGTGGGGAATATTGGACAATGGGCGAAAGCCTGATCCAGCCATGCCGCGTGTGTGAAGAAGGTCTTCGGATTGTAAAGCACTTTAAGTTGGGAGGAAGGGTTGTAGATTAATACTCTGCAATTTTGACGTTACCGACAGAATAAGCACCGGCTAACTCTGTGCCAGCAGCCGCGGTAATACAGAGGGTGCAAGCGTTAATCGGAATTACTGGGCGTAAAGCGCGCGTAGGTGGTTTGTTAAGTTGGATGTGAAATCCCCGGGCTCAACCTGGGAACTGCATTCAAAACTGACTGACTAGAGTATGGTAGAGGGTGGTGGAATTTCCTGTGTAGCGGTGAAATGCGTAGATATAGGAAGGAACACCAGTGGCGAAGGCGACCACCTGGACTAATACTGACACTGAGGTGCGAAAGCGTGGGGAGCAAACAGGATTAGATACCCTGGTAGTCCACGCCGTAAACGATGTCAACTAGCCGTTGGAAGCCTTGAGCTTTTAGTGGCGCAGCTAACGCATTAAGTTGACCGCCTGGGGAGTACGGCCGCAAGGTTAAAACTCAAATGAATTGACGGGGGCCCGCACAAGCGGTGGAGCATGTGGTTTAATTCGAAGCAACGCGAAGAACCTTACCAGGCCTTGACATCCAATGAACTTTCTAGAGATAGATTGGTGCCTTCGGGAACATTGAGACAGGTGCTGCATGGCTGTCGTCAGCTCGTGTCGTGAGATGTTGGGTTAAGTCCCGTAACGAGCGCAACCCTTGTCCTTAGTTACCAGCACGTAATGGTGGGCACTCTAAGGAGACTGCCGGTGACAAACCGGAGGAAGGTGGGGATGACGTCAAGTCATCATGGCCCTTACGGCCTGGGCTACACACGTGCTACAATGGTCGGTACAGAGGGTTGCCAAGCCGCGAGGTGGAGCTAATCCCATAAAACCGATCGTAGTCCGGATCGCAGTCTGCAACTCGACTGCGTGAAGTCGGAATCGCTAGTAATCGCGAATCAGAATGTCGCGGTGAATACGTTCCCGGGCCTTGTACACACCGCCCGTCACACCATGGGAGTGGGTTGCACCAGAAGTAGCTAGTCTAACCTTCGGGAGGACGGTTACCACGGTGTGATTCATGACTGGGGTGAAGTCGTAACAAGGTAGCCGTAGGGGAACCTGCGGCTGGATCACCTCCTTAATCGACGACATCAGCTGCTCCATAAGTTCCCACACGAATTGCTTGATTCATTGAAGAAGACGATAAGAAGCAGCCCGAAATTGGGTCTGTAGCTCAGTTGGTTAGAGCGCACCCCTGATAAGGGTGAGGTCGGCAGTTCGAATCTGCCCAGACCCACCAATTTTGTGTGGGAAACGCCTGTAGAAATACGGGGCCATAGCTCAGCTGGGAGAGCGCCTGCCTTGCACGCAGGAGGTCAACGGTTCGATCCCGTTTGGCTCCACCACTACTGCTTCTAGAAGTTGAAAGCTTAGAAATGAGCATTCCATCAAGATGATGGTGAATGTTGATTTCTAGTCTTTGATTAGATCGTTCTTTAAAAATTTGGGTATGTGATAGAAAGATAGACTGAACGTTACTTTCACTGGTAACGGATCAGGCTAAGGTAAAATTTGTGAGTTACTCAGTTTTGAGTATTATCGAATTTTCGGCGAATGTTGTCTTCACAGTATAACCAGATTGCTTGGGGTTATATGGTCAAGTGAAGAAGCGCATACGGTGGATGCCTTGGCAGTCAGAGGCGATGAAAGACGTGGTAGCCTGCGAAAAGCTTCGGGGAGTCGGCAAACAGACTTTGATCCGGAGATGTCTGAATGGGGGAACCCAGCCATCATAAGATGGTTATCTTACGCTGAATACATAGGCGTAAGAGGCGAACCAGGGGAACTGAAACATCTAAGTACCCTGAGGAAAAGAAATCAACCGAGATTCCCTTAGTAGTGGCGAGCGAACGGGGACTAGCCCTTAAGTGGCTTTGAGATTAGCGGAACGCTCTGGAAAGTGCGGCCATAGTGGGTGATAGCCCTGTACGCGAAAATCTCTTAGTCATGAAATCGAGTAGGACGGAGCACGAGAAACTTTGTCTGAATATGGGGGGACCATCCTCCAAGGCTAAATACTACTGACTGACCGATAGTGAACTAGTACCGTGAGGGAAAGGCGAAAAGAACCCCGGAGAGGGGAGTGAAATAGATCCTGAAACCGTATGCGTACAAGCAGTGGGAGCCCACTTTGTTGGGTGACTGCGTACCTTTTGTATAATGGGTCAGCGACTTATTTTCAGTGGCGAGCTTAACCGAATAGGGGAGGCGTAGCGAAAGCGAGTCTTAATAGGGCGTCTAGTCGCTGGGAATAGACCCGAAACCGGGCGATCTATCCATGGGCAGGTTGAAGGTTGGGTAACACTAACTGGAGGACCGAACCGACTACCGTTGAAAAGTTAGCGGATGACCTGTGGATCGGAGTGAAAGGCTAATCAAGCTCGGAGATAGCTGGTTCTCCTCGAAAGCTATTTAGGTAGCGCCTCATGTATCACTGTAGGGGGTAGAGCACTGTTTCGGCTAGGGGGTCATCCCGACTTACCAAACCGATGCAAACTCCGAATACCTACAAGTGCCGAGCATGGGAGACACACGGCGGGTGCTAACGTCCGTCGTGAAAAGGGAAACAACCCAGACCGTCAGCTAAGGTCCCAAAGTTATGGTTAAGTGGGAAACGATGTGGGAAGGCTTAGACAGCTAGGAGGTTGGCTTAGAAGCAGCCACCCTTTAAAGAAAGCGTAATAGCTCACTAGTCGAGTCGGCCTGCGCGGAAGATGTAACGGGGCTCAAACCATACACCGAAGCTACGGGTATCACGTAAGTGATGCGGTAGAGGAGCGTTCTGTAAGCCTGTGAAGGTGAGTTGAGAAGCTTGCTGGAGGTATCAGAAGTGCGAATGCTGACATGAGTAACGACAATGGGTGTGAAAAACACCCACGCCGAAAGACCAAGGTTTCCTGCGCAACGTTAATCGACGCAGGGTTAGTCGGTCCCTAAGGCGAGGCTGAAAAGCGTAGTCGATGGAAAACAGGTTAATATTCCTGTACTTCTGGTTATTGCGATGGAGGGACGGAGAAGGCTAGGCCAGCTTGGCGTTGGTTGTCCAAGTTTAAGGTGGTAGGCTGGAATCTTAGGTAAATCCGGGATTCTAAGGCCGAGAGCTGATGACGAGCTAACTTTTAGTTAGCGAAGTGGTTGATGCCATGCTTCCAAGAAAAGCTTCTAAGCTTCAGGTAACCAGGAACCGTACCCCAAACCGACACAGGTGGTTGGGTAGAGAATACCAAGGCGCTTGAGAGAACTCGGGTGAAGGAACTAGGCAAAATGGCACCGTAACTTCGGGAGAAGGTGCGCCGGTGAGGGTGAAGGACTTGCTCCGTAAGCTCATGCCGGTCGAAGATACCAGGCCGCTGCGACTGTTTATTAAAAACACAGCACTCTGCAAACACGAAAGTGGACGTATAGGGTGTGACGCCTGCCCGGTGCCGGAAGGTTAATTGATGGGGTTAGCTAACGCGAAGCTCTTGATCGAAGCCCCGGTAAACGGCGGCCGTAACTATAACGGTCCTAAGGTAGCGAAATTCCTTGTCGGGTAAGTTCCGACCTGCACGAATGGCGTAACGATGGCGGCGCTGTCTCCACCCGAGACTCAGTGAAATTGAAATCGCTGTGAAGATGCAGTGTATCCGCGGCTAGACGGAAAGACCCCGTGAACCTTTACTATAGCTTTGCACTGGACTTTGAATTTGCTTGTGTAGGATAGGTGGGAGGCTTTGAAGCGTGGACGCCAGTCTGCGTGGAGCCAACCTTGAAATACCACCCTGGCAACTTTGAGGTTCTAACTCAGGTCCGTTATCCGGATCGAGGACAGTGTATGGTGGGTAGTTTGACTGGGGCGGTCTCCTCCTAAAGAGTAACGGAGGAGTACGAAGGTGCGCTCAGACCGGTCGGAAATCGGTCGTAGAGTATAAAGGCAAAAGCGCGCTTGACTGCGAGACAGACACGTCGAGCAGGTACGAAAGTAGGTCTTAGTGATCCGGTGGTTCTGTATGGAAGGGCCATCGCTCAACGGATAAAAGGTACTCCGGGGATAACAGGCTGATACCGCCCAAGAGTTCATATCGACGGCGGTGTTTGGCACCTCGATGTCGGCTCATCACATCCTGGGGCTGAAGCCGGTCCCAAGGGTATGGCTGTTCGCCATTTAAAGTGGTACGCGAGCTGGGTTTAGAACGTCGTGAGACAGTTCGGTCCCTATCTGCCGTGGACGTTTGAGATTTGAGAGGGGCTGCTCCTAGTACGAGAGGACCGGAGTGGACGAACCTCTGGTGTTCCGGTTGTCACGCCAGTGGCATTGCCGGGTAGCTATGTTCGGAATAGATAACCGCTGAAAGCATCTAAGCGGGAAACTAGCCTCAAGATGAGATCTCACTGGAACCTTGAGTTCCCTGAAGGGCCGTCGAAGACTACGACGTTGATAGGTTGGGTGTGTAAGCGCTGTGAGGCGTTGAGCTAACCAATACTAATTGCCCGTGAGGCTTGACCATATAACACCCAAGCAATTTGAGTCGACTCTCTAATAAAGAGCATCAGATTGCGGTGTGTGAAGACGATAGAACCGAAAGTTCGAATCTCACAAAACACCGAAAGCTGTCACATACCCAATTTGCTGAAGCGAGGCCTATGCCACGACTCAGTACCCGAATTTCTTGACGACCATAGAGCATTGGAACCACCTGATCCCATCCCGAACTCAGCAGTGAAACGATGCATCGCCGATGGTAGTGTGGGGTTTCCCCATGTGAGAGTAGGTCATCGTCAAGATTAAATTCCGAAACCCCATTTGCGAAAGCAGATGGGGTTTTGTTTTGGGCGGTCGAAAAACACAAAGGCGGCCATTTCGACGACCTTCAGTGCTAAGGTCCTGCGTTTCTATGCAATGACTCTGCGCATGGCTATCATGCGTGCCTCATTGTGAGGCGATATTTGCATGCTGACGCTGTTAAAACTTCTGAAAGATGGCCGATTCCACTCGGGTGAAGCGCTTGGCGCCGCCCTGGGTGTCAGCCGCAGTGCTGTCTGGAAGCAGCTCCAGCACCTGGAAGCAGAACTCAATCTGCCCCTCCATAAGGTGCGAGGTAAGGGGTATCAGTTGGCGTCACCGTTGGTGTTCTTGACTGCTGAAGATATTGCCTTGAATGCGCCCTCCCTGGCGTGGCCCATTCATATCTCTGACTCCGTTGACTCCACTAATGCCGAAGCCTTGCGCCTTGTTGATGGCGGTTGCGCGGCGCCGCTCCTGGTGCTTGCGGAGCAGCAAACGGCCGGCCGGGGTAGGAGGGGGCGGAAGTGGGTAAGCCCGTTCGCACAAAATATGTATTACAGCCTCGTATTGCGCATCGAGTCGGGCCTTCGGCAGTTGGAGGGACTGAGCCTGGTGGTGGGCTTGGCGGTCATGCAGACCTTGCGCGAGTCGGGTGTGCAGAACGTTACTCTGAAGTGGCCAAACGACGTTCTGGTAGGGCAGAAGAAAATTGCCGGGATTTTGCTGGAGTTGGTAGGAGACCCCGCTGATATTTGCCACGTTGTCCTCGGAATAGGCATCAACGTGAATATGCAGAGGGCTGACGAGGTGGACCAGCAATGGACTTCGGTTCAGTTGCAGACAGGTTCTCCGGCGAATCGCAATGCGATGGTGGCGCAGTTGGGGTTGCAGCTGCAGCGCTACCTTGAACGGCACCGGGAGGGTGGTTTTGTCGCACTCAAAGATGAGTGGGAGCAGAATCACGCCTGGCAAGGAAGGCCGGTGTCGCTTATCGCGGGTATCAGCCAAGTCGATGGCGTTGTACTGGGTGTAGACCACCAGGGGGCGCTGCGCTTGAGCGTCGATGGTGTTGAGAAAATATACAATGGCGGTGAGTTAAGCCTGAGGTTGCGTGATGATTCTTGAGCTCGACTGTGGGAATAGCTTTATCAAATGGCGTGTACTTGATGCCGACAGTGCTCACGCCTCTTCGGAAGGGATTGTTGGTTCGGATCTGGCTTTGATTGATAGCCTCATGGCGCTTCCCGGTTTGTTGCTGACGCGTTGCCGGCTGGTGAGCGTTCGTGCCCTGGAAGAAACAAGCAAGCTGGTTGCGGCCCTGCATGAGGCTTTCGGAGTTGCTGTCTCCTGTGCGGCTCCCGCGCGCGCGATGGCCGGAGTGCGTAACGGCTACGAAGATTTTGAGCGTTTGGGCCTTGATCGTTGGCTGGCAATGCTGGGTGGGTTCAAGTTGGCGCGCGGTGCTTGCCTGGTGCTCGATTTCGGCACCGCAGCCACGGCGGATTTCATCGCAGCGGATGGTGAGCACCTCGGTGGATTCATCTGTCCAGGTATGCCGCTCATGCGCAACCAACTGCGAACTCATACACGCAAGATACGGTACGACGACGCTGCTGCTGAAAGGGCGCTGGAGCGCCTCTCTCCAGGTCGTACGACCGTAGAGGCAGTGGAGCGAGGTTGTACGCTTATGCTTCGAGGGTTTGTACTCACTCAGTTAGAGCTGGCGCGAAGCTACTGGGGTGATGACTTCACTGTGTTCCTTACGGGAGGGGACGCCGATTTGGTGGCAGATGCGGTGCCACAGGCCCGACTCGTTCCAGATTTGGTTTTTGTCGGTTTGGCGATGGCTTGTCCTTTGTCTTGAGGTGAATATGCGTTGGTTGTTTTTGCTTTTACTTGTCCTCAACGCCTTCTACTACATCTGGCATCAGCAAGAAGCACCGTTGCGCGCCAAAGATGTCACGCCTCTGAGTCTTTACAAGGGGTCGCAACAGGACATTCGCTTGCTCAGTGAGTCGTCTGATGCGGTGACGCGCAGAGATCGTGCAAAAGCATCTGAGGCGCAGAATATGTGTTTGTACATCGGTGGTTTTGCGGACCAGCGGCAGGCGCAGTCTGTTGAGCAGCGCCTCACAAGCCTGGATATAAGGGTCACGGTCCAATTGCTCAATACTGCTGAAGCCTCTGGCTATTGGCTGCGCGTAGCCCCTGAAAGCCGACGCCTGGCTGAGGATCTGCCATTTGAAAACCTTGCTAAGGAATTCAATGAGTTAAAACATAAAATAATGTTGTGCGAAGGCGTTGCATCTCTCGAATAGTTTGCATAGAATGGCGCCCGCTTCGCAGTGAAGACCTTTAAGGCCTACAGTGTGAAGCGAAGGTCAACGCAGCTAACCTCATATTTTTAAATGAGAAAATGCTTGACAGAAGGTCGGCGTAATGTAAAATGCCGGCTCGCTTAGGAGGGGTTCCCGAGCGGCCAAAGGGATCAGACTGTAAATCTGACGTCTACGACTTCGAAGGTTCGAATCCTTCCCCCTCCACCATTTTTAGCGTGAGCTGCAAGCTCCGCGGGTATAGTTTAGTGGTAGAACCTCAGCCTTCCAAGCTGATGATGCGGGTTCGATTCCCGCTACCCGCTCCAAGTTTGCAGGTTGTGCAAGGTGTTTTGCTCTTGTAGCTCAGTTGGTAGAGCACACCCTTGGTAAGGGTGAGGTCAGCGGTTCAAATCCGCTCAAGAGCTCCATATAACAAGGCAGATATGAAAATATCTGCCTTTGTTTTAACAGCTGCCTCGGCTTGTTAGTGTTGCGTCTGGCTTTATCGTCGGGTGATTTCAAGTCTAGTGGGGTTGGTTGTTGTAAAGTCTTTTTCAGGCCTGCATAATGGTCGGCCTGATTTTGTTTTAGGTCAGTAGCTCAATTGGCAGAGCGACGGTCTCCAAAACCGTAGGTTGGGGGTTCGATTCCCTCCTGACCTGCCAGATTCACGTGGTGTATCTGGCTTTCTTTTCACAGGATCTTCATAGATGACTCCTAAGGCTGAAGCTCAAAGCTCTCGTTTCGATCTGGTCAAGTGGCTCGCTGTAGTTGCCTTGGTGGTCGTAGGCGTTGTTGGCAATCAGTACTATTCTGCTTCGCCGATCCTGTACCGTGTCCTCGCTTTGCTTGCCCTTGCTGCTGTAGCTGCCTTTGTAGGCCTGCAGACTGCTAAAGGCAAGTCTTTCGCGGTCCTGGTAAAGGAAGCTCGCACCGAAATCCGTAAAGTCGTTTGGCCGACTCGCCAAGAAACCACGCAGACCACGTTGATCGTTGTGGCTGTTGTTCTGGTTATGGCGTTGCTGTTGTGGGGGCTTGATTCCCTGCTCGGCTGGCTTGTTTCCTTGATTGTTGGCTAAGGGTGTCCCGTGGCTAAGCGTTGGTACGTTGTGCATGCTTACTCGGGTTACGAGAAGCATGTTATGCGCTCTTTGCTAGAGCGCGTAAAGCTGGCAGGCATGGAAGATGGCTTCGGCGAAATTCTGGTTCCCACTGAAGAAGTGGTTGAAATGCGGAATGGCCAGAAGCGCAAAAGCGAACGCAAGTTCTTCCCTGGCTATGTGCTGGTTCAGATGGACATGAATGAAGGTACTTGGCACTTGGTCAAGGATACCCCTCGTGTCATGGGCTTCATTGGCGGTACTGCTGATAAGCCTGCTCCTATCACTGACAAAGAAGCAGAAGCGATTCTGCGCCGCGTTGCCGATGGTAGCGACAAGCCTAAGCCGAAGACGTTGTTCGAGCCGGGTGAGGTTGTTCGTGTCACAGATGGTCCGTTTGCTGATTTCAACGGTACTGTCGAAGAAGTTAACTACGAAAAGAGCCGGATCCAAGTGGCAGTGCTCATTTTCGGTCGCTCTACTCCGGTAGAGTTGGAGTTCAGCCAGGTCGAGAAGGTCTAGCTGAGCAAGCATCCCAACCCCGCAGCCTTAGGCTGTGGGGTTTTGTCGTCACTGGGATAAACGCGCAAGTAACCGGGGAGCCTTTCGAGGCGTTTGAACCCGTAATTGGAGTGCCTCATGGCCAAGAAGATTACCGCTTACATCAAGCTGCAAGTGAAGGCCGCTCAGGCCAACCCTAGCCCACCCGTCGGTCCAGCTCTGGGTCAGCACGGCGTGAACATCATGGAATTCTGCAAGGCCTTCAACGCCCGTACTCAGGGTCTTGAGCCAGGTCTGCCGACTCCAGTGATCATCACTGTATACAGCGACCGTAGCTTCACCTTCGAAACCAAGTCGACCCCGGCTTCGGTTCTGTTGAAGAAAGCTGCTGGTCTGACTAGCGGTTCCGCTCGTCCGAACACCGTTAAGGTTGGCACCGTAACTCGTGCTCAGCTGGAAGAAATCGCGAAAACCAAAAACGCGGATCTGACTGCAGCTGATATGGATGCAGCCGTGCGTACCATCGCCGGTTCTGCTCGTAGCATGGGCCTTAACGTGGAGGGTGTGTAATGGCTAAGCTGACCAAGCGTCAAAAGGCTATCGCCGGCAAAATCGAAGCAGGCAAGGCCTACAACTTTGTAGACGCCGCTGCCCTGCTGGCTGAGCTGTCGACTGTCAAGTTCAGCGAGTCCGTAGACGTTGCTGTAAACCTGGGTGTTGACCCACGTAAATCCGACCAGGTCGTTCGTAGCGCAACTGTGCTGCCACACGGTACTGGCAAGACTGTACGTGTAGCTGTCTTCACCCAAGGCCCAGCAGCTGAAGCTGCTCTGGCCGCTGGTGCTGATCGCGTTGGCATGGACGACCTGGCTGCCGAAATGAAAGGCGGCGACCTGAACTATGACGTAGTTATTGCTTCCCCGGATGCAATGCGCGTTGTAGGTCAGTTGGGTCAGATCCTCGGTCCACGTGGTCTGATGCCTAACCCTAAAGTCGGCACCGTAACCCCAGACGTAGCCACCGCGGTTAAAAACGCCAAGGCGGGTCAGGTTCGTTATCGCACTGACAAAAACGGCATCATTCATACCTCCGTTGGCAAAGTCGGCTTCGATGCCGTCAAGCTGAAGGAAAACGTTGAAGCCCTGATCGCTGATCTGAAGCGTATCAAGCCAGCTTCCTCGAAAGGTATCTACGTCAAGCGCGTTACCCTGAGCACCACTATGGGCCCAGGTCTGGTCATCGACCAAGGCTCGCTGGACGTATAAGACACAGATCGGCGCGAGCGATCGCGCCGATTGAAAAAATTGGGGTCCCTGCCTGGCGGGGGCTATCCAAGACCGTAGGCGACGCAAGTCTTAAACCACAAGCCTACGCAGATGGTGCTCCCGGTTCCTTACCGAATCAGACACCAAAACGACATCCGGCTCCGGCCAGATGAAACGGTAACAAGCAGGAGTTAAACCCGTGGCAATTAATCTCGAAGACAAGAAGGCCATCGTCGCTGAAGTCAACGAGGCTGCCAAAGCTGCTCTGTCCGCTGTCGTGGCTGATGCCCGTGGTGTGACAGTAGGCGCTATGACCGGACTCCGTAAAGAGGCTCGTGAAGCTGGCGTATACGTACGTGTTGTACGTAACACCCTGCTCAAGCGCGCTGTTGCTGACACTGAATACAGTGTCCTCAACGACGTGTTCACTGGCCCGACTCTGATCGCGTTCTCCAAAGAACATCCAGGCGCTGCTGCCCGTTTGTTCAAAGAATTCGCCAAGAGTCAGGATAAGTTCGAGATCAAGGCAGCTGCGTTCGAGGGCAAGTTCCTCGCAGCTAACCAAATCGACGTACTGGCAACACTGCCGACCCGCGACGAAGCCATTTCGCAGCTGATGAGCGTGATTCAAGGCGCTACCAGCAAGCTGGCTCGTACTCTGGCTGCAGTTCGCGAGCAAAAAGAAGCTGCCGCAGCCTAAGGCTGAGCAACTTCTCTCGCGTATTTTTGTTTATTTCGATGGCCGCGTAGGCCGTCCCCCAATTCAGGAAATACAGCAATGTCTATCTCCCAAGACGATATCCTCAACGCCGTAGCTGAAATGTCGGTTCTGCAGGTTGTTGAGCTGATCAAAGCTTTCGAAGAAAAATTCGGCGTTTCCGCTGCCGCTGCTTCCGCTGGCCCAGCTGTTGCTGCTGTTGCTGCTGAAGAGCAAACCGAATTCAACGTCATGCTGCTGGAAGCTGGCGAGAAGAAAGTAAACGTGATCAAGGCAGTACGTGAACTGACCGGTCTGGGCCTGAAAGAAGCCAAGGCTGTAGTTGACGGCGCTCCTGCCCAGGTTCTGGAAGCAGTGTCGAAAGACGCAGCTGACAAAGCCAAAGCAGTACTGGAAGAAGCAGGCGCTAAAGTCGAGCTGAAGTAAGCATCGACCTTGCGTCTCCAGCCCAAGCGTTAAGCTGAAGGCTGATGGCTGGTGGCTCTTGCCACCGGCCTTTTTCCGTTCTTGGCTGTCGACTCGGTCGCCGCCATTAACGCGCTGTAGCCACCCGATGCGGTGGTGCAAACCATGGGGTTTGCAAGATTTTCTGGCTGCTCCCGTCGGGAGGGCCAAACAAGCAGGTGACCAAGCTGGGGAACGCTGATGGCTTACTCATATACTGAGAAAAAACGTATCCGCAAGGACTTTAGCAAGTTGCCGGACGTCATGGATGTCCCGTACCTTCTGGCTATCCAGCTGGATTCGTATCGTGAATTCTTGCAGGCGGGAGCGACCAAAGATCAGTTCCGCGACGTGGGCCTGCATGCGGCCTTCAAATCCGTTTTCCCGATCATCAGCTACTCCGGCAATGCTGCGCTGGAGTACGTCGGTTATCGCCTGGGCGAACCGGCATTTGATGTCAAAGAATGCGTGTTGCGCGGTGTTACTTACGCCGTACCTTTGCGGGTAAAAGTGCGCCTGATCATTTTCGACAAAGAATCGTCGAACAAAGCGATCAAGGACATCAAAGAGCAAGAAGTCTACATGGGCGAAATCCCATTGATGACCGAGAACGGTACCTTCGTTATCAACGGTACCGAGCGTGTGATCGTTTCCCAGCTGCACCGTTCCCCGGGCGTGTTCTTCGACCACGACCGCGGCAAGACGCACAGCTCCGGCAAACTCCTGTACTCCGCGCGGATCATTCCGTACCGCGGTTCGTGGTTGGACTTCGAGTTCGATCCGAAAGACTGCGTGTTCGTGCGTATCGACCGTCGTCGTAAGCTGCCGGCCTCGGTACTGCTGCGCGCGCTCGGTTACACCACTGAGCAAGTGCTGGATGCCTTCTACACCACCAACGTATTCAGCCTGAAGGATGAAACCCTCAAGCTGGAGCTGATCGCTTCGCGTCTGCGTGGTGAAATTGCCGTCCTGGACATCCAGGATGAAAAAGGCAAGGTCATTGTTGAAGCTGGCCGTCGTATCACTGCGCGCCACATCAACCAGATCGAAAAAGCCGGTATCAAAGAGCTGGAAGTGCCTCTGGACTACGTCCTGGGCCGCACGACCGCCAAGGTCATCGTTCACCCGGCTACAGGCGAAATCCTGGCTGAGTGCAACACCGAGCTGAACACCGAGATCCTGGCCAAGATCGCCAAGGCTCAGGTCGTTCGCATCGAGACCCTGTATACCAACGACATCGACTGCGGTCCGTTCATCTCCGACACGCTGAAGATCGACTCCACCAGCAACCAATTGGAAGCGCTGGTCGAGATCTATCGCATGATGCGTCCTGGTGAGCCACCTACCAAAGACGCTGCCGAGACCCTGTTCAACAACCTGTTCTTCAGCCCTGAGCGCTATGACCTGTCTGCGGTCGGCCCGGATGAAGTTCAACCGTCGTATCGGTCGTACCGAGATCGAAGGTTCGGGCGTGCTGTGCAAGGAAGACATCGTCGCGGTACTGAAGACCCTGGTCGACATCCGTAACGGCAAAGGCATCGTCGATGACATCGACCACCTGGGTAACCGTCGTGTTCGTTGCGTAGGCGAAATGGCCGAGAACCAGTTCCGCGTTGGCCTGGTACGTGTTGAGCGTGCGGTCAAAGAGCGTCTGTCGATGGCAGAAAGCGAAGGCCTGATGCCGCAAGACCTGATCAACGCCAAGCCTGTGGCTGCGGCGGTGAAAGAGTTCTTCGGTTCCAGCCAGCTCTCGCAGTTCATGGACCAGAACAACCCGCTCTCCGAGATCACCCACAAGCGCCGTGTTTCTGCACTGGGCCCGGGCGGTCTGACCCGTGAGCGTGCTGGCTTTGAGGTTCGTGACGTACACCCGACGCACTACGGTCGTGTTTGCCCGATCGAAACGCCGGAAGGTCCGAACATCGGTCTGATCAACTCCCTGGCCGCTTATGCGCGCACCAACCAGTACGGCTTCCTCGAGAGCCCGTACCGTGTAGTGAAAGACGCTCTGGTCACCGACGAGATCGTGTTCCTGTCCGCCATCGAAGAAGCTGATCACGTGATCGCTCAGGCCTCGGCCACGATGAACGACAAGAAAGTCCTGATCGACGAGCTGGTAGCTGTTCGTCACTTGAACGAGTTCACCGTCAAGGCGCCGGAAGACGTCACCTTGATGGACGTATCGCCGAAGCAGGTAGTTTCGGTTGCTGCGTCGCTGATCCCGTTCCTGGAGCACGATGACGCCAACCGTGCGTTGATGGGTTCCAACATGCAGCGTCAAGCTGTACCGACCCTGCGCGCTGACAAGCCGCTGGTAGGTACCGGCATGGAGCGTAACGTAGCCCGTGACTCCGGCGTTTGCGTCGTGGCTCGTCGTGGTGGCGTGATCGACTCTGTTGACGCCAGCCGTATCGTGGTTCGTGTTGCCGATGACGAAGTAGAAACTGGCGAGGCCGGTGTCGACATCTACAACCTGACCAAATACACCCGCTCGAACCAGAACACCTGCATCAACCAGCGTCCGCTGGTGAGCAAGGGTGATCGCGTCCAGCGTAGCGACATCATGGCCGACGGCCCGTCCACCGACATGGGTGAACTGGCACTGGGTCAGAACATGCGCATCGCGTTCATGGCATGGAACGGCTTCAACTTCGAAGACTCCATCTGCCTGTCCGAGCGTGTTGTTCAAGAAGACCGTTTCACCACGATCCACATTCAGGAACTGACCTGTGTGGCACGTGACACCAAGCTTGGGCCAGAGGAAATCACTGCAGACATCCCGAACGTGGGTGAGGCTGCACTGAACAAGCTGGACGAAGCCGGTATCGTTTATGTAGGTGCTGAAGTAGGCGCAGGCGACATCCTGGTCGGTAAGGTCACTCCGAAAGGCGAGACCCAACTGACTCCGGAAGAGAAGCTGTTGCGTGCCATCTTCGGTGAAAAAGCCAGCGACGTTAAAGACACTTCCCTGCGTGTACCGACCGGTACCAAAGGTACTGTCATCGACGTACAGGTCTTCACCCGTGACGGCGTTGAGCGTGATGCTCGTGCACTGTCCATCGAGAAGACCCAGCTCGACGAGATCCGCAAGGACCTGAACGAAGAGTTCCGTATCGTTGAAGGCGCGACCTTCGAACGTCTGCGTTCCGCCCTGGTAGGCCACAAGGCTGAAGGCGGCGCGGGTCTGAAGAAAGGTCAGGACATCACCGACGAAATCCTCGACGGTCTTGAGCACGGCCAGTGGTTCAAACTGCGCATGGCTGAAGATGCTCTGAACGAGCAGCTCGAGAAGGCCCAGGCCTACATCGTTGATCGTCGCCGTCTGCTGGACGACAAGTTTGAAGACAAGAAGCGCAAACTGCAGCAGGGCGATGACCTGGCTCCAGGCGTGCTGAAAATCGTCAAGGTTTACCTGGCAATCCGTCGCCGCATCCAGCCGGGCGACAAGATGGCCGGTCGTCACGGTAACAAAGGTGTGGTCTCCGTGATCATGCCGGTTGAAGACATGCCGCACGATGCCAATGGCACCCCGGTCGACGTCGTCCTCAACCCGTTGGGCGTACCTTCGCGTATGAACGTTGGTCAGATCCTTGAAACCCACCTGGGCCTCGCGGCCAAAGGTCTGGGCGAGAAGATCAACCGTATGATCGAAGAGCAGCGCAAGGTCGCAGACCTGCGTAAGTTCCTGCACGAGATCTACAACGAGATCGGCGGTCGCAACGAAGAGCTGGACACCTTCTCCGACCAGGAAATCCTGGATCTGGCGAAGAACCTGCGCGGCGGCGTTCCAATGGCTACCCCGGTGTTCGACGGTGCCAAGGAAAGCGAAATCAAGGCCATGCTGAAACTGGCAGACCTGCCAGAAAGCGGCCAGATGCAGCTGTTCGACGGCCGTACCGGCAACAAGTTCGAGCGCCCGGTTACTGTTGGCTACATGTACATGCTGAAGCTGAACCACTTGGTAGACGACAAGATGCACGCTCGTTCTACCGGTTCGTACAGCCTGGTTACCCAGCAACCGCTGGGTGGTAAGGCTCAGTTCGGTGGTCAGCGTTTCGGGGAGATGGAGGTCTGGGCACTGGAAGCATACGGTGCTGCTTACACTCTGCAAGAAATGCTCACAGTGAAGTCGGACGATGTGAACGGTCGTACCAAGATGTACAAAAACATCGTGGACGGCGATCACCGTATGGAGCCGGGCATGCCCGAGTCCTTCAACGTGTTGATCAAAGAAATTCGTTCCCTCGGCATCGATATCGATCTGGAAACCGAATAACACGTGACGCGAATCGAGAGCGGGGCTGTTTAGCCCGCTCTCTGCTCCGCCAGGAGGAAAGGCCTTGAAAGACCTACTGAATTTGCTGAAAAACCAGGGTCAAGTCGAAGAGTTCGACGCCATCCGTATTGGATTGGCATCGCCTGAGATGATCCGTTCGTGGTCGTTCGGTGAAGTTAAAAAGCCGGAAACCATCAACTACCGTACGTTCAAACCTGAGCGTGACGGCCTGTTCTGCGCCAAGATCTTTGGCCCGGTAAAGGATTACGAGTGCCTGTGCGGTAAGTACAAGCGCTTGAAGCACCGTGGTGTGATCTGCGAGAAGTGCGGCGTTGAAGTTGCACTGGCCAAGGTTCGTCGTGAGCGCATGGCGCACATCGAACTGGCTTCGCCGGTTGCCCACATCTGGTTCCTGAAATCGCTGCCGTCCCGTATCGGCTTGCTGATGGACATGACCCTGCGTGATATCGAACGTGTTCTCTACTTCGAGAGCTATGTCGTTATCGATCCAGGCATGACCACTCTTGAAAAAGGTCAGCTGCTGAACGACGAGCAGTACTTCGAAGCGCTGGAAGAGTTCGGCGACGATTTCGATGCCCGCATGGGTGCCGAAGCTGTCCGCGAACTGCTGCACGCTATCGACCTGGAACACGAGATTGGCCGTCTGCGTGAAGAGATTCCGCAAACCAACTCCGAAACCAAGATCAAGAAGCTGTCCAAGCGTCTGAAGTTGATGGAAGCCTTCCAAGGTTCCGGTAACTTGCCAGAGTGGATGGTGCTGACCGTTCTGCCGGTTCTGCCGCCAGACCTGCGTCCGCTGGTACCGTTGGACGGTGGTCGTTTCGCGACGTCCGACCTCAACGACCTGTACCGCCGCGTGATCAACCGTAACAACCGCTTGAAGCGCCTGCTTGATCTGTCCGCTCCGGACATCATCGTGCGCAACGAAAAGCGTATGTTGCAAGAAGCTGTCGATGCCCTGCTCGACAACGGTCGTCGTGGCCGCGCTATCACCGGTTCGAACAAGCGCCCTCTGAAATCCCTGGCTGACATGATCAAGGGTAAGCAAGGTCGTTTCCGTCAGAACTTGCTCGGTAAGCGTGTTGACTACTCCGGTCGTTCGGTAATTACCGTAGGCCCGACCCTGCGTCTGCACCAGTGCGGTCTGCCTAAGAAGATGGCACTTGAGCTATTCAAGCCATTCATCTTCGGCAAGCTGGAAATGCGCGGTCTCGCGACCACCATCAAAGCGGCCAAGAAAATGGTCGAGCGCGAACTGCCAGAGGTTTGGGACGTTCTCGCTGAAGTGATCCGCGAACACCCGGTTCTCCTCAACCGTGCACCGACCCTTCACCGTCTGGGTATCCAGGCGTTTGAACCGGTACTGATCGAAGGTAAGGCTATCCAGCTGCACCCTCTGGTCTGTGCTGCGTACAACGCCGACTTCGACGGCGACCAAATGGCCGTGCACGTACCGCTGACACTGGAAGCCCAGTTGGAAGCGCGCGCGTTGATGATGTCGACCAACAACATTCTGTCGCCAGCCAACGGTGAGCCAATCATCGTTCCGTCGCAGGACGTTGTATTGGGTCTGTACTACATGACCCGTGAAGCGATCAACGCCAAGGGCGAAGGTCGTGTATTCGCTGACCTGCAAGAAGTTGACCGTGTGTTCCGTGCCGGCGAAGCCGCACTGCACGCCAAGGTCAAAGTGCGGATCAACGAAACCGTCAACGACCGTGATGGCGGCAGCGTGAGCGGCACCCGTATCGTCGACACTACTGTCGGCCGTGCGCTGCTGTATCAAGTTGTGCCAAAAGGTCTGTCGTACGACGTCGTCAACCTGCCGATGAAGAAAAAGGCGATCTCCAAGCTGATCAACCAGTGCTACCGCGTGGTTGGTTTGAAAGAGACCGTGATCTTCGCTGACCAGTTGATGTACACCGGTTTTGCCTATTCGACCATTTCCGGCGTTTCCATCGGTGTTAACGACTTCGTTATCCCGGATGAAAAAGCTCGCATCATCGCGGCTGCAACCGATGAAGTGAAAGAGATCGAAAGCCAGTACGCCTCCGGCCTGGTAACCCAGGGCGAGAAGTACAACAAGGTGATCGACCTTTGGTCGAAGGCAAACGACGAAGTTTCCAAGGCGATGATGGCCAACCTCTCGAAAGAGAAAGTCATCGACCGTCACGGCGACGAAGTTGACCAAGAGTCCTTCAACTCGATGTACATGATGGCCGACTCGGGCGCACGGGGTTCTGCTGCGCAGATCCGTCAGCTCGCCGGTATGCGTGGCCTGATGGCCAAGCCGGACGGCTCCATCATCGAAACGCCGATTACCGCGAACTTCCGTGAAGGTTTGAGCGTACTTCAGTACTTCATCTCGACTCACGGTGCTCGTAAAGGTCTTGCGGATACCGCGTTGAAAACCGCTAACTCCGGTTACCTGACGCGTCGTCTGGTAGACGTTGCACAAGATCTGGTTGTAACCGAGATCGATTGCGGCACCGAGCACGGCCTGCTGATGACGCCGCACATTGAAGGCGGTGACGTTGTAGAGCCACTGGGTGAGCGCGTATTGGGTCGTGTTATTGCCCGTGACGTATTCAAGCCAGGCACCGAGGAAGTTATCGTTCCTGCCGGCACCCTGGTAGATGAGAAGTGGGTCGAGTTCATCGAACTCAACAGCATCGACGAAGTGATCGTTCGCTCGCCGATCAGCTGCGAAACCCGCTACGGCATTTGTGCCAAGTGCTACGGCCGTGACTTGGCTCGTGGTCATCAGGTGAACATCGGTGAAGCGGTCGGCGTTATCGCTGCCCAGTCCATTGGTGAGCCGGGTACCCAGCTGACCATGCGTACGTTCCACATCGGTGGTGCGGCAAGCCGGACCTCCGCAGCCGACAGCGTTCAGGTGAAGAATGGCGGTACTGTCCGTCTGCACAACCTGAAACACGTTGAGCGAGTGGATGGCCACCTGGTTGCTGTGTCCCGTTCCGGTGAGCTGGCAATCGCTGATGACTACGGTCGTGAGCGCGAGCGTTACAAGCTGCCGTACGGTGCTGTGATTTCGGTTAAAGAAGGTGACAAGGTCGACGCTGGCGCAATCGTGGCCAAGTGGGATCCGCACACTCACCCAATCGTTACCGAAATGAAAGGTACCGTGACCTACGTGGGCATGGAAGAAGGCATCACGATCAAGCGTCAGACTGACGAATTGACCGGTATGACCAACATTGAAGTACTCGACGCGAAAGATCGTCCAGCTGCCGGTAAAGACATCCGTCCTGCCGTGAAGATGGTCGATGACAACGGCAAGGACTTGTTGCTGCCAGGCACTGACGTAATCGCTCAGTACTTCCTGCCAGCCAACGCCCTGGTCGGTGTAGCGGATGGTGCGAAGATCGCGATCGGTGATGTTATCGCGCGTATCCCGCAAGAAACTTCGAAGACCCGTGACATCACCGGTGGTCTGCCGCGTGTTGCCGACTTGTTCGAAGCTCGTCGTCCGAAAGAAGCGTCGATTCTGGCTGAAGTCAGCGGCACCATCGCGTTCGGTAAAGAGACCAAGGGCAAGCGCCGTCTGGTCATTACCCCGAACGACGGTACCGATCCGTACGAAGAGCTGATTCCGAAGTGGCGTCACCTGAACGTCTTCGAAGGCGAACAGGTAAACCGCGGCGAAGTTATCTCCGACGGCCCGAGCGATCCACACGACATCCTGCGTCTGCTGGGTGTGAGTGCGCTGGCCAAGTACATCGTTAACGAGATCCAGGACGTTTACCGCCTGCAAGGCGTGAAGATCAACGATAAGCACATCGAGACCATCCTGCGTCAGATGTTGCGTAAAGTTGAAATCGCTGAATCCGGCGATTCCAGTTTCATCAAGGGCGACCAGATGGAACTGACTCACGTACTGGTAGAGAACGAGCGTCTGGGCGCGGAAGACAAGTTTGTCTCCAAGTTCACCCGCGTGCTGCTGGGTATCACCAAGGCGTCGTTGTCCACTGAGTCGTTCATCTCGGCGGCCTCCTTCCAGGAGACCACTCGTGTACTGACCGAAGCAGCGGTAACCGGCAAGCGCGATTACCTGCGCGGCCTGAAAGAAAACGTGGTTGTGGGTCGTTTGATCCCAGCCGGTACCGGTTTGGCTTACCACAGCGAGCGTAAGCGTCGCCGTGATGCTGACAAGCCGCTGCGCGTAAGCGCCAGTGAAGTGGAAGCTGCACTGACCGAAGCGCTGAACTCTAGCGGTAACTGAGTTCTGCACTAGATAAGTCTGGGCCCCGGCAGCCCCATTCGTCGGATCGAGGCTTTTTTGCCCCGGTTCGGTGAGTGGGGATGTCGGGGCCTTGCCTTGACTGGGGGCAAGATCCTCTTTAGACTCTTGTACCCCTAAATTTGGCGGGAATTCGTTCCTGCCATTTTGCTTTTCTTGCAAGACAATAGCGTCGCAAGACAACAGTGGAGCTAGTAGATGGCAACTATCAACCAGCTGGTACGTCAGCCGCGTAAGCGTATCGTCGAGAAATCCGACGTACCTGCGCTGCAGAACTGCCCGCAACGTCGTGGCGTATGCACCCGTGTGTATACCACCACGCCGAAAAAACCTAACTCGGCACTGCGTAAAGTATGCCGTGTGCGCCTGACCAACGGTTTCGAGGTTTCCTCGTACATCGGTGGTGAAGGTCACAACCTGCAAGAGCACAGCGTGGTACTAATCCGCGGCGGTCGTGTAAAAGACTTGCCAGGTGTTCGTTACCACACCGTACGCGGCTCCTTGGATACTTCCGGCGTTAAAGGTCGTAACCAGGGTCGTTCGAAGTACGGTACCAAGAAGCCTAAGTAGTAGCGGCTTTTTGTAAAACTGAATCATCTTATTTTCTGAGTCGATAAGAGTAAGGTCGGAGGCGTCCCGCAAGGGCACCGATTCCGAACGAACCTGAAGACCGTTTGAGGGCTTATCCATGCCAAGAAGACGCGTAGCAGCCAAGCGCGAAGTGCTTGACGATCCAAAATACGGAAGCCAGATCCTGGCCAAGTTCATGAACCACGTGATGGAAAGCGGCAAGAAAGCCGTTGCCGAGCGTATCGTTTATGGCGCGCTGGAAAAGGTTAAAGAACGCAAGAACAGCGACCCCCTGGAAATCTTCGAGAAAGCTCTCGACGCCATCGCTCCGCTGGTCGAAGTGAAGTCGCGCCGTGTAGGCGGTGCTACTTACCAGGTTCCGGTTGAAGTTCGTCCGTCCCGTCGTAACGCTCTGGCAATGCGCTGGTTGGTAGACTTCGCCCGTAAGCGCGGCGAGAAGTCTATGGCTCTGCGTTTGGCCGGCGAGCTGTTGGACGCTGCTGAAGGTAAAGGTGCTGCTGTTAAGAAGCGTGAAGACGTGCACCGTATGGCTGAAGCTAACAAAGCTTTCTCGCACTACCGCTTCTAATCTTAGCTTCACTAATTTTGCGAGGGCTTTATGGCTCGTACTACTCCGATTAGCCGCTACCGTAACATCGGTATTGTTGCTCACGTGGATGCTGGTAAAACCACCACCACCGAGCGCGTACTGTTTTACACCGGCAAAAGTCACAAAATGGGCGAGGTGCATGACGGCGCCGCGACCACAGACTGGATGGTTCAGGAGCAGGAGCGTGGTATTACCATTACTTCTGCTGCTATTACCGCCTTCTGGAAAGGTTCCGAGAAGCAGTACAAAGACGAGCACCGTTTTAACGTAATCGATACCCCAGGCCACGTAGACTTCACCATCGAAGTTGAGCGTTCCCTGCGCGTACTCGACGGCGCCGTCGTTGTGTTCTGCGGTACCTCGGGTGTTGAGCCTCAGTCGGAAACCGTATGGCGTCAAGCCAACAAGTACGGCGTTCCACGTCTTGTTTATGTAAACAAGATGGACCGTGCTGGTGCCAACTTCCTGCGCGTGATCGGTCAGATCAAGCAGCGTCTGGGTCACACCCCGGTGCCAATCCAATTGGCTATCGGTTCCGAAGACAACTTCCAGGGTCAGATCGATCTGATCAACATGGAAGCTGTTTACTGGAATGATTCCGACAAAGGTATGGTTCCTGTTCGTAAGCCTATCCCTGCAGAACTGCAGGAGCTGGCTGACGAGTGGCGCAACAACATGGTTGAGGCTGCTGCCGAAGCCAACGAAGAGCTGATGAACAAGTACCTCGAAGGTGAAGAACTCACCAACGTGGAAATCAAGGCTGCTCTGCGTCAGCGTACTATCGCTGGCGAGATCGTCTTGGCTGTTTGCGGTTCCTCCTTCAAGAACAAGGGTGTTCCCCTGGTTCTCGACGCCGTTATCGACTACCTGCCGGCTCCAACCGACATTCCTGCTATCAAGGGTACCAACCCTGATAACGAGGAAGAAGAAATGGAGCGTCACGCCGATGATAGCGAGCCGTTCTCGGCTCTGGCGTTCAAGATCGCAACCGACCCATTCGTGGGTACTTTGACCTTCGTCCGCGTTTACTCGGGCGTGTTGGCCTCCGGCGACGGCGTGATCAACTCGGTTAAAGGCAAGAAAGAGCGCGTGGGTCGTATGGTGCAAATGCACGCAAACGCCCGTGAAGAGATCAAGGAAGTACGCGCTGGTGACATCGCGGCCCTGATCGGCATGAAGGACGTCACCACGGGTGAGACTTTGTGCGACGCTGCCAAGCCAATCATCCTGGTTCGCATGGACTTCCCGGAGCCGGTTATTTCGGTTGCCGTAGAGCCTAAGACCAAGGATGACCAGGAAAAAATGGGTATCGCTCTGGGCAAGCTTGCTCAGGAAGATCCATCTTTCCGCGTCAAGACTGATGAAGAGACTGGTCAAACGATCATCTCCGGCATGGGCGAGCTGCACCTGGACATCCTGGTTGACCGGATGCGCCGTGAGTTCAACGTCGAAGCCAACATCGGTAAGCCTCAGGTTTCCTATCGTGAGCGCATCACGAAGAATTGCGAAATCGAAGGCAAGTTCGTTCGTCAGTCCGGCGGTCGTGGTCAGTTCGGTCACTGCTGGATCCGTTTTGCTCCTGCTGACGAAGGTCAGGAAGGTCTGCAATTCGTGAACGAAGTAGTTGGTGGTGTGGTTCCTAAGGAATACATCCCGGCTATCCAGAAGGGCATCGAAGAGCAGATGAAGAACGGTGTTGTTGCCGGCTATCCGCTGATCGGCCTGAAAGCAACCGTTTTTGACGGTTCTTACCACGACGTCGACTCCAACGAGATGGCGTTTAAGGTGGCTGCCTCCATGGCAACCAAGCAACTGGCCCAGAAGGGCGGTGGTGAGTTGCTTGAGCCGATCATGGCGGTAGAAGTTGTTACACCTGAAGACTATATGGGTGATGTCATGGGCGACCTTAACCGTCGTCGCGGCATGATCTTGGGTATGGAAGACACGGTTTCCGGCAAAGTGATTCGCGCCGAGGTTCCGTTGGGTGAGATGTTCGGTTATGCGACCGACGTTCGCTCCATGTCCCAGGGTCGCGCAAGCTACTCTATGGAATTCAAAAAATACAACACAGCTCCGGCGCACATCGCTGAAACTGTATCCAAAAAACAAGGCTGATTCAGTCCTTTAGGCAAGGAGTTAATTGTCGTGGCTAAAGAAAAATTTGATCGTTCCCTACCGCACGTCAACGTTGGCACCATCGGTCACGTTGACCACGGTAAAACCACTCTGACTGCTGCTCTGACTCGCGTTTGCTCCGAAGTTTTCGGTTCCGCAATCGTTGATTTCGATAAAATCGACAGCGCACCAGAAGAAAAAGCTCGTGGTATCACCATCAACACCGCGCACGTTGAATACAACTCGCTGATCCGTCACTACGCTCACGTTGACTGCCCAGGTCACGCTGACTATGTGAAGAACATGATCACCGGTGCTGCCCAGATGGACGGCGCAATCCTGGTTTGCTCGGCCGCTGATGGTCCGATGCCACAAACCCGTGAGCACATCCTGCTGTCTCGTCAGGTAGGCGTTCCGTACATCGTGGTTTACCTGAACAAGGCTGACCTGGTAGACGACGCTGAGCTGCTGGAACTGGTTGAGATGGAAGTGCGCGATCTGCTGAGCACTTACGACTTCCCAGGCGACGACACTCCGATCATCATCGGTTCTGCTCGTATGGCTCTGGAAGGCAAAGACGACAACGAAATGGGCACCACGTCCGTTCGTAAACTGGTTGAGACTCTGGACAGCTACATCCCAGATCCAGTCCGTGTTATCGACAAGCCGTTCCTGATGCCAATCGAAGACGTATTCTCGATCTCCGGTCGCGGTACTGTTGTAACTGGTCGTATCGAGCGCGGTATCGTTAAGGTTCAAGATCCACTGGAAATCGTTGGTCTGCGTGACACTACCGTCACCACCTGCACCGGTGTTGAAATGTTCCGTAAACTGCTCGACGAAGGTCGTGCTGGCGAGAACTGCGGCGTTCTGCTGCGTGGTACCAAGCGTGACGACGTTGAGCGTGGCCAGGTTCTGGTTAAGCCGGGTTCGGTTAAGCCGCACACCAAGTTCGAAGCTGAAGTGTACGTGCTGAGCAAAGAAGAAGGCGGTCGTCACACTCCGTTCTTCAAAGGCTACCGTCCACAGTTCTACTTCCGTACTACCGACGTAACTGGTAACTGCGAACTGCCGGAAGGCGTAGAAATGGTAATGCCAGGCGACAACATCAAAATGGTTGTCACCCTGATCAAAACCATCGCTATGGAAGACGGTCTGCGTTTCGCAATCCGTGAAGGCGGCCGTACCGTTGGTGCTGGCGTTGTAGCTAAAATCATCGAGTAATTATCTCTTCTGAGATAGCTCTGATGTTTTGAAAGGCCCCCGCTCAGCGGGGGCCTTTTTTATTGGGTTGACACCTATCAGGGCCGTCTATAGAATTGCGCCTCCTTTTAACGGGCGTATTGCGCTCGCTGGGAATAGCAGCCGGAGTCTGAAATCCAATGCAAAATCAGCAAATCCGTATCAGGTTGAAGGCTTTTGACCATCGCCTGATCGACCAATCCACCCAGGAAATCGTGGAAACCGCGAAACGTACTGGTGCTCAAGTGCGTGGTCCAATTCCACTGCCTACCCGTAAAGAGCGGTTCACCGTTCTGGTCTCCCCGCACGTCAACAAAGACGCGCGTGACCAGTACGAGATCCGTACTCATAAGCGCGTACTGGACATCGTCCAGCCAACGGATAAAACCGTTGATGCACTTATGAAGCTTGATCTGGCGGCCGGTGTGGAAGTACAGATCAGCCTCGGCTAAGACTTGGGTCTTAGTCGTGTAACGCTCTGAAATGGGCGGCCATAGCGGGTGAAAGCCCCGTACACTCATGAGGTTTACAACATGACTATTGGTGTAGTCGGTCGTAAATGCGGTATGACCCGTATTTTCACCGAAGAAGGTGTCTCCATTCCGGTCACGGTCATTGAGATCGAACCGAATCGCGTCACCCAGTTCAAAACTGAAGAGACCGATGGCTATCGTGCAGTGCAAGTCACTGTCGGCGAGCGTCGTGCTTCGCGCGTGACTGCTGCTCAAGCAGGTCACTTCGCTAAAGCAAACGTTGCAGCTGGTCGCACTGTTATGGAGTTCCGTCTCGAAGACGGCGACTACCAGGCTGGCGATCTGATCAACGCTGAAATCTTCGCTGCTGGTCAACTGGTTGATGTAACCGGTCAGTCCAAAGGTAAAGGCTTCCAGGGTACGATCAAGCGTTGGAATTTCCGTGGCCAAGACAACACTCACGGTAACTCCGTTTCCCACCGCGTCCCGGGCTCTATTGGCCAGTGCCAGACTCCTGGTCGTGTATTCAAGGGCAAAAAAATGTCCGGTCATATGGGCGCTGAGCGCGTGACCGTGCAGTCCCTCGAAGTAGTGCGCGTCGACGCTGAACGCAATCTGTTGTTGGTCAAGGGTGCTGTTCCTGGCGCTACTGGCGGCAACCTGGTTGTACGTCCGGCGGCCAAGGCTCGCGGTTAAGGGGAAGCTGACATGCAATTAAATGTAAATGACGCTCAAGCGATCGAAGTTTCCGAACTGACGTTTGGCGGCGAGTTCAACGAGACGCTGGTTCACCAAGCAGTCGTGGCCTACATGGCCGGCGGCCGTCAAGGTAGCAAGCAGCAAAAGACCCGTTCCGACGTTCGTGGTGGCGGTAAGCGCCCTTGGCGTCAGAAAGGTACTGGCCGTGCTCGTGCCGGTACTATCCGTAGCCCAATCTGGCGTGGCGGTGGTACCACTTTCGCAGCTCGTCCACAGGATCACTCGCAGAAGCTCAACAAGAAGATGTACCGCGCAGCTCTGCGCTCCATCCTTGCTGAACTCGTGCGTACTGACCGTCTGGTCGTGGTTCAGGACTTCGCTGTTGAAAGCCCGAAAACCAAAGATCTGCTGGGCAAACTGAACAACATGAGCCTGACCGATGTTTTGATCGTGTCTGAAGCTGTTGATCAGAACCTGTACCTGGCTGCTCGCAACCTGCCACACGTTGATGTACGTGACGTGCAAGGTTCCGATCCAGTTAGTCTGATCGCATACGACAAGGTGTTGATCACCGTGTCGGCCGTGAAGAAATTCGAGGAGCTGCTGGGATGAACCAGGAACGCGTATTTAAAGTTCTGCTTGGCCCGCACGTTTCCGAAAAGGCTACGGTTCTGGCTGACAAGAAAGGCCAGTTCGTTTTCAAGGTTGCAACTGACGCAACCAAGCTGGAAATCAAGAAGGCCGTCGAAAGCCTGTTCAGCGTGAAAGTAGAGCGTGTTACTACCCTGAATGTTCTGGGTAAGAGCAAGCGCACTGCTCGCGGTCTGGGCAAGCGTAATGACTGGAAGAAGGCAGTTATCTCCCTTCAGCCAGGCCAAGATCTCGATTTCAGCAGCAGTGCTGAGTAAGGAAGGGGTGCATCATGGCAATCGTTAAATGCAAACCGACTTCCCCTGGCCGCCGTTTTGTGGTCAAGGTGGTCAACCAGGAGCTGCATAAAGGCGCTCCTCACGCACCGCTGCTCGAGAAAAAATCGAAGTCTGGTGGTCGTAACAACAATGGTCGTATTACCACTCGTCACATCGGTGGTGGCCATAAGCAGCATTATCGTCTGGTCGATTTCCGTCGCAACGACAAAGATGGCATCGCTGCCACTGTCGAGCGTATCGAATACGATCCAAACCGTACTGCTCACATCGCTCTGCTGCTGTACGCAGATGGCGAGCGTCGCTACATCATCGCCCCTAAAGGCGTGAGCGCTGGCGACCAGCTGATCGCAGGTGCTCTGGCACCGATCAAGCCGGGCAACGCTCTGCAACTGCGCAACATTCCAGTTGGTAGCACCGTACACGGCATCGAATTGAAGCCAGGTAAAGGCGCGCAAATCGCTCGTTCCGCTGGTGCTTCGGCTCAGCTGATCGCTCGTGAAGGTGTCTACGTGACCCTGCGTCTGCGTTCTGGTGAGATGCGTAAAGTGCTGGCTGAATGCCGCGCGACCCTGGGCGAAGTCTCGAACTCCGAGCACAGCCTGCGTTCGCTGGGTAAAGCTGGTGCCAAACGCTGGCGTGGCGTTCGCCCAACCGTTCGTGGTGTTGCCATGAACCCGGTTGACCACCCACACGGTGGTGGTGAAGGTCGTACCTCTGGTGGTCGTCATCCGGTATCGCCATGGGGCTTCCCGACTAAGGGCGCGAAGACTCGTGGTAATAAGCGTACCGACAAAATGATCGTCCGTCGTCGCAAGTAAATAGAGGGATACGACAGTGCCACGTTCTCTGAAAAAAGGTCCTTTTATTGATCTTCACCTACTGAAGAAGATCGAAGTGGCGGCGGAAAAGAACGATCGCAAACCAGTTAAGACCTGGTCGCGTCGTTCGATGATCCTGCCACAAATGGTCGGTCTGACCATCGCTGTACACAACGGTCGCTTGCACGTCCCAGTTCTCGTGAACGAAGACATGGTCGGCCACAAACTAGGCGAGTTTGCCGGTACCCGCACTTATCGTGGGCACGTGGCAGACAAGAAAGCCAAGCGTTAAGGGGTTAGGAAATGGAAGTAGCCGCTAAGTTGTCGGGCGCTCGAATCTCCGCCCAGAAAGCCCGCTTGGTCGCCGACCAGATCCGCGGGAAGAAGGTGGGCGAAGCGCTCAACCTGTTGGCTTTCAGCAGTAAGAAAGCCGCCGAGATCATGAAGAAAGTGCTGGAGTCGGCCGTAGCCAACGCCGAGCATAACGAAGGCGCAGACGTTGATGACCTGAAGGTCAGCACCGTTTTCGTCAACGAAGGGCGTTCGCTGAAGCGCATCATGCCACGTGCCAAAGGCCGTGCTGATCGCATCGTCAAGCGGTCTTGCCATATCACTGTCAAGGTTGCTGACAAGTAACGGAGTCGAAGAGATGGGTCAGAAAGTACATCCCATTGGCATTCGCCTGGGAATCGTCAAGGAGCACACCTCCGTCTGGTACGCAGACGGTCGGACTTATGCGGACTATTTGTTCGCTGATCTGAAGGTGCGTGAGTATCTCCAAGACAAACTAAAAAGCGCGTCCGTAAGCCGTATCGATATCCATCGTCCGGCCCAAACTGCACGTATCACCATCCACACCGCTCGTCCAGGTATCGTTATCGGGAAGAAAGGTGAAGATGTTGAGAAACTGCGTCAGGACCTGACCAAGCAAATGGGTGTGCCTGTGCACATCAATATCGAAGAGATCCGCAAGCCGGAGCTCGACGGTATGCTGGTTGCGCAGAGCGTAGCTCAGCAGCTGGAGCGTCGCGTTATGTTCCGTCGCGCTATGAAGCGCGCTGTACAGAACGCCATGCGCATTGGTGCCAAAGGCATCAAAATCCAAGTGAGCGGTCGTCTCGGCGGTGCTGAAATCGCACGTACTGAATGGTATCGCGAAGGTCGTGTGCCACTGCACACCCTGCGTGCCGACATCGACTATGCCAACTACGAAGCTCACACCACTTACGGTGTGATCGGTGTAAAGGTTTGGATCTTCAAAGGCGAAGTAATTGGTGGTCGCCAAGAAGAACTGAAACCACAAGCACCAGCGCCTCGTAAAAAAGCTGCTAAGTAAGGGGTACGCCAAATGTTGCAACCTAAGCGTACGAAGTTCCGCAAGCAGATGACAGGCCACAACCGTGGTCTGGCTCAGCGCGGTAGCAAAGTCAGCTTCGGCGAGTTCGCGCTGAAGTCTGTAGCTCGTGGTCGTCTCACCGCTCGTCAGATCGAGTCAGCGCGTCGTGCTCTGACCCGTCACGTTAAACGTGGCGGCAAGATCTGGATCCGTGTATTCCCGGACAAGCCGATCTCCAAAAAACCTCTCGAGGTTCGTATGGGTAAAGGTAAGGGTAACGTGGAATACTGGGTAGCCCAGATTCAGCCAGGCAAAGTCCTGTATGAAATCGAGGGTGTTTCTGAAGAGCTGGCGCGTGAGGCTTTCGCCCTGGCTGCTGCAAAGCTGCCGCTCGCCACCTCCTTTGTTAAACGGACGGTGATGTGATGAAAGCGAATGAACTTCGTGAAAAATCCGCACAGCAGCTGAACGAGCAACTGCTCGGGCCTGCTGCGCGACCAGTTCAATCTGCGTATGCAGAAAGCAACTGGCCAGTTGGGGCAGTCTCATCTGCTCTCGCAAGTTAAGCGTGACATCGCTCGCGTGAAGACTGTGCTCAACCAGCAGGCAGGTAAGTGATCATGGCTGAAGCCGAAAAGACTGTCCGTACGCTGACTGGCCGTGTTGTCAGCGACAAGATGGACAAAACCATCACCGTTCTGATCGAGCGTCGCGTTAAGCACCCGATCTACGGTAAATATGTTAAGCGTTCGACTAAGCTGCACGCGCACGACGAAACCAATCAGTGCCACATCGGCGACAAAGTCACTATTCGTGAAACTCGTCCGCTGGCCAAGACCAAGTCTTGGGCACTGGTTGATGTTCTCGAACGCGCTGTGGAAGTCTAAGGACTAGGGGTCGGAGAAATTATATGATTCAGACTCAATCCATGCTCGATGTGGCCGATAACAGCGGCGCTCGCCGTGTTATGTGCATCAAGGTGCTGGGTGGCTCCCATCGTCGTTACGCTGGTATCGGTGACATCATCAAAGTTACCGTCAAGGAAGCAATTCCTCGCGGTAAAGTGAAAAAAGGCCAAGTGATGACTGCTGTTGTAGTCCGCACTCGTCACGGCGTACGTCGTGCTGATGGCTCCATTATCCGCTTTGATGGCAACGCTGCTGTTCTTCTGAACAACAAGCAAGAGCCGATCGGCACCCGTATCTTTGGGCCAGTGACCCGTGAACTTCGTACTGAGAAGTTCATGAAGATCGTCTCGCTCGCCCCAGAAGTGCTGTAAGGAGATCCGACATGCAAAAGATTCGTCGTGACGACGAGATCATCGTGATCGCCGGCAAAGACAAAGGTAAGCGCGGTAAGGTGCTTAAGGTTCTCGCTAATAACCGTCTGGTTATCGGTGGTCTGAACCTGGTCAAGCGTCATACCAAGCCTAACCCGATGTCGGGCGTGCAGGGCGGTATCGTCGAGAAAGAAGCTCCGCTGGACGCTTCTAACGTCGCCATCTTCAACGGCGAAACCAACAAGGCTGACCGCGTTGGTTTCAAAGTAGAAGACGGTAAGAAAATTCGTGTCTTCAAGTCGACCCAAAAAGCGGTTGATGCTTGAACACTGCTAGGTAGATTAGACCATGGCACGACTACAAGAGATTTACCGGAAGGAAATCGCCCCTAAGCTTAAGGAAGAACTTAAGCTTGGGAACGTGATGGAAGTTCCGCGCGTTACCAAAATCACCCTGAACATGGGTCTGGGCGAAGCGATCGGCGACAAAAAAGTCATCGAGCACGCTGTTGCTGACCTGGAAAAGATCACCGGCCAGAAAGTCGTTGTGACCTACGCTCGGAAATCCATCGCTGGCTTTAAAGTCCGTGAAGGTTGGCCGATCGGCGTCAAAGTGACCCTGCGCCGTGAGCGTATGTACGAATTCCTGGATCGTCTGCTGTCGATCTCCCTGCCTCGGGTCCGCGACTTCCGCGGCCTGAATGCCAAGTCCTTCGATGGTCGTGGTAACTACAGCATGGGCGTGAAAGAGCAGATCATCTTCCCGGAAATCGACTACGACAAGATCGATGCTCTCCGCGGTCTGGACATCACCCTGACCACCACTGCCAAGAACGATGATGAAGGTCGCGCCCTGTTGCGTGCTTTCAAATTCCCGTTCCGCAACTGATTGGAGTAGGACCATGGCCAAGATGAGCATGAAAAACCGCGAGCTGAAGCGTCAGCTCACGGTTGCCAAGTACGCCAAGAAGCGTGCAGCACTGAAAGCAATCATCGTTGATCTGAACGCAAGTCCAGAAGCGCGTTGGGAAGCTACAGTAGCTCTGCAGAAGCAGCCACGTGACGCAAGCGCTTCGCGCATGCGTAACCGCTGCCGCCTGACTGGTCGTCCACACGGCGTTTACCGCAAGTTCGGCCTCGGCCGTAATAAACTGCGTGAAGCGGCAATGCGTGGTGACGTACCAGGTCTGGTTAAAGCCAGCTGGTAAGTACTTTCAGCGTCCAGGTGGCCAATATCGCAAGATACTGACCACCGGTGACCTTGAATCTGGAACAAGCCCCTTTTGGGGCTTGTTTCATTTCCGGAGTGTGTCTAAAATACGCGGCTCGCCTGAGCCCGTGTTTTTTACCCGGAGATTCTCGGCGACATATGTAGCCGCAAGGCTAATTTTTTTGTATTAGGAGCGTCTAGCCCATGAGTATGCAGGACCCGTTAGCGGACATGCTAACTCGTATCCGTAATGCCCAGATGGCTGAAAAGTCCGTCGTAAGCATGCCATCTTCCAAGTTGAAGGTAGCTGTTGCCAAAGTCCTGAAAGACGAAGGCTACATTGCGGGTTATCAGATCAGCAGCGATGTAAAAGCACTGCTGTCCATCGAGCTGAAGTACTTCGAAGGCCGTTCGGTCATCGAGGAAGTGAAGCGCGTTAGCCGTCCAGGCCTGCGTCAGTACAAGTCCGCTGAAGATCTGCCGAAAGTTCGTGGCGGTCTGGGCGTGTCTATCGTCTCCACCAACAAAGGTGTGATGACGGATCGTGCTGCGCGCGCTGCCGGTGTCGGCGGCGAAGTTCTTTGCACTGTGTTCTAAGGGGGGATAAGCATGTCTCGCGTCGCTAAGAACCCCGTTAAGCTGCCAGCCGGTGTCGAAGTCAAATTCGCAGGCCAACAGCTTTCGGTGAAGGGTGCCAAGGGCACTCTTGAACTGAACATCCATTCGTCCGTTGAGATCGTTGAAGAAGCTGGTGAGCTGCGTTTCGCTGCTCGCAATGGCGATCAACAAACTCGCGCAATGGCCGGTACCACGCGTGCGTTGGTAAACAACATGGTCCAAGGCGTAAGCCAAGGCTTCGAGCGTAAGCTCCAGCTGGTCGGTGTTGGTTACAAAGCGCAAGCAAAAGGCACGGTTTTGAACCTGGCCCTTGGCTTCTCGCACCCTGTGGATTACGAACTGCCAGCGGGCATCACTGCTGAGACCCCTAGCCAGACCGATATCCTGATCAAGGGCATCGATAAGCAGCTGGTAGGTCAAGTGGCCGCTGAGATCCGCGACTTCCGTCCACCAGAGCCGTACAAAGGCAAAGGTGTGCGCTACGCGGACGAAGTCGTCCGTCGTAAAGAAGCCAAGAAGAAGTAGGGCATAGCAAATGACCGACAAAAAAGTTACTCGACTGCGTCGCGCTCGCAAAGCACGCCTGAAAATGCACGAACTCGAAGTCGTGCGTCTCTGCGTGTTCCGCTCGTCGCAGCACATCTACGCCCAGGTCATCTCGGCCGACGGCAACAAAGTCCTGGCAAGCGCCTCGACTTTGGATAAAGAACTGCGTGATGGTGCCACTGGCAACATCGACGCGGCCACAAAGGTTGGCCAGCTGGTCGCTACGCGTGCTAAGGCCGCTGGCGTCTCGCAAGTGGCTTTCGACCGCTCTGGCTTCAAGTACCACGGTCGCGTGAAAGCGCTGGCTGATGCTGCTCGTGAAGCTGGGCTGGAGTTCTAAGTTATGTCAAATAACGACCAAAAGCGCGACGAAGGCTACATTGAGAAGCTGGTTCAAGTTAACCGCGTAGCCAAAACCGTTAAAGGCGGCCGTATCTTCACCTTCACCGCGTTGACCGTGGTAGGTGATGGTAAAGGCCGTGTTGGCTTCGGCCGTGGCAAGTCACGTGAAGTGCCTGCTGCGATCCAGAAGGCAATGGAAGCTGCTCGTCGCAACATGATCCAAGTTGATCTGAACGGCACCACGCTGCAGTACGCAATGAAGTCCGCCCATGGCGCTTCGAAGGTGTACATGCAGCCTGCTTCTGAAGGTACCGGTATCATCGCTGGCGGCGCTATGCGTGCTGTCCTCGAAGTTGCTGGCGTTCAGAACGTTCTGGCCAAGTGCTACGGCTCGACTAACCCGGTAAACGTGGTTCACGCCACTTTCAAAGGTTTGAAAGCTATGCAATCTCCTGAGTCCATCGCTGCCAAGCGTGGTCTGACTGTCAAGGAGATCTTCTGATCATGGCTACCGTTAAAGTAACGCTGATCAAAAGCATGACCGGCCGCATCCCTAACCACAAACTGTGTGTTAAAGGTCTGGGTCTGCGTCGCATCGGTCACACTGTAGAAGTCCTGGATACTCCCGAGAATCGCGGGATGATCAACAAGGCTTACTACATGCTGCGTGTAGAGGGTTAATCGATGAAACTCAATGATCTGAGTCCAGCGCCGGGTTCCCGTCGCGAAAAGCATCGTCCGGGCCGTGGTATCGGTAGCGGTTTGGGTAAGACTGGTGGCCGTGGCCACAAAGGTCAAACCTCCCGCTCCGGTGGCACCATCGCTCCAGGCTTTGAAGGCGGTCAACAGCCGCTGCATCGTCGCCTGCCTAAGTTCGGTTTCGTATCCCTGAAAGCCATGGACCGCGCAGAAGTGCGTCTGTCCGAGCTGGCTAAAGTGGAAGGCGACATCGTTACTGTGCAGACCCTGAAAGATGCCAACGTGATCAACGTCAACGTACAGCGTGTGAAAATCATGCTGTCCGGTGAAGTGACTCGCGCTGTCACTATCGGCAAGGGAATCGGCGCCACCAAAGGTGCGCGTTCGGCTATCGAAGCAGCTGGCGGCAAGTTCGAGGAATAAATGGCTAAGCAAGGTGCTCTCTCAGCGCTCGGCAAAGGCGGTATGTCTGAACTTTGGGCTCGTCTGCGTTTTCTGTTCCTGGCGATTATCGTCTACCGAATAGGCGCACACATCCCGGTTCCAGGTATCAACCCGGACCGACTCGCAGACCTGTTTCGACAGAATGAGGGGACCATTCTTAGCTTGTTCAACATGTTTTCCGGCGGCGCGCTGGAACGGATGAGCATCTTTGCACTGGGGATCATGCCGTACATTTCGGCATCGATCATCATGCAACTGATGACCGCCGTCAGCCCGCAGCTGGAGCAGTTGAAGAAGGAAGGTGAAGCTGGCCGTCGCAAGATTAGCCAGTACACCCGCTACGGCACTGTCGTCCTCGCCCTCGTCCAAGCTATCGGCATGTCCGTTGGCCTGGCTGGGCAGGGCGTTGCGTTCACTGGTGACTTTGGCTTCCATTTCGTCGCGGTATCCACATTTGTGGCTGGTGCGATGTTCATGATGTGGCTGGGTGAGCAGATTACTGAACGTGGTGTTGGTAACGGTATCTCGATGTTGATTTTCGCAGGTATCGTCGCCGGTCTTCCGAGAGCGATTGGGCAGTCTTTCGAGTCTGCACGTCAGGGTGATATCAACATTTTCGCCTTGGTTGCCATCGGTTTGCTGGCAGTAGCGATTATCGGTTTTGTGGTGTTCATTGAGCGTGGTCAGCGTCGTATTGCTGTTCACTACGCCAAGCGTCAGCAGGGCCGTAAGGTCTTTGCTGCGCAGACCAGCCACTTGCCGCTGAAAGTGAATATGGCCGGTGTTATTCCGGCAATTTTCGCGAGCAGCATTTTGCTGTTTCCGGCTTCGTTGGGTACCTGGTTTGGTCAGTCCGAAAATATGGGCTGGCTGCAGGACCTCTCTCAGTCGATCGCTCCTGGTCAGCCGTTGAATATTCTGCTGTTTAGTGCAGGGATTATTTTCTTCTGCTTCTTCTATACGGCGTTGATGTTCAATCCGAAAGACGTAGCGGAAAACCTGAAGAAGTCCGGTGCCTTTATTCCGGGCATCCGTCCAGGTGAGCAGTCTGCACGCTACATTGATGGCGTTCTGACTCGTTTGACCCTGTTCGGTGCTCTATATATGACGGCCGTGTGCTTGTTGCCCCAGTTCCTGGTGGTTGCAGCAAACGTTCCGTTCTACCTTGGCGGGACCTCGTTGCTGATCGTGGTCGTGGTTGTGATGGACTTCATGTCCCAAGTACAATCGCACCTCGTTTCGCACCAGTACGAATCCCTGATGAAGAAAGCCAACCTGAAGGGCTACGGCAGCGGCATGTTGCGCTGAGTACCCCATAAGGTTCGAGGAGTTGGTGATGAAAGTTCGTGCATCGGTGAAAAAGCTGTGCCGTAACTGCAAGATTATTCGCCGCGAAGGTGTTGTTCGAGTAATTTGCAGCGCGGAACCGCGTCACAAACAGCGCCAAGGCTGAGTGTGATCCGCTTGAAGCCCGGCAGCTAGTGCGCTGCCGGGTTGATTATTTGTTATTACAGCGATATTATCTCGCGCCCTATTTCTTGGCTTCCGGGGCGTAGGTAGCTGTCAATTGGAGTCCCACTGAATGGCCCGTATTGCAGGCGTTAACATTCCAGATAACAAGCACACTGTTATCTCGCTGACCTACATCTATGGTGTTGGTCGCACTACTGCGCAGAAAATTTGCGCAGTTGCTGGGGTAAACCCAGCCGCTAAGATCAAGGATCTGAGCGACGAGCAGATTGAACAGCTGCGTGGCGAAGTGGCGAAGTTCACCACTGAAGGTGACCTGCGTCGCGAAATCAACATGAAAATCAAGCGTTTGATGGACCTCGGTTGCTATCGCGGTCTGCGTCATCGTCGTGGTCTTCCAGTACGCGGTCAGCGTACCAAGACTAACGCGCGTACCCGTAAAGGTCCGCGTAAGCCGATCCGCAAGTAATCGCCCCAGCGAATCGACAGGAAAATTATCATGGCAAAACCTGCTGCTCGTCCTCGTAAAAAAGTTAAAAAGACAGTGGTTGATGGCATCGCCCACATCCATGCTTCTTTTAACAACACAATCGTGACCATCACCGACCGTCAAGGTAACGCGCTTTCTTGGGCTACCTCCGGTGGTTCGGGTTTCCGCGGTTCCCGCAAGTCCACCCCGTTTGCTGCTCAAGTAGCTGCTGAACGTGCTGGTCAAGCTGCGCTGGAATACGGCCTGAAAAACCTCGACGTTAACGTCAAGGGTCCAGGTCCAGGTCGTGAGTCTGCTGTCCGTGCTTTGAACGGCTGTGGCTATAAGATCGCCAGCATCACCGACGTGACGCCAATCCCGCACAACGGGTGCCGTCCGCCGAAGAAGCGCCGCGTGTAATCCAGGAGATTGTAAAGAATGGCTCGTTACATTGGTCCAAAATGCAAACTCGCTCGTCGCGAAGGCACCGATCTCTTCCTGAAGAGCGGCGTGCGCGCGATCGAATCGAAGTGCAACATTGAAGCAGCACCTGGTATCCACGGCCAACGCCGCGGTCGCCAGTCCGATTACGGCACCCAACTGCGTGAAAAGCAGAAGGTCCGTCGTATCTACGGCGTTCTCGAGCGTCAGTTCAGCGGCTACTACAAAGAAGCTGCTGGCAAGAAAGGTGCAACCGGTGAAAACCTGCTGCAACTGCTCGAATGCCGTCTGGACAACGTTGTATACCGTATGGGCTTTGGTTCGACTCGTGCCGAATCCCGTCAGCTGGTATCGCACAAGTCGATCAGCGTTAACGGTCAGACCGTAAACGTTCCGTCCTACCAGGTTCGTGCTGGTGACGTGGTCGCAGTTCGCGAGAAAGCAAAAAACCAACTTCGCATTGTCCAAGCTCTCGATCTGTGTGCCCAACGTGGCCGCGTAGAATGGGTAGAAGTAGACACTGAGAAGAAGTCGGGCGTTTTCAAGAACGTTCCTGCTCGCAGTGATCTGTCCGCCGACATCAACGAAAGCCTGATTGTCGAGCTCTACTCCAAGTAAGGGCTAGAAAATAGGTGCATCCATGCAGATTTCGGTAAATGAGTTCCTGACACCCCGCCACATTGATGTGCAGGTTGTCAGTCCAACCCGCGCCAAAATTACTCTCGAGCCTCTCGAGCGTGGTTTTGGCCACACCCTGGGCAACGCGCTGCGCCGCATCCTGTTGTCCTCAATGCCCGGCTGTGCAGTAGTCGAGGCCGAGATTGACGGTGTGCTCCACGAGTACAGCGCCATCGAAGGTGTACAGGAAGACGTAATTGAAATCCTGTTGAACCTTAAAGGTCTGGCTATCAAGCTGCACGGCCGTGACGAAGTTACGCTGACCTTGTCGAAGAAGGGTTCGGGGGTGGTTACCGCTGCCGATATTCAGCTGGATCATGATGTCGAGATCGTTAACCCCGATCACGTAATCGCTAACCTGGCGTCTAACGGCGCCCTGAACATGAAGCTCACCGTAGCTCGTGGTCGTGGTTATGAACCGGCCGACTCGCGTCAGAGCGATGAAGACGAAAGCCGCAGCATTGGTCGCTTGCAGCTTGACTCTTCGTTCAGCCCGGTTCGCCGTATCGCATACGTGGTGGAAAACGCCCGTGTCGAACAGCGTACTAACCTGGACAAGCTGGTTATTGATCTGGAAACCAACGGTACTCTGGATCCTGAAGAGGCTATCCGCCGCGCTGCAACCATTCTGCAACAGCAGTTGGCTGCGTTCGTCGACCTCAAAGGTGACAGCGAACCAGTGGTAATCGAGCAGGAAGACGAGATCGATCCGATCCTGCTTCGCCCGGTTGACGATCTGGAACTGACTGTACGTTCGGCTAACTGCCTTAAGGCGGAAAACATTTACTACATCGGCGACCTGATTCAGCGTACCGAAGTAGAACTGTTGAAGACTCCGAACCTGGGCAAGAAATCCTTGACTGAAATCAAGGACGTTCTGGCCTCCCGCGGTCTGTCCCTCGGCATGCGCCTCGACAACTGGCCGCCTGCAAGTCTTAAGAAGGACGACAAGGCGACTGCCTGATCGTCGTAATCACCGAACGTGAGTTTGGTAAGGAATGAACCATGCGTCATCGTAAAAGTGGTCGTCACCTGAGCCGTACCAGCTCGCACCGCAAGGCCATGTTTCAAAACATGGCGGTGTCGCTGTTCGAGCACGAGCTGATCAAAACTACACTGCCGAAAGCTAAAGAACTGCGTCGCGTTGCTGAGCCGCTGATCACTTTGGCCAAGACAGACAGCCTGGCTAACCGCCGTCTGGCTTTCGACCGTACTCGTTCGAAAGCTATCGTTGGTAAGCTCTTCAACGACCTGGGCAAGCGTTACGCTACCCGTGAGGGTGGCTACCTGCGCATCCTCAAGTGCGGTTTCCGCGCTGGCGACAACGCGCCTATGGCGTACGTCGAGTTGGTTGATCGTGCTACTGCCGGTGAAGCTGTAAGCGCCGAGTAAGACGACAAGCTGTAACGAAGAACCGGGCCTAGTGCCCGGTTTTTTGTGCCCGTAGTAAAAGCGTGTTCGATACAAGCTTCCAAAGATTGTGCTTGGCACTATGGGGGTTGGAGTGTTCGGTAGAAAATATCTATTGATGCCTACAATTTAATGAATTTGTAGACGTCATATTGATGATCAATACTCCTCCCAAGCCGATTAGCCGGCAAGTTCCAAGTCCGACCTGAGGGAAATTGAGCATGAGCCAGAATAAAATCCTTACCACCGCCAGCGGCGCCCCCGTTGCGGACAACCAGAATTCACGTTCCGCCGGCCCACGCGGCCCGTTGCTGCTCGACGATTTTCATCTGATCGAGAAGCTCGCTCACTTCAACCGTGAAAATATCCCTGAGCGCCGTGTGCACGCCAAGGGTTCGGGTGCCTACGGCACTTTCACGGTCACCCAAGACATTACGCAGTACACCAGCGCCAAGCTGTTCGAGTCGGTGGGCAAGCAAACCCCTACCTTCCTGCGTTTTTCCACCGTAGGCGGCGAGCGTGGTTCGGCTGATACCGAGCGCGACCCACGCGGTTTCGCCTTGAAGTTCTACACCGAAGAAGGCAACTGGGACATCGTGGGTAACAACACACCGGTGTTCTTCATTCGCGATCCTTTGAAGTTCCCGGACTTCATCCACACTCAGAAGCGCTTGCCGCAAAGCAACCTGAAAAGCGCACAAATGATGTGGGATTTCTGGTCGCACTCCCCAGAGGCGCTGCATCAGGTCACCATCCTGTTTTCGGACCGTGGTATCCCTGATGGCTACCGTCACATGCACGGCTTCGGCAGTCATACCTACAGCCTGATCAGCGCCAAAGGCGAGCGTCACTGGGTCAAGTGGCACTACAAGACCAAGCAGGGCATCAAGAACCTCGCGCCGGCTGAAGCTGCTCGCTTGGCCGGTACTGACCCTGATTACGCCCAGCGTGATCTGTTTGGCGCGATCGAGCGAGGTGACTTCCCGAAATGGCGCGTCTGCATCCAGATCATGACCGAGGCCCAGGCCAACGCTCATTACGAGAACCCGTTCGACGTGACCAAAACCTGGTCGCAGAAGGAGTTCCCGCTGATCGAAGTCGGCGAGTTGGAACTGAATCGTAACCCGCAGAACTACTTTGCTGAAGTCGAGCAAGCTGCCTTTGGCCCAAGCAACATGGTTCCAGGCGTCGGCCTGTCGCCAGACCGCATGCTTCAAGGTCGTGTGTTCGCTTACGCCGATGCCCACCGCTATCGCGTTGGCACCAATCACCAGCAACTGCCGGTGAATGCGCCGCGTAACCAGGTGAATAGCTACCAGCGTGATGGTTCGATGGCCTTTGGCAGCAACGGTGGCGCGGCGCCTAACTACGAGCCAAACAGTTACGCCGATGCGCCGAAGCAAGCACCTCAGTATGCGGAGCCTGCATTGGCCCTGAGTGGCGCGGCTGACCGTTACGATCACCGTGAAGACACCGATTACTACAGCCACGCCGGTGCGCTGTTCCGCCTGATGAACGATGAGCAGAAAGCTTTGCTCACCAACAACATCGCCGGCGCGATGGGTGGCGTTTCCAGTGATGTGGTTCAACGTCAACTGCAGCACTTCTACAAGGCCGATCCGGCTTATGGAGAAGCAATCGCAAAGGCGCTGGGTGTATCGCTTAACTGACTCTAAACGATAAGCAGAACCGCCCTCATTTGGGCGGTTTTTGCGTTATTTCAGCTACTTTTCTCCGAAAAACATCACTTTTCTGCCGTTGGTCCCGTGACCTTCAAGTCATCATGGTTCAAACTACAGACTTTCAAGCAGGGAGATGTAGGGCGATGCAAGGTCACCCCGACGTAATCGATTACCTCAACACGTTGCTGACGGGCGAACTGGCTGCTCGTGACCAATATTTCATCCATTCGCGCATGTACGAAGACTGGGGCTTTACCGAGCTCTACGAACGTATCAACCACGAGATGGAAGAAGAGGCACAGCACGCCGACGCACTGATGCGCCGTATCCTCATGCTCGAAGGCACGCCGCGTATGCGTCCGGATGACCTGGATGTGGGCACCACAGTCCCTGACATGCTCGCTGCCGACCTGCGCCTCGAGTACAAGGTCCGTGCCGCGCTCTGCAAGGGCATTGAGCTCTGTGAGCAGCACAGCGACTTCGTCACCCGTGAAATCCTGCGGGTGCAGTTGAACGACACAGAAGAAGATCACACCTACTGGCTGGAAAAGCAGTTGGGCCTGATCAAGCTGATTGGTCTGGAAAACTACCTGCAATCGCAGTTCTGATTCCCGGCTACAAAAAAGCCCCTGTCACCGTAAAGTGACAGGGGCTTTTCATTGGGCCCGAAAAAGTCAGGCCCGGTCGCGTTCCAGCAATGGTTTCAAGTAGTAACCGGTGTGCGACTGCGGCATTTCGGAAACCTGCTCCGGCGTGCCCACGGCAATGATCTGGCCACCTTTGGATCCGCCTTCCGGCCCAAGGTCCACCAGCCAATCGGCCGTCTTGATCACATCAAGGTTGTGCTCGATCACCACCACGGTGTTGCCGTGGTCGCGCAGGCGGTGCAGCACGTCCAATAGCTGCTGAATATCCGCGAAGTGCAGGCCGGTGGTCGGCTCATCGAGGATATACAGGGTCTTGCCCGTATCGCGCTTGGACAGCTCGCGAGACAACTTCACCCGCTGCGCCTCACCCCCCGACAGCGTAGTCGCTGACTGGCCCAGTTTGATGTAGGACAAGCCCACGTCCATCAGTGTTTGCAGCTTGCGCGCCAACGCCGGGACCGCGTCGAAGAACACCCGTGCTTCCTCGATGGTCATCTCCAGGGTTTCGTGGATGCTCTTGCCCTTGTATTTGATCTCCAGGGTTTCGCGGTTGTAGCGCTTGCTCTTGCACACATCGCACGGCACGTAGATGTCCGGGAGAAAGTGCATTTCAACCTTGATCAAGCCATCGCCCTGGCACGCTTCACAGCGCCCGCCCTTGACGTTGAACGAGAACCTGCCTGGCCCGTAACCCCGTGAGCGGGATTCCGGAACACCCGCAAACAGCTCGCGAATAGGCGTAAACAAACCGGTGTAGGTCGCCGGGTTGGATCGTGGCGTCCGGCCAATCGGGCTCTGGTCGATATCGACCACCTTATCCAGATGTTCCAGGCCCTTGATGCTGTCGTGCGCCGCGGCTTCCAAGGTGGTCGCGCCGTTCAGGGCGGTGGCACTCAAGGGGAACAGCGTGTTGTTGATCAGCGTCGATTTCCCCGAGCCGGAAACACCCGTCACACAGGTCAGCAAGCCCAGTGGGATTTCCAGGTCGACATTGCGCAAGTTGTTACCGCGTGCGCCCTTGAGGTGCAGTGCCAGCTTCTTGTTACGCGGTGTGCGTTTGGCCGGCACCTCGATCTTCACACGGCCAGATAAGTACTTACCGGTCAGCGAATCCGGGTGCGCCATGACTTCAGCCGGCGTGCCTTCAGCGACAATGTGCCCGCCATGCACGCCGGCGCCCGGGCCGATATCGACCACATAATCCGCCAGGCGGATTGCATCTTCATCGTGTTCGACCACGATAACCGTGTTGCCGATGTCCCGTAGGTGTTTCAACGTGCCTAGCAGGCGATCATTGTCGCGCTGGTGTAAGCCAATCGACGGCTCATCGAGGATGTACAACACACCCACAAGACCCGCACCAATCTGGCTGGCCAGGCGAATCCGCTGGGCTTCACCGCCGGACAATGTATCGGCACTGCGATCCAACGACAGATAGTCCAGGCCCACGTTGACCAGGAACTGCAATCGCTCGCGAATTTCCTTGAGAATCTTGTCGGCGATCTCCCCACGGCGCCCGGTCAGCTTGAGCACACCAAAGTACTCGCAGGCATCCCCGATCGGCAGGTTGGTCACCGCCGGCAAGGTCTTCTCGCCCACCCACACATGCCGCGCCTCACGACGCAGGCGAGTGCCGCGGCAATCCGGGCAAGGCTGGGTGCTGAGGAATTTCGCCAGCTCTTCACGCACGCTGGCCGATTCGGTCTCGCGGTAGCGGCGCTCCAGGTTTGGCACAATGCCCTCGAACGGGTGGGAGCGCTTGACGATGTCGCCACGGTCGTTCAGGTATTTGAAGTCGACGTTTTGCGAACCGCTGCCGTGCAGGATGACCTTCTGCTGATCCGCCGGCAGTTGGTTGAACGGCACTTCCAGGCTGAACTTGTAGTGCGACGCCAACGACCCGAGCATCTGGAAGTAGTAGACGTTGCGCCGGTCCCAGCCGCGTATCGCCCCCTCCGCCAGCGTCAGGTCACCGTTGACCAGGCGCTTGATGTCGAAGAACTGCTTCACGCCCAGGCCATCGCAAGTCGGGCAGGCGCCGGCCGGGTTGTTGAAGGAAAACAGCTTGGGTTCCAGTTCGCTGATGGCATGGCCGCAGATCGGGCAGGCAAAGCGCGCGGAGAAGATGATCTCTTCGCCCGGCTCGTCGTCCATCGGCGCCACCAAGGCGATGCCGTCGGCCAGCTTCAACGCCGTTTCGAAGGATTCCGCCAGGCGTTGTTGCAGGTCGGCGCGCACCTTGAAGCGGTCGACGACCACGTCAATCGAGTGCTTCTTCTGTTTGTCGAGCTTCGGCGCTTCGTCCAGCTCATAGAGCTTGCCGTTGATGCGCGCGCGCACAAAACCCTGAGCCCGCAGCTCTTCGAAGACGGAAAGGTGTTCACCCTTGCGCTCGCGGATCACCGGCGCCAGCAGCATCAGCTTGGCCCCTTCCGGCTGGGCCAGCACCAGGTCGACCATCTGGCTGACGGTCTGGGCTTCCAGGGGAATGTCGTGGTCCGGGCAACGCGGAATACCCACGCGTGCGTACAGCAGGCGCAGGTAATCGTAGATTTCGGTAATTGTGCCCACGGTGGAGCGCGGGTTATGGGAGGTCGACTTCTGCTCGATGGAGATTGCCGGCGACAGGCCTTCAATGGTGTCGACGTCGGGTTTTTCCATCATCGACAGGAACTGGCGGGCATAGGCCGACAGCGACTCCACATAGCGACGCTGGCCTTCGGCATACAGCGTGTCGAACGCCAGGGACGATTTGCCGGACCCGGACAAGCCGGTGATGACGATCAGTTTGTCCCGGGGCAGGGTCAGGTCGATGTTCTTCAGGTTGTGGGTTCTAGCCCCACGAATCAGGATCTTGTCCAAGATGGCCTCGCACGGCGGGCGTAAATAATGCCGGAGTATACGGCTAAAGACTGGATGAATATACACTGTCAAAAGGCCGCTTGCAGCCTTAGATGAAAGCTGCGCGGCAAACCGCCGCATATACCCTCTCAATCGATGGGACTGGTAGAATCGCCGCCGGTTCACACGAGGTTTTTCCATGCACGATCCCCACAGCGAACGCATGAGTAGCGGCGAGACCCGAGCGGCAAGCGGTCTGGCCCTGGTGTTCGCCTTCCGTATGCTGGGCATGTTTATGGTGTTGCCGGTGTTGGCGACCTATGGAATGGATCTCGCAGGCGCGACCCCCGCATTGATTGGCCTGGCTATTGGTGCCTACGGCCTGACCCAGGCGATTTTCCAGATTCCCTTCGGGATCATTTCCGACCGTATTGGCCGCCGTCCGGTCATCTACCTTGGGCTGATCGTGTTCGCCCTCGGCAGTGTGCTCGCGGCTCAGTCCGATTCCATCTGGGGCGTGATTGCCGGACGTATCCTACAAGGCGCCGGCGCGATTTCCGCGGCGGTGATGGCCTTGCTGTCGGACCTGACCCGCGAACAACACCGCACCAAGGCCATGGCCATGATCGGCATGACTATCGGCCTGTCGTTTGCAGTGGCCATGGTGGTCGGTCCCTTGCTGACCCGTGCGTTCGGCTTGCATGGACTATTCCTCGCCACCGGCGGTATGGCGCTGTTCGGCATCGTGATCGTGGCCTTCATGGTGCCGCGCTCCACCGGCACATTGCAGCATCGCGAGTCGGGCGTCGCACGCAAGGCGCTCTTGCCGACGCTCAAGCATCCGGACCTGCTGCGCCTGGATTTAGGTATCTTCGTATTACACGCGATGCTGATGTGCAGCTTCGTCGCCTTGCCCCTGGCCTTGGTGGAAAAAGCCGGCCTGCCCAAGGAACAGCACTGGTGGGTCTACCTCACTGCGCTGTTGATTTCGTTCTTCGCCATGATCCCGTTCATCATCTATGGCGAGAAAAAACGCAAAATGAAACGAATCCTGCTCGGCGCCGTCACGACGCTGATGCTCACTGAGCTATTCTTCTGGCAGTTCGGCGACAGCCTGCGGGCGCTGGTAATCGGCACGGTGGTGTTTTTCACCGCGTTCAACCTGCTGGAGGCTTCATTGCCTTCGCTGATCAGTAAAGTTTCACCGGCCGGCGGCAAGGGCACGGCGATGGGGGTGTATTCCACCAGCCAGTTCCTCGGTTCTGCACTGGGCGGCATCATGGGGGGCTGGATGTTCCAGCATGGCGGTTTGTCGGTTGTCTTCCTCGGATGCGCCGGGCTGGCTGCACTTTGGCTGGCCTTTGCTGTTACCATGCGCGAACCTCCCTACGTCACAAGTCTGCGTTTGCCGCTATCGCCTGAGGCGATCCGCGAAAGCGGTCTGGTAGAGCGCCTCAAGGCAGTCGTAGGGGTAACAGATGCAGTCGTGGTCGCGGAAGAAGCGGCCATTTACATCAAATTGGACACCGAATTATTGGATCGCGCGACGCTCGAGCAACTGGTCAATCCAGTGCCGACAGCGCGCCCAGCCTAGGAGAACGTTATGGCCCGTGGGGTTAACAAAGTCATATTGGTCGGTACGTGCGGCCAGGATCCCGAAGTTCGCTACTTGCCTAACGGTAACGCCGTGACCAACCTGAGTCTGGCGACCAGCGAACAGTGGACCGACAAGCAGACTGGCCAGAAGGTCGAGAAAACCGAATGGCACCGCGTGTCGATGTTCGGCAAGGTGGCCGAGATCGCCGGTGAGTACCTGCGCAAAGGTTCGCAGGTCTACATCGAAGGCAAGCTGCAGACCCGCGAGTGGGAAAAAGACGGCATCAAGCGTTACACCACCGAAATCGTGGTCGACATGCAAGGCACCATGCAACTGCTGGGCGGTCGTCCACAGGGCGACCAACAGGGCCAGGGCGGCATGTCCAACTCGGCACCGCGTCCACAGCAGTCCCGTCCACAGCCAAGCCAGCAGCCACAACGTGAGTCGCGTCCAGCGCCACAACAGGCTGCTCCGCAACCGGCTGCGGATTTCGACAGCTTTGATGACGATATCCCGTTCTAGGATTTAAAATCCGGAACACGCAAACCCCCGTTTGACTCAGGTCTCGGGGGTTTTTTATTGGCCGTGATCAGCTTCAGTCGACGCGGCGATGACAACCATGTCCTTGAACCGGCGTAACACCGCCGAACCGTCATCAATCCGCGTCGCCAAATGCAGCGGTGCCACCAGGCTGCGGCACTCCGTCAATTCCCGATACACGATGCCGTCCCCGCGCAACCGCTGCATCGACGCCGGCACGATGGACACGCCAAGTCCCGCCGCCACCAGGCTCAAGGTCGCGGTCATGCGCGGGGCTTCCTGCACCACTTGCGGGCTGAACCCAGCTTCGCGGCACGCCACCAGGATCGCGTCATACAATCCCAGCCCCACGCGCCGGCGATAAAGCACGAAGGATTCGGTCGCCAGTGCCTTCAAGGGCAGGGGAGAGCCTGCATCAAGCGCCAGCGGGTGATCGGTGGGCAGCGCCAGCAGCATCGGTTCCACCAGGATGGGTTCGTCTTGCAGCGACTGTGTCCCGCTGAGAGGCGAGCGGATAAACGCCGCGTCGAGTTTTTCGTGCACCAACGCATCCAGCAGCTCGCCGGTGCCGGCTTCCTCTAGCACGACGGTTACGCCGACGAAGGTTTCGCGAAACAGCCGCAGCACACTCGGTACAAAAGGATGCAAGGCAGCCGAACTCGTAAAGCCGATGGCCAGCCGTCCACGTTCACCGCGTGCGGCACGGCGGACTACATCCGCGACGCCTTCAGCCTGTGCGAGGATTTCCCGCGCCTCATCCAGTAACGCGAGCCCGGCGGTGGTGGGGCGAACGCCACGGGGCAGGCGCTCCATCAACACCACGCCCAATTCGGCCTCAAGGCTTTGCAACATCCGCGTCAACGGTGGCTGTTGCATGCCCAGGCGTTCAGCCGCGCGGGTGATGTAGCCTTCTTCTGCAATGGCAACGAAGGCCTTGAGTTGGCGAAGCTCCAGCATAGGAATACTTTTCAGGTATGGGAGGGCTTCAATCCTGGCATTTGTTCTCATGGCTCACAAGATTTAGGCTGTGGCCAACCTCAAAAAGAAGGAAAGCCGTGATGACCTGGTCAGCCAAGCAATACACGATGTTCGAACAGCAGCGCACTCGTCCCGTCCGTGACCTGGTCGCGGCCATTGCGAATACCGAGGTGCGCAACGCCGTCGACCTGGGCTGCGGCCCCGGCAACTCCACCGAAGTGCTCGCCGAGCGCTTCCCGCAGGCACACGTCACCGGCATGGACAGCTCCGATGACATGTTGGTGGACGCCCGCAAACGGCTGCCGGCGCTGAACTTTGAACTGGCGGATATCGGTGACTGGAAACCTGCACAAACCTTCGATGTGATCCTGGCCAATGCATCCCTGCAATGGTTGCCCGACCACGCCAGGCTATATCCGCACTTGGTCCAACAACTGACGCCCGGTGGCACGCTGGCGGTGCAAACCCCGGACAATCTCGATGAGCCCGCCCACCGGCTCGCCCGCGAAGTGGCGGCCGAGGGGCCGTGGGCGGGCAAGATCGCTGCGGTCAAACATAACGAGCGCCACACTGCGAGCTACTACTACGAACTGCTGAGCAAACATTGCAGCACCGTCGATGTGTGGCGCACCACCTATCAGCACCCGTTGGCGGATCACGCGGCGGTGGTGGAGTGGTTCAAGGCGTCGGCGCTGAGGCCGTTCCTCGCGCCTTTGACCGACAGCGAAAAAGCCGCTTTCCTACAGGAATACCAGGCGCGAATTATTAAGGCCTATCCCGCCTTGGCTGATGGCACGGTGTTGCTGCCGTTTCCGCGCCTGTTCATCATCGCGACTCGCTAACGTTAAAGAACCAAGTGGCGGTCAAGCCGCCGCTTGTGCCTTCAAGTACTCATCCGCCGACACCACACCCGCATACCCAAACGCCAGCGAGGCCATGTACGCCCCGTGCACCTGCGCCGCTGGAATCACCTGCCCATTGAATTCCAGATCCCGCGTGGCACACGCGTCATGAATCACCGTGACCTTGTAGCCCAGATCCGCCGCCGCCCGCACCACAGCGTCGATACACATATGACTCATGCTGCCCACCACCACCAGGTCGGTGATGCTGCGTTGTTCCAGCAGTTCGCGTAGCCGGGTTTCGCGAAACGCATTCACAAAGTGTTTAAGCACCACCGGCTCATTGCCTTCGTTCAACACTTTGCTGTGCGGATGCGCACCCTCGGAGCCCGGTGTGAAGAACGGCGCGTCCTCGGAGGTGAACTCATGACGCACATGAATCACCGCATCGCCCGCCTGGCGAAACGCCTGCAGCACTTGCGCGGCCTTGTCTGCCGCGGCGTCGACGCCGTCGAGTGGCCACTTGCCCTGAGGGAAGTAGTCGTTCTGGATATCGATTAGGATGAGCGCTTGCTTGGCCATGTGTGTTGCCTCGTGATGGGTTGATGGGCCCAGTATCTTAGCTGGCGCCTTCACCGGGGATTGGCTGCACCGACAATAACAGGGGGAAAACTGACAATGGTGGTCGTCGAGTTGGGCGTGTTGATCTACCAAGGTGCGCAGTTGGCGGCCGTGCATGGCTTGACCGACCTGTTCGGCGTGGCCAACCGCATCGCCGCCGAGCATCAGTCCGCGCAATTACCGTTGCTGCGGGTCAGCCATTGGCAGGTGGGTGTTACCGGCAAACCGGCGCGTGTATTCAGCAGCCACCCTGGCTCCGAGCAACCGATGATGGCTGTGCTGGTGCCACCGTCGATTGGTGAGTTTACCGAGGAGCAGGCGCCCCCTGCGCTATTGGAGTGGATTCGCCAGCAACACGCGGCAGGTACTGTGCTGGGCGGTGTATGCATTGGCTCAATCATGCTGGCGCGCAGCGGGTTGCTCGACGGACGCAGTGCCACCACCCATTGGTCTTCCGCCAAATCCTTCGCGGCCCGTTACCCGGCAGTGCGCCTGGAGGCGGATAAACCCATCGTCGATGACGGCGACTTGATCACCACCGCCGGCCTGATGGCCTGGTCCGAACTCGGCCTGCGCCTGGTCGACCGCCTGATGGGCCCGAGCATCGCGGCCGATACCGCGCGTTTTCTGGTGATCGAGCACAGTGACAGCGCCAGCCAATGTGGCAGTAACTTCGCGCCGATTCTCGGCCACGGCGACGCGGCCATCCTCAATGTTCAGCACGGGTTGCAGGCCAGCGGCGCGGTGGATGTGTCCTTGGCGGCGATGGCTCGGGAAGCGGGCTTGGAGGAGCGTACCTTCCTACGGCGCTTTCGCACCGCCACCGGCTTGAAACCCACCGAGTACTGCCAGCATTTGCGTGTGGGCAAGGCACGGCAGATGCTCGAATTCACTAATGGCACCATCGACCATATCGCCTGGACCGTCGGCTACCAAGACCCGAGTGCCTTTCGCGCCATCTTCAAGAAGATCACCGGCCTGACGCCCAGCGATTATCGCAGCCGTTTCGGCGTGTGAATCGTGCAGAACGCCGCCGCGTTATCGGGTCGTCGTGCAGAATAAAACAGGCCATCTGCCATCGGTTTTCCGGCAACCGATTGATTTGAATGCAATCCCGTCCGAATGCGCCTTGGCCTGATCTCTGCAACGTTCCGTCTACACACATGGCGGGATGGCCAAGGGGGACGCATGACCCCGACTCAACGCAAGAAGCTGGTGGTTGCTCACTCCACACGTGAGGGTGCGCCGCTGCATGAGGTCGAAACCAACCGCGCTCTGGCGCGCTGGCTGGCGCAGATCCTCGGGCTCAAGTTCGGCGGCAGCTACGACACTGATCTGCACGCGGGGCGGGCGTTGTACCTGCTGCCCACACAGACCCTGGTCGGCCCGGCCCAGGCCCGAGCGCTGAATATCAAGGGGCCTGAGGATTTGTGGGGCGGTTATGTCGACCACGACTTCATCTGCACCAAAGCCATCAGTCATGGCTTGCTCGGCCCTGAAGCCAAAGCGCCGCAAGGTTGGTCGGCGTTGTTTTGCGAGCGTGTACGAAAAGTCGTGCTGGACGGTCTGAGCGTCTTTGCACTGGAAGACGCGCGGCCCGCCGCCACGCGCTTGCTCTACAGCGGCCCCATCCGCTTGAAACCCGTGCACGCCTGCGCAGGCCGAGGCCAGGAAGTTATCCACAGCCTGGACGAATTCGAAGCGGTGCTGGCGCGACCGGATGCCGCGAAACTCTTCAACGAAGGCGTGGTGCTGGAGCAGGACCTGCACGATGTGGTCACCCACAGCGTTGGCCAAAGCTTTATCGGCGATCACGTGTTCAGCTACTGCGGCGAGCAATACCTGACGAAAGACGGGCAGGGCGAAGAGGTCTACGGCGGCTCCAACTTGTTGGTAGTGCCCGGTGACTACGATGACCTGTTGCAACTCGAACTGCCCGACGACGTACGCGAAGCCATCGAACAAGCCCAGGTCTTCGATGCGGCAGCCGATGAGGCCTACCCCGGTTTCTACGCATCACGGCGCAACTACGACATCGCTCAGGGCTTGGACAGCAACGGCCAACGCCGCAGCGGTGTACTCGAACAATCCTGGCGCATGGGCGGGGCCAGCAGCGCGGAAGTCGCGGCGCTGCAAAGTTTTATCAACAACCCTGGCCTGCGTGCGATCCATGTGTCCTCGGTGGAAACCTACGTGGACCAACCGCTGCCAGCCAATGCCATCGAGGTGTATCGCGGCCCGGCGGAAAACAGCGAGTTTCTTCTCAAGTACGTGACGGTTAAGGCTTATGACGGCTAAAAGCGAAAGCATTGCGATCGATATCGACGACGAACAGATGAGCGGCACCTTCCTCAGCCCTAAATCCAAAGTCCCCGGCGTGTTGTTTGTGCACGGTTGGGGCGGCAGCCAGGAGCGAGACCTGGAACGCGCCAAAGGCATCGCCGGCTTGGGTTGCGTGTGCCTGACCTTCGACCTGCGCGGGCACGCCGGCACGGGCATTCCATTGTCCCGCGTCACCCGCGAAGACAACCTGCGCGACCTGCTGGCGGCCTATGACCGTCTGCTGTCGCACCCGGCCATCGACACCTCGGCGGTGGCGGTGGTGGGCACCAGTTACGGCGGTTACCTTGCGGCGATTCTCACCTCGTTGCGCCCGGTGCGCTGGCTGGCGCTGCGCGTACCGGCGTTGTACCGCGATCAGGAATGGCTCAAACCCAAGCGTGATCTGGATAAGGCCGACCTGATGGATTACCGCAGCACCTTGGTCCACGCCGAAACCAATCGCGCCTTGCACGCGTGTTCGGCGTTTACCGGTGATGTGTTGATCGTCGAATCGGAAACCGATGACCACGTGCCCCACGCCACCATCATGAGCTACCGCGCGGCGTGCCAGCAGACCCACTCACTGACCCATCGCATCATCGACGGCGCCGACCATTCCCTCAGCGATCCGGTGTCCCAACAGGCCTACACCTCAATCCTGGTGGACTGGATCACCGAGATGGTGGTGGGCGAACGGTTGAGCATCATTCAGTCCCAGTAAAGCGTTCAAGCGGGTGTTTTCTTCACCCGCAACGCCTTCGCCTTCGCCTCCACACCGAGGTACATCACCAGCGCGATCAGCAGCGGCAAGATGAAGTAAATCGCCCGATACGCGATCAACCCGGCAAGCAAGCTGCCCCGCGACGCCTCATGCTGCAACAGCGCAATAAACACCGCCTCCAGCACGCCCAGCCCGGCCGGAATATGGGTGAGCACTCCGGCAATCGCGCTGATCAACAGCACGCCCAACACCAGCGGATAGTCCAACTTGGCCGGCAGCAGGGTAAAGATCACCGCTGCCATCAGCGACCAGTTCAGCGCGCCGAGCAGCAATTGCAAGCACGCCATACGCACGGACGGCAGGTTGATTTCCATGCCGCGAATCGTCCACGCACGCTTTTTCGAAAACTGGCAGGCCACCAGATAGCCGAGGCTGGCCAGTACCAACAACGCGCCAATGCCTTGCAAGGCCGTGGTGCTGACCTTCCATCCCGGCGGCATCGTCACCAGACCGCTGCTGAACACCACCCCGGCGATCGCCATGTAGCCAAACCAATTGGTGGCCAGGCTCAGGCCGAGGATCTTGGCGATATTGCCGTTGCTCACGCCCAAGCGCGAATACAGGCGATAACGCATGGCGATGCCGCCGACCCACGCGCTCAGGTTGAGGTTGAACGCGTAGCTGATGATGCCCACGGGTAGGATCTGCTTCCACACCAGGTTCTGGCGAATGTAGGTGCGGCCGATCAAATCGAAGCTGGCGTACACCAAAAAGCTGCACAGTGTCAGTGCGCCCGCGATCACCAGGGTGCGGGCTTTGAAGTCGCCCAGGGTCTGCACCACTTCGCTCCAATCGATGCGCCGCGCGAGCAGGGTGAACAGCACGATCAACACCAGGAAAAAGGCGATGGTCAGCGGTTTCTTCCAGCGTTTGAACCGGGATTCAGCGGTCATTGGCCTGGCTCTCGATGGGTTTCAACCGTGGCTTGTGTGCCGGTAACCAACCGGTCAAGGCCGGGAAGTGGCGCATCACATGAAACACCAGGAAGCCCACCGTCAATCGCCAGAGCCACAGGCGCGGCTTGCGGTTTTCCGGCATGGTCTGGCAGTGGTCGCGGGCGAGTATTTCCAGGCGTTCATACAGCTGTTGATTGAACGCGCGGTCACGAATCAACACGTTGGCTTCCAGGTTCAGCGACAGGCTCAACGGGTCCAGATTGCTCGACCCCACGGTGCTCCATTCATCATCCACCAACGCCACCTTGCCATGCAGCGGGCGCTGGCAGTATTCGTGGATGACCACGCCGTCCTTGAGCAAATAGTCGTAGAGCATCCGCGCCGCGAGCTTGGCCAGCAGCACATCGGGCTGGCCCTGCATGATCAGTTGCACCTGCACACCACGCCGCGCGGCATTGCGGATTTCCCGCAGTAGGCGGTAGCCGGGGAAGAAGTAGGCGTTGGCGATCACCACGCGCTGTTGCGCCTTGCTCAGCGCGTGGATGTACGCCTCTTCAATGTCATCGCGATGCTGCACGTTGTCGCGGTAAATCAGGCGCACCAAGCCATCGCCCTGGTCGGTGGACCACAACGAAGGCCGTTGCTGGCGCCGCCGCCAGCCACGTCGCGTGCGCACCTGGCGACCACTTTGCGCCAGGGCGAAATGATGCAGGTCCGCCACCGCCGGGCCCACCACCTGCACCGCGTAATCCTGCTTGGCTTCGGGGCCGAAATCGCCCAAGTGGTCGGCAGAAAAGTTGATCCCACCGATAAACGCCACTTCTGCATCCACCACCACAATCTTGCGGTGCAGGCGACGAAACCAGTTGGTGCGAAACCCCAGGGTCTTGGACGCCGGGTCGAACATCTGCACCGTCACACCGGCGTCCGCCAGTTCGCCTAGAAACGACGGGCTCAGTTCGCCGCAGCCAAAACCGTCCAGGCTCACCACCACCTTCACACCACGCTGCGCAGCCTCGATCAGGATGCTGTGCAGTTCATGGCCTACCTTGTCTTCGAAAAGAATGAAGGTCTCCAGCAGAATCTCCCGTCGGGCCGCGCGCAGGGCTTCGAACACCTTGGGGAAATACGCCTCGCCGTTTTCCAGCAATTGGACCTGGTTGCCACTTTGCCAGCCGTAATCCAGGTCGCGGGGCTTGGCTTCGTCCGGCGGCTGGTCGGTGGAGATATGTTCCACGGCCACGTTCATAGCTCGACCTCCACCGACAGCGGCACATGGTCAGACAAGTGAGACCACGGCCGCGTGGTCAGCACGCGAGGGTTATGCACTTTCAGATTGCGCACATAAATCCGGTCCAGCGGCAGTAAGGGCAAACGCGCCGGAAAGGTACGCGCGGGTTTACCCATGGATTCAATAAACACTTCCTTCAAGCCCGCCTTGCTTAGGTCGGCCTTCTGGCGCCAGTCGTTGAAATCACCGGCCACGATCAGCGGGGCGTCGGCCGGAATCTCGCCGATGCGCTGCTCAATCAAGCGCAATTGCTGCTGGCGGTGCACTTCGCGCAAGCCCAGATGGATGCAGATCGCATGGATCTCCTGGCCGGTGCCTGGCAGGCGCAGCACGCAATGCAGCAGACCCCGGTTTTCATGGCCGCTTTGGGAGATATCGAGATTGTCGTAGCGCACGATCTGGAATTTCGACAGCAGCGCGTTGCCATGGTCGCCATGGGGGTAGACCGCGTTGCGGCCATAGGCGAACTGCGGCCAGATGCTGTCGGCGAGGAATTCGTACTGCGGCATGTTTGGCCAGTCGCTGAAGCGCTGTGGATGGCGCTCGTGGGTGCCATGGATTTCCTGCAGGAACACCATATCGGCGCCCACGCTGCGCACCGCTTCACGCAGTTCGGGCAGGATGAAACGTCGATTCAGGGCGGTAAAGCCCTTGTGGATATTGACCGTCAGCACCGTGAAGCGAGTGATGGCGACGCTGGGGGTGATGGGCACCCAGTCGGGGATCGCAGCCATGATTGCTCCTGTGAAAGAAGTGGGGGCCTGGCCCCCGTTTATGGCTGACTGTGATTTTTAACGGAAAGTTTCCAGCGTCCTACAGACGGCATAAAGATGCCGCTGAAGGGGAACGATCAAAGCGCAAACCCGTCAGTTCCTTACAGACCCTTCTGAAGGAGCTCGGTGTTTTGCTGAATCTCAAGACTGCATTACTGCTCGGCGCGCTGCTGTTTTGCGGCAGTGGCGCACTGCAAGCGGCGGCCACCGCGCCGGAACCTGAAGCGCCGGCCAAGCCGGAGTTGCTGGTGGAGGGCGGGTTGCTGGGGGCGATCAGTTCCAGCATTGATGACGTACAGCAAAAGCTCGATCTCAATCAGAACCTGATCGATGAGTGGCGCCTGCGCGCGGACCGAGCGGCCGACGAGGTTGGGCGGCTGGTCAACCAAACCGCTGCGCGCTCACCCTGGAGCGTGGCGGGGGATTTCCTGCTGCTGTCCGGCGTGTGGGTCGGCGCTTTTGTGGCGCTGACGTTGTTGGGGCGATTTATCGTAAAGCGCCTGGGACGCCGTGCCTTCTTCGAGCGGCGCGAACGCCTGCTGGCGGTGCTCGGGTATGTGATTCCCTACACGATTCCCGCGCTTGTCTGTCTGCCGCTGACGCTTTACGTCAGTCACTTTCTGCCCACCTCCGTAGGCCGCGCGCTGGCGCTGTGTTTTGCCTACGCCACCAGCAGCGGTATCTTTTCCACCTCGATGCTGCTGTGCGTGATTGTTATGTTCAATGTGGGACACAAGCGCCCGGCGGTTCGGATCATTCGCAGCTACTGCCCCAAGCCGTTGTTCCTGATCGGCTTCCTCGCCGCCCTCAGCGACGCGCTGACCAGCCCACAGATCGCCCGCCAGCTCGGTGGCAATATCACCAGCAGCATCGCGGTGTTTACCGGGCTGTTTGCGGCGGTGATTTTCGGCATGCTGGTGGTCCGCCTGCGCCGCCCGGTGGCCCACCTGATCCGCAATCGGCCATTGGCTCAACGCCTTAAACATCCGGCGCTGCAACAATCGCTGCGGATATTTTCTGGCCTGTGGTATTGGCCGATCCTGTTGATGGTGCTGGTGTCGGCGATCAACCTGATTGGTGCTGGTGACGACAACCAGAAAGTCCTGCGTTGCGCGCTGTTCACCACAATCCTGCTGATCGGCACGGTGTTCCTCAGCACGGTGCTGCAACACCTGTTCAAGTCCCGCAGCCAAGTGGCGATCCAGCGCAGCAGCGCGTACAAGGAACGCTTCCTCAGCCTGTTGCACGCGATCCTGCGCATTGTCATGGCCATCGCGTTTATCGAAATCCTCGGGCGGATCTGGGGCGTGTCGCTGTTCGAGTTCGCCCAGCGCAACTCGGTGGGCCGGGCGATCAGTGATTCCCTCAGCAGCATCGGCCTGATCCTGCTGATGACCTGGCTGTTCTGGGTGGTGCTCGACACGGCGATCCAGGAAGCGCTGAAACCGCCGGTCAACAAGCGCTCCAGTCGCCAACCGAGCACGCGGGTGAAAACCATCCTGCCGCTGCTGCGTAATGCGGTGAAGATCATCCTGGTGGTGATCTGCGCGATCACCACCATGGCCAACCTCGGGATCAACGTCGCACCGCTGCTGGCCGGTGCCGGCGTGGTCGGCCTGGCCATTGGTTTTGGCTCGCAGCAGTTGGTGCAAGATGTGATTACCGGGCTGTTCATCATCATCGAAGACACGCTGTCCATCGGCGACTGGGTGGTACTCGACTCCGGCCACGCCGGCACTGTCGAAGGCCTGACCATCCGCACCCTGCGCCTGCGCGATGGTAAGGGCTTTGTGCATTCGGTGCCGTTCGGGCAGATCAAGGCGGTCACCAACCAATCGCGGCAATTTGCCTACGCGTTCTTCTCGGTGCAGTTCACCTACGACACGGACGTGGACAAGGCGGTGGAGCTGATCCGCGAGGCGGGGCAGTCGATCCGGGATGACGTGTTCCTCAAATACAACCTGCAAGGCCCGCTGGAAGTCTTCGGCGTCGACAAGATGGACCTCAACGGCGTGGTACTCACGGCGCAGTTCCGCACGGTGTCGGGCGGGCAATATGCGGTGAGCCGCGCGTTCAACCAGCGCCTGAAAAAGCTTGTGGATAACTGTGACGAAGTGCATTTCGCTCAGACTTATCCACAGCAGGTCATGGTGCCGGCGCGGGCGGCCCTTGAGCATGAACCGACGGAGGCAGGCGCGAAGATAGTTAATCCGTGACGGTTGCGCTACAAACCCGCAAAATGCAACGATTCTGGCCAAGACCAGAAAACCTTCGTTCCAAACAGACCGGGCCTGCTCAATCTATGCGAATGCGCCTTATGTTACTGGGCGGCGGGAATGCCCTCGGGCAGGCGCTGATTCGCCTCGGTGCAGAGGAAGACATCGGTTTCCTCGCACCCAAACCGCCCCAAGACGGCTGGGATGCCGCGAGCCTCACCCAATTGCTCGACGACACCCGTCCCGATGCGTTGATCAACCTCGCCTACTATTTCGACTGGTTCCAGGCCGAAGCGGTCAGCGAAACCCGCCTGGCTGCCCAGGAATTTGCCATCGAGCGCCTGGCCGAGCTGTGCCAGCACCACAACATCACCCTGCTGCAACCGTCCAGCTACCGCGTGTTCGATGGCTCCCGCGCCACCGCCTACAGCGAAAAAGACGAGCCGGTGCCCCTGGGCCTGCGCGGCCAGGCGTTGTGGCGCATCGAGCAGAGTGTGCGCGCCACTTGCCCGCAACATGTGTTGCTGCGGTTTGGCTGGCTGCTGGATGACAGTGTCGACGGCACCCTCGGGCGCTTTTTGGCTCGGGCCGAGAAACCGGATGAATTGCTGATGGCGGACGACCGTCGCGGCAACCCGACGCCGGTGGACGATGCGGCGCGGGTGATCATCTCGGTGCTCAAGCAGCTCGATTGTGCGGCGCCGCTGTGGGGCACTTATCACTACGCCGGCCAGGAAGCGACCACACCGTTGGCGCTGGGCCAGGCGATCCTCACCGAAGCGCGCAGCTACCATCCGCTGGCAATCGAATCGCCTACCGCCCAGGCCCACGCGGCCCGGCCGGATGCGAGTGAAGAACCGCAACACGCGGTGCTTGCCTGCAAGAAAATCCTTCACACCTTTGGCATCAAGCCACGGGCATGGCGGGCGGGGTTGCCGGCGTTGCTGGATCGGTTTTACCGCCACGGCCAATAAAAAAAGGCGCCTGAAACAGGCGCCTTTTTTTGTGCGGCGGTTTTAGAACTTGTAGCCAATACCCACCATGTAAACCATCGGGTCCACATCAACGTTCACCTTGGCGCGAGTGCCCGGTGCCACGCCGTTGTTTTCCACGGTGGCCTTGGTGCTGATGTCGATGTAGCGCGCCTGGGCGTTGATCATCCACTTGTCGTTGATCATGTAGTCCGCGCCGATCTGTGCGGCCCAGCCCCAGGAGTTTTCAGCCTTGAAGTTGCTGAAGCCTGCGCCCTGGGCACGGCTGCCGACGTGTTCGTCGTAGATCCAGGTGTAGTTGATACCGGCGCCCACGTACGGTTGGAAGGCCGACTTGTTGTCGAGTGGGTAGTACACGACGCTCAAGGTTGGCGGCAGGTGTTTCAGAGTGCCGAGCTTGCCGTTGGCCGGGCTCAGGGCGGTGCCCTTGATCTTCACGTCATGTTCGAACGGCGTGGCGGCCAGCAGCTCGATACCGACGTGGTTGGTCAGCATGTAGGCGAAGTTCAGGCCCAGTTGGGTGTCACTGCTCATGGTCGCCTTGCCGCCCAGGTTGGTGCCGGCCAGCGGGCCCTGGTCAACCTTGACGTGGCCGCTGTCCGCCTTCGGGTTCACGGTGATTGCACCGGCGCGCACCAGAATGTCGCCCGCTTCGTGAGCGTGTGCAACGGGGGCGACGAGGGCGAGCGCGAAGAGGGACGCGCCGAGCAGAGACTTGTTCATGGGAGCTCCAAAGGACGTTTAAAAGTTGTACGTCCAATGGTAAAGATCGTTCCGTCCGGTCTTTTGACTCAGCTCAATGAAAGGGCGATCAGCCTTATTCAGGCAGTTCGTACATGTAAATTTTCTCGGCATCCATCTGGTAACCGGCATCGGCCAGCTCGCTGGTGGACGGTTTGACCTGCATCGCGCCTTCGATCCAATACGGCTGGTACAGCTCATCGAGCTTCACGCCGATTTCGCTTTTGACATGCACGATCTGGTTCGACGGCGGCGGCGGTACATGGATGCACGCGCCGAAATACGGCACCAGCAAGAACTCCGTCGTGCGGCCTTCCTCACTGACTTCCAGCGGCACGATATAGCCCGGCAGTCGGATGTGTTGGCCGTCGAGGCTTTGCACCACCGGGGCGTTGGGCAAGTCCTGCTTGGCCGCTGGCGCTGCCTCGACCGACAAGGCATCGGCCATGTTCGACAAGTCGTGCAGCGGTTTCATATTGGGGATTTCCGGCGGTGCATCCGGCGGAATCATCTCCTGCCACGACAAATCCTTGGGCTGCTCATCGGCCCATACGGGCACGGCCACCAGCAGCAACAACGCAAACAGCGCACGACGCATCGAAGCCTTCCTCATAAACGTATGGACAGGCCATCGGCCAGGGATTGCCGATAGGCGCGCCACGCGGGCACGCTGCCCATCAACAGCGCAGCGCCCAGGATACCGGCGAGCAGCGTCCATTCATATTCGCTCGGCCACGACATCGGCAGGTCCAGGCCGTAGTTTGCCTGCAGATACCCGCGCGAGGCGGCGATGCACACATAGAGCAAGCCAACGCCGGCAACCACGCCAGACAACGCCAGGGCGAAGGCTTCGAAGATCAGCAGTGTCGCGATATGCCACGGGCGCGCACCCACCGAACGCAAAATCGCCATTTCGCGACGCCGTTCGTTGAGGCTGGTGAGGATCGCCGTGAGCATGCCGATCAAGCCGGTGAGCACTACGAACAGCGAGATCACGAACAGCGCTTTCTCGGCGGTGCCCATCATGCTCCACAGCTCTTGCAGCGCCACGCCGGGCAGGATCGCCAGCATCGGCTCGCCACGGAATTCGTTGATCTCCCGTTGCAGGGCGAAGGTGGAAATCTTGTTGTTCAGACCGAGCATGAACGCGGTGATGGCCTGCGGCGTGAGGTCCATGTTGCGCGCCTGGTCGGCACTGATGCGGCCTTTGCCTTGGGCTGGCACGCCGTTGTGCCAGTCGATATGGATCGCTTCCATGCCGCCGAGGCTGATGTGCAATGTGCGGTCCACTGGCGTGCCGGTGCGCTTGAGAATGCCGACCACGGTGAAGGGTTTGTCATCGTGTTTCACCAGGCTGACCACCGCCACACCATGGGCCAGCACCAGTTTGTCGCCCAGTTTGTAATGCAGGGCGTCAGCCACTTCTGCACCGAGCACCACTTCAAACGGGTCGGTGGCGAAGGCGCGGCCGCTGGCCAGTTCGAGGTTTTGCTTGCGGCCGTATTGGTAGTGCTCGAAGTAGGATTCGTTGGTGCCCATCACGCGGTAGCCGCGATGGGAGTCACCCAGGGAAATCGGGATGGCCCACCTCACTTGGGGGCTGGCGGCGAAATGCTCGAAGCTGTCCCAACGGATGTTGTTGGTGGCGTTGCCGATGCGGAATACCGAGTACAGCAGCAGGTTTACGGAGCCGGAACGCGCGCCGACAATCAGGTCGGTGCCGCTGATGGTGCTGGCGAAACTGTTGCGCGCCTCGACGCGCACCCGCTCTACCGCGAGCAGCAAGCAGACCGAAAGCGCGATGGCGAACGCGGTGAGGATCGCGGTAAAGCGGCGGTTAGCCAGGCTGGCCATGGCTAGACGGAACAGATACATCTCAAACCTCTGCGGGCGTGGCGGCGCGATTGAGTTCGGCCAGCGACAGGTTGCGGTCGAACAGCGAAGCCAGGCTCTGGTCATGGCTGACAAACAACAGGCTGGCGCCAGCTTCACGGCATTCGGCAAACAACAGCTGTAGGAAGGCTTCGCGGGCGTCGTAGTCCAGGGCCGAAGTGGGCTCGTCGGCGATCACCAGCTCCGGTTGGCCGATCAATGCACGGGCGGCGGCCACCCGTTGTTGCTGGCCGATGGACAGCGAGTCGGCGCGGCGCTCCAGCAGGGCTTTGTCTTTCAACCCAAGGTGTGCGAGCAAAGCGGCGGCGGCCTGGTCGACACTGCCGTGGCGCCGTTTCGCCCGTTGCGCGCGCAATTTGGAAAAGTGGCAGGGCAACTCGACGTTCTCGCGCACCGACAGGAACGGCAGCAGGTTGAACTGCTGGAAGATGTAGCCGGTGTGGTCGACGCGGAAGCGGTCGCGGGCGCCGGCCGAAAGCTCGGTCAGCTCCTGGCCGAGCAGGCGGATGCTGCCCTGGTTGGGTGTCTGCACGCCGCCAAGCAGTCCCAGCAGCGTGGTTTTGCCACTGCCGCTCGGGCCCTTGAGAAACAGGGTTTCCCCCGCGTCCAGGCGGAACGCGGGGATGTCCAGCAACTGCGGGTGACCGGGCCAGTTGAAGCCCAGGTCAGACAGTTCGATCAATGCGTGGGTCATGTGAACTCAGAACTTCAAGGTGGCTGCTGTGGCCGTCGCTTCAACGCCTTGCTGGCCGCTCGGGCCGATCAGTTGTACCTGAATTTTCTGGGTGGCGGGGAAGGTCTTGAAGACCTGGGTCAGGTCGAGGTTGCTCAAGGCCGTCGGCGTGGCACAGGTGAACTGGTAATGGGCGTGAATTTCGCTGTGGTCGTGATGGTGTTCGTGGGCGCCGTCTTTGGCGTCGTGATCGTGGTCATCATCGTCGTCGTGGTCCGCTTCAGGCTTGTCGCCAAACAGCGGGCTATTGAGCTCCTGGCTGCTGACCACGCAACCGGCACCCTTAGGCAGGTTGAACAGGGCGGCTGGGTTTTCCAGCTGTTTGCGCACGGCGGCGACCTTGGCTTTGTCCGACGGGGTGGTGGCCAGGTGTTCGAAACCCACCAGGTTCATCGCCGGGCTGTCCAGCTCCAGCTCCAGCGCCTGGCCGTCGAGTACCGCATTGAGGCGACCGACGCCATGTTCGTGGGCGCCAAGGCTGCCGTGCTCATGGTCGTGATCATCATGAGCGTGGGCAACCGCCAATGGCAGCAGGGCGAAGGGCAAAGCAAGCAACAGACGGCGCATGAGAAGGCTCCAGAACATGAAAGTTTTGTTATGTGATCTTATAACAATTGCCACTGAGTTTGACCGCCCGCTTGGCGTTGCGCAAGCCGCATGGGAGCATGCCTGTCAGAAAAACTGCAGGAGGAAGGACGATGTTGCGAATTCGTGGAACCGTCGGCGACTTGCCGGTGGACTTGACCCTGGAACTGGACGACGGCGATTGGGCTCGGCTCGGCGCACAGTTGCAGGCGGCGCCTGTACCCGCCGCAGCAACAGCGACACCGGTGAAGCAGAATGACGACCTGTGGCAGAACGCCCAGGACCTGTTGCGCAAGGCCGGGCAGCTCAGCGGCCTGGAGCTGCTCGATCAGTTGGAAGGTTTGGCCGGTGATGCCGCCTCCGGCAAGCGTCTGCTGGTGCGCCTGCGCCACAGTTCGAACGTTAAAGTGGCCAGCGGCGCCGATACGCCGCTGTACAGCTGGGTCGGCGATTAGTACAGCGCGGCAAACAACTTGCGGCGGTACACGGTCACCAGCGGGTGATCATTGCCCAGCAGTTCGAACACCTGCAGCAAGGTCTTGTGTGGCAGGCCTTCGCTGTAGCTGCGGTTACGGATGAATAGCTTGAGCAGACCTTCCAGCGCTGCGTCGTACTGCTGGCGCGCCAGTTGCTGGATCGCCAGCTGATAGGCCGCTTCGTCATCCTGCGGGTTTTGCGCCAGGCGGCTTTTCAGGTCGGCGGCGTCCGGGAGGTCGGCAGCCTGGCGCAGGAAGGTGATCTGCGCCTTGGCGCCGGCGAGGGCGGCTTTGTGGTCGTCGCTCTTCACGGCGTCCAGCACGGTCTGGGCTTCGCCCAACTCACCACGCTCAGCCAGGCAGCGCGCGTACAGGATTAACGCCGCAGCGTTGGTGTTGTCCTCGCCCAGCAATGCCACCAGCACGGCCTCGGCATCGCTGATGCGACCCTCGGCAAACAACGCTTGGGCCTGCTCCAACGGATCCGCCGCCGCCGGTGGTGGCATCTGTACATGCGGCTCCAGCATCGCGCGCACCGCCGACTCCGGCTGCGCCCCGGCAAAACCGTCCACCGGCTGGCCGTCCTTGAACAACACCACCGTCGGCAGGCTTTGAATGCCAAAGCGCGCAACAATATCCTGCTCGGCCTCGCAATCGACCTTGGCCAGCAGCAACTCACCCTGATAACTCTCGGCAACTTTCGCGAGCATCGGCATCAACGCCTTGCACGGCGCGCACCACTCGGCCCAGAAATCCACCAGTACGGGTTTTTCGAAGGAGTTCTGGATCACTGCCTGGTCAAAATTGGCGGTGGTGACATCGAAGATGTACGGCGTGAGCTCACTCATGGGGCGTCTCGAATAAAGCGGGAATGGCGCAACTATAAGGGCTGGCGAGCCTGGCTGAAAGTGCGGTGATCCGGCACCGCTTTCGCGAGCAAGCCCGCTCCCACAGGGGAATGCGGTCACATGTGGGAGCGGGCTTGCTCGCGAAGGTCTCAAGAGCGCCGCGAATGGTACAGACTCACCTTGCGAAACTCCCAAGGCTCCGCCAGATCCGGCAACGTCAGCGCATCAAGAATCTCCAGCCGCCGATAATCCGGGTGCTGAAAATCCCGTACGCGTGAATCCGCTACCAACGCTTCGCGGCCTCGCGTGAGGAACTGATCCAGCAGCGGCAGGTTCGCCCGGTCGTAGAGCACATCCGCCACCAGAATCAGGTCGAAGCGGTCGGCCTCGGCGAAGAAGTCTTGCGAATAACCCAGCTCTACGCCGTTGAGTTCGGCATTCGCCCGGCAGGATGCCAGCGCCAACGGGTCGAGGTCGCAGGCCACCACTTCCAGCGCGCCGGCTTTGACCGCCGCAATCCCGGCCACGCCGGAGCCCGCGCCAAAATCCAGCACGCGCTTGCCCGCGACCCACTGCGGGTTCGCCGCCAGGTACCGCGCCAGCGCCAGGCCACTGGCCCAGCAAAAGCTCCAGTAGGGCGGTTCATGCAGGATGCGCCGAGTTTCTTCGGGGCTGAAGGCGCGGTCCATGTTGTCTGCATCCAGAAGCCACAACGACAACGCGGTGCCCGGCAGCGGGCAGGGCACCAGGTGCGCGTCGCCGATCAGTTCGCTCAGTGCGGCTTGCAGGTCCAGCGGTGGCGTCATGGTGCCTTGACGAGTTGCAGGGGGCCGGTGGTCTGGGTGATCGCCTGGGTGATGCGCACGGCGGGCAGGTGCAGGATCAGTTGGCCGGACTGGCTGGCGCGGCCACGCAGTTCAACCCGCGCACCGGCAGGGAACGCCTCGGGGTTGAAGCGCAGGCGGAAGGCCAGGGGCTTGCCGTTGCCGCTCAACACGCTGCTGGCGAGCAGTTGTTGCGGGCGTGAACGGTCATCGATCACCAGCAACGCCATCTCGACTTCGGCGCCCGCCGGAATGTTGGTCAGGCTGCCGCTGATTTCCCGCTGGTAGGCGGGCAGGGGGCCCATGTCTTCAAGGCCGGGGACTTTTTTCTCTTGGGCCGGTGTGGGCTGAGGTGCGGCCGGCTTGGGGGCTTCGCTGCTGCAGGCGACCAGGAAACTGAACAGGGTGAGCAAAACAAGTGGTCGTAACTGCATGTACGGCTCCAGAAAGGACAAAATCCGTGGCTTGAAAAATATGAAACATAATAGTCAGCCTATATACCGTAAAGGCTATGGCTTGTCTTGCCACGGGGATGCGCTACCATGGCCCTCCCTTTATTTGTTGCCTGCCTACCATGCACTGTCCCTTCTGCGGTGCCAACGACACCAAGGTCATTGACTCGCGTCTGGTCGCCGAGGGCGATCAAGTACGTCGCCGGCGCGAATGCCTGGCCTGCGGTGAACGTTTCACCACCTTCGAAACCGCCGAACTGGTATTGCCGCGTCTGATCAAATCCGACGGAAGCCGCCAGCCTTTCGACGAAGAAAAACTGCGCGCCGGTATGCAGCGCGCCCTGGAAAAACGCCCGGTGAGTGTCGAGCGGCTGGAGGCGGCGCTGGTGCACATCAAGCACAAGCTGCGTGCGACCGGCGAGCGCGAGGTCAAGAGCCTGGTGGTTGGAGAACTGGTGATGGGCGAGTTGCAAAAGCTCGACGAAGTTGCCTACATCCGTTTCGCCTCGGTGTATCGACGCTTCCAGGACCTCAATGAGTTCCGCGAAGAGATCGACCGCCTGGCCCGTGAGCCTGCCAAAGAATGAACCCACCGTCTGCCGAACAAGCTGTGCTCGATGCTCATTACATGGCCCGCGCCCTGGAACTGGCGCGCAAGGGCCTGTACACCACCCATCCCAACCCGCGCGTGGGTTGCGTGATTGTGCGTGACGGGCAGATTGTCGGCGAAGGCTGGCATGAGCGTACCGGCGAACCCCACGCCGAACCCAACGCCCTGCGCGCCGCCGGAGCCAAAGCCCGTGGCGCCACGGTGTATGTGACCCTCGAACCGTGCAGTCACCATGGGCGTACGCCGCCTTGCGCGGATGCGTTGGTCACGGCGGGCGTGGCTCGTGTCGTCGCCGGCATGCAGGACCCGAACCCGGAAGTGGCGGGGCGCGGCATGCAGCGCTTGGCTCAAGCCGGTATCGAAGTGCGCAGCGGTGTGTTGGAAGCAGAAGCTCGCGCGTTGAATCCGGGGTTCCTCAAACGCATGGAGCACGGCCTGCCCTTCGTGCGGGTCAAGCTGGCAATGAGTCTGGACGGCCGCACCGCGATGGCCAGTGGCGAAAGCCAATGGATCACCGGCCCGGCTGCCCGTGCCGCCGTGCAGCGCCTGCGCGCCGAGGCCAGTGTGGTGCTGACCGGCGCCGACACGGTGCTGGCCGACGGTGCTCGCCTGACCGTGCGCGCCGCTGAACTCGGCCTGGATGAAGCCACCACGGCCCTGGCCATGTCGCGCCCGCCGTTGCGCGTGCTGATCGACGGCCGCCTGCGCGTGCCGCTCAATGCGCCATTCTTCAAGGCCGGCCCGGCGTTGGTCATCACCTGCGTGACCCCGGAAAACCAGTTCCCCCGTGGCCCCGAGTGCCTGGTGGTGCCGGGCGTAGACGGCCAGGTTGACCTGCGCTCGGCGCTGGTTGCGCTGGCGGCCCGTGGCGTCAACGAAGTGCTGGTGGAAGCCGGCCCAAGCCTGGCCGGTGCATTTGCCCAGCAAGGCCTGGTGGATGAATACGTGATTTTCATCGCCGGCAAATTCCTCGGCTCCGCCGCCCGGCCTTTGTTGGACTGGCCGCTTGAGAAACTGGCCGATGCCCCCCAACTCAAGATCACTGAAATGCGCGCTGTAGGCGACGACTGGCGAGTCACTGCCATCCCTGTGCCAGCAGCGAGCGTATAATTCTGACCGGACGCTCAAGTGTCCCGTACCGTTTTCCAGGAGAAGGCCATGTTCACCGGCATCATCGAATCCATCGGCAGCATTCGTGCAATGACCCCAAAAGGCGGCGATGTTCGCTTGTCGGTTGAAACCGGCAAGCTCGACCTGGGCGACGTCAAACTGGGCGACAGCATTGCCATCAACGGTGTGTGCCTGACCGTCATCGAGTTGCCAGGCAACGGTTTTGCCGCCGATGTCAGCCGGGAAACCCTGGACTGCACCGCGATGAACGACCTCAAGGCCGGCAGCCCGGTCAACCTGGAAAAAGCCCTGACCCCGACCACCCGCCTGGGCGGCCACCTGGTCAGCGGCCATGTGGACGGCGTCGGTGAAGTGGTCGCGCGTAGCGAGAACGCCCGTGCAGTCGAATTCCGCATCCGTGCGCCGAAGGAACTGGCCAAGTACATCGCCCACAAAGGCTCGATCACCGTCGACGGCACCAGCCTGACCGTGAACGCCGTGAACGGCGCCGAATTTGAACTGACCATCATTCCCCACACCCTCAGCGAAACCATCATGGCGTCTTACCAGCCAGGTCGCCGGGTGAACCTGGAAGTGGACTTGCTTGCCCGTTACCTGGAGCGCCTGTTGTTGGGCGATAAGGCCGCAGAGCCTGCATCCGGGAACATCACTGAAAGTTTTCTGGCCGCTAACGGCTACCTGAAATCCTGACCAAGGGGGTGCCGCGTGGCGCTCAATAGCATCGAAGAACTGGTTGAAGACATCCGCCAAGGCAAGATGGTCATCCTGATGGATGACGAAGACCGCGAAAACGAAGGCGACATCATCATGGCCGCCGAGGCCTGCTTGCCTGAGCACATCAACTTCATGGCCAAGCATGCCCGCGGGCTGATCTGCATGCCCATGAGCCGTGAACGCTGCGAACTACTCAAGCTGCCGTTGATGGCGCCGCGCAATGGTTCGGGTTTTGGCACCAAGTTCACCGTCTCGATTGAAGCCACCACCGGCGTCACCACCGGCATCTCCGCTGCCGACCGCGCACGTACCGTGCAGGCCGCCGCCGCGAAAGACGCCAAGGCCGAAGACATCGTCAGCCCCGGTCACATCTTCCCGTTGATGGCCCAACCGGGCGGCACCCTGGCCCGCGCCGGCCACACCGAAGCCGCCTGCGACCTGGCGCGCATGGCCGGTTTCGAGCCGAGCGGGGTGATCTGCGAAGTGATGAACGACGACGGCACCATGGCCCGTCGCACCGAACTCGAAGCCTTTGCCGCCGAACACAACCTCAAGATCGGCACGATTGCCGACCTGATTCACTACCGCATGATCCACGAACGTACCGTTCAGCGGATTGCCGAGCAGCCACTGGACAGCGAACTGGGCCAATTCAATTTGGTGACCTACCGTGATTCAGTGGAAGGCGACGTGCACATGGCCCTGACCCTGGGCACCATTTGCGCCGAAGAACCCACCCTGGTGCGTGTGCACAACATGGACCCGCTGCGTGACCTGCTGATGGTCAAGCAGCCGGGCCGCTGGAGCCTGCGCGCCGCCATGGCTGCGGTTTCCGAGGCTGGCAGTGGTGTGGTGCTGTTGCTCGGTCACCCGCTGGATGGCGATGTGTTGCTGGCGCATATCCGCGAAACAGCTGACCACGCGCCGGTGAAAAAACCGACCACCTACAGCATCGTCGGTGCCGGTTCGCAGATCCTGCGTGACCTGGGCGTGCGTAAAATGCGCTTGATGAGTGCGCCAATGAAATTTAATGCGATATCCGGTTTCGACCTGGAAGTAGTAGAATATGTGCCCTCCGAATAAAGGCCGGCGATTTTCGCCCCTTGTTCGCGGTTCAAATATCACTAAGGGGCGCGTCATACACGCGTCCCGGCTCTTTAAGAGATTTGTCGAATGACCCTGAAGACCATCGAAGGTACCTTCATCGCCCCCAAAGGCCGCTATGCCCTGGTGGTTGGCCGCTTCAACAGCTTCGTGGTTGAAAGCCTGGTAAGCGGTGCCGTTGACGCCCTGGTTCGCCACGGTGTGAGCGAGAGCGACATCACGATCATCCGCGCGCCTGGCGCCTTCGAAATTCCACTGGTTGCGCAAAAAGTTGCTCAACAGGGTGAATACGCGGCGATCATCGCCCTGGGCGCGGTCATTCGTGGCGGTACTCCGCACTTCGAATACGTGGCTGGCGAATGCACCAAGGGCCTGGCCCAGGTGTCCATGGAGTTCGGCGTGCCAGTCGCTTTCGGCGTGCTGACCGTGGATTCCATCGAGCAAGCCATCGAGCGTTCCGGCACCAAGGCCGGTAACAAAGGCGCTGAAGCTGCCCTGTCCGCCCTGGAAATGGTCAGCCTGCTGTCGCAGTTGGAGGCCAAGTGATTTCCGACGAGAGCGACAACTTCAACCCGCGCGAGCCACGTCCAGCCGATGCTGGCAAGCCGTCCAAGAACGAGAAGCGTCGCGCTGCTCGTCAATTGGCGACCCAGGCGCTGTACCAGCGTCACCTGGCAGGCGCGTCGTTGAACGAGATCGAAGCACAGTTTCGCGTCGACAACGATTTCACCTTCGCCGACCTGCCGTACTTTCACGACATCCTGCACGGTGTACATGCGCACCTGACCGAGATCGACACGGCCCTGGCACCTTGCCTGGACCTGACCATCGAAGAGTTGGACCCGGTTGAACTGTGCGTGATGCGCCTGTCTGCCTGGGAACTGCTGTATCGCGTCGACGTGCCGTACCGGGTGGTCATCAACGAAGGTATCGAACTGGCGAAAGTCTACGGTTCGACCGACGGCCACAAGTTCGTCAACGGCGTGCTCGACAAGCTGGCGCCGCGCCTGCGTGAAGCCGAAGTGAAGGCGTACAAGCGCTAATTGGCGCTTGAGTCCTGAATGGGCGAGTTTGAGCTGATCCGCAATTACTTCGCCGCCGCGCCCTGTGCGCAAGGCGGCGAAGGCATTGCCCTTGGGATCGGCGACGACTGCGCCTTGCTGGCGCTTCCTGCCGGGGAGCAGCTGGCGATCTCCACCGATACTTTGGTGGCCGGGGTGCATTTTGCCGACCCCTGCGATCCGTTCCTGCTGGGTCAGCGCTCGCTGGCCGTGGCGGTAAGCGATTTGGCCGCCATGGGCGCCAACCCCCTCGCCTTTACCCTTGCCCTCACCACACCGACGGTCGACGCCGATTGGTTGCAACGCTATGCCCAGGGTTTGAACCTGATGGCGCAGAGTTGTGGCGTGGGCCTGGTGGGCGGCGATACCACCCGTGGGCCGTTAACCCTGACCCTCACCGTATTTGGTCGCGTACCTGCAGGGCAAGCCTTGACCCGCAGCGGGGCGCAGCCGGGTGACTTGCTGTGTGTCGGTGGCGAACTGGGCAATGCGGCCGGCGCGCTGCCGTTGGTATTGGGTCAGCGCAGTGCCGACGCAGCCATCGCTGATCCGCTATTAGCCCATTACTGGTCGCCGCAACCGCAGTTGGCGCTGGGGCTGGCGCTGCGCGGCAAGGCCACGTCTGCCATGGATATTTCCGACGGCCTTCTGGCCGATTGCGGGCATATCGCCACGGCTTCGGCTGTCAGCCTGTTGATCGAGCGTCAGCGGTTGCCTCTGTCTCAGGCACTGTTGGCGTTTGTCGGCGATGACGCCGCGCGCGTGGCGGCCCTGAGCGGGGGCGACGATTATGTGCTGGCGTTCACCCTGCCACCCGCCGAGCTGGCGCCATTGCTGGCCGACGGCTGGCCGGTCCATGTGATCGGCCGGGTTGAGGCGGGGCAGGGCGTGACGCTGCTCGACGCCAACGGGCAGGACATCACGCCGGCCATTCGTGGCTATCAACATTTTCGCGGGGCGCCCTGAATCGGCGAGCTGCGCTACCCTCTATAGCGTAATCACGGATGCAAGGCCCTGTAGGAGGTCGCCACCATGGATGTGCGCCGCTGGCTGCTGATAGTGCTGTGTGCCTTTACGTCGTTAGTCCAGGCGCAGGACGTGCCCGGCAAGGTCATGCTGGCCAGTGAAGAGTGGAACGACTACACCAACAAAGACGGCAGCGGCCTGGCCTGGGACGTGCTGCGCCAGGTGTTCGAACCCGCCGGAATCACGCTGCAGACCCGCTCCGTACCCTACACACGATCGGTCGGCCTGGCCCAGCGCGGCGAGGTGGATGGCTGGGTCGGTTCCTATCGCGATGAAGCCACGGGTGTGTTGTACTCCCACTGGAACTTCGATTCCGATCATATCTACGCCCTCGGCCTGGCCAGCACGCCGGCGCCGACAGTGGCCACGCTGGGCAATTACCGCCTGGCCTGGGTGCGCGGCTACAAGTACGAGGAGTACTTGCCCAATGTGCACCGCTTCAACCAGATCGAGCGCCGCGACGGTATTTTGCCGATGCTGCAACACGCGCGGGCCGACTTCTACATCGATGCGCTGACCGAGGCCAAGTACGTGCTGAATCAGGCGGATGACCCGTCCAAGTTCACACTGACCCACATCGCCGAACTGCCGCTCTATATCGGGTTTGCCGATAACGAGCGAGGTCGCGCCTTGATGGCCGTGTTCGACCAGCGCATGGCGGCGCTGGTGAAAAGCGGCGAGTTAAAGGCGATTTTCGAGCACTGGAAACAGCCGTATCCGTTCTGACCTGCATAGAACCAAGGCGAAGGCCAATCGAACCTATTGATCTTTATCAGCGATAATTCAGCTTAAGCGTCTGTAGGAACCTGCTGTTACAATGGCCGCCATCGTAAAAACTGAAATCAGGAGCACACGGTGCCCGTCGTTTTCGTCGCCGCTTCCAAGCTGCCTACCCCTTTTGCCACGTTCACCATGAACGGCTTCCTCGAAGAAGCCACCGGGCGCGAGCACGTTGTGCTGAGCCTGGGCGATATCGCGGATGGCGCGCCAGTGCTGGGTCGTGTGCATTCCGAATGCCTGACCGGCGATGCGCTGTTCAGTCAGCGTTGCGACTGCGGTTCGCAACTGGAAGCCGCCATGCGGGCCATCGCCCGTGAAGGCCGTGGCGTGTTGCTGTACCTGCGTCAGGAAGGCCGTGGCATTGGCCTGATGAACAAGATCCGCGCCTACGAGCTGCAAGACGGCGGCGCCGATACCGTCGAGGCCAACGAGCGCCTGGGTTTCGCCGCCGACCAGCGTGACTACGCGATCTGCCTGCCGATGCTGGAGCACTTGGGCGTCAAATCCCTGCGCTTGATGACCAACAACCCACGCAAGGTCAAAGCCTTGACCGAGATGGGCATCACCGTGGCCGAGCGCGTGCCGCTGCACACCGGGCACAACCCGCACAACAAACTCTACCTGGCCACCAAGGCAAGCAAGCTCGACCACATGATGGGCAACGAGCACCAGGGCGAGGTCGACCGCGCGTGACCCGTGGCCAGGTGAAACGGCGACTGTCCTTCAACTGGTGGCAGTACCTGGCCCTGGCGCTGCTGCCCCTGTTTGTGATCAACCTGGTGTTCGGCCAAGCCGAATCCTTGCTGCCAGTGCTGGCCATGCCGTTCTTCATTGCCGGCGTGGCCTCGATGTTTCTCAGCCTGCGTTACTTCAACGGCTATAAACACGCGTTGATCGCCACCTCCAAAGCCCTCGATACCCCGGAAGAACCGGCTGCCTGGATTACCTTGGCGGCCCGTCGGCGTACGGCGTTGCTGGTGGCGGCGGTTCCGGCCTGGATCGGCGCGCTGGCGGTGTTCGTCGGCCTGGAGGCGGTGCCGCTGTTCCTGCTGGCACTGTCGACGCTGGTGCTGTTCTACCTCTACCGCATCCCCCGTCAACTGGGATGAAGCGTGCTTGGCTGGCGGTCCTGCTGCTGGCGTTGAGTGCCCAGGCATTGTCGGCCGAGCGGGTGGTCAGCCTGGCGCCGTCCCTGTCTGAAATCGTTGCTGAACTGGGCGCCGCCGACGTGCTGGTGGGTGTGCTCGATGGTGGCGAGCGCCCTGCTGCCCTGGCGCACGTGGCGTCCGTGGGGCATTACGGCCAATTGGATATGGAACGCCTGCTCAGCCTCAAGCCCGACTTGATCCTGCTGTGGCCCGGCAGCGTCGGCCCAGCCCAGCGTGAGCAGTTGCAGCGCCTGAACATCCCGGTCTACGTCGCTGAACCCCATAGCCTTGAACAACTCACCACCCAGGTCCAGGCCATCGCCGAGCAATTGGGTCGTGCTGAAGCCGGCCGGCAATTGGCCGCGCAATTACGCCAACGCCTGGCCGAGTTGCGTCAGCGCTATCAGCGTGCCGAGCCATTGCGCGTGTTTTACCAAGTGTGGAACCAGCCGCTGTATACCGTGGGCGGCGGGCAGATCATCAGCGATGCGTTGAGTGTGTGCGGCGCGCGTAATGTGTTCGATGACCTCAAGTTGCCCGCGCCGCAGGTGAGCATTGAATCGGTGTTGCAGCGTGATCCCGAATTGATTCTGGTCGGGGATCAAGCGCAGAAGGAGGCCTGGAAGGTCTGGCCGGCGATGGCGGAACGGGTGCGCGTGGTGCCGGATAAAGGCCTGGAGCGTCCGAGCGGGCAGATGTTGGAGGCGGTGGCGCGGTTGTGTGAGGTGATCGCGCCCCGTTAGAGGTCCGGCGTCCACGTCATACCCACCATCAGCGCCCGGCCAGCTTCCCGGTAGCCATATTGCTGGCCTTGATACTGATACAGCGCGCGGCTGTAGGCTTTGTCCAGGAGGTTATCGACCTTCATGTTCAGCACGATTTCACGGTTCACCGCCCAACTGGCGCGCAACCCGAGCAACCCATAGCCTCCCAACGGCTGCTGGTTCTTCGGGTCGTCGTAGCTGCTGCTGACCGCCTGCCAGCTGGCGCCGACGCCGAATTGGTCGAACTGGCGATCCAGGTCCAGGCTCAACGTGCGCCTGGCGCGACGTGCCAACGTACGCCCGGAATCGCGGTCTCGTGGATCAATCATCGCCAGTCCCAGACTGCTTTCCCAGCCGAACAGCTCCTGCTTGAGTGCGGCCTCGAAACCGTTGATGCGCGCCGAACTGACGTTTTGCGGGCCGTCGCTGCCGAACACGATCGCATCCTGGATATCGGTGCGATACAGCGAAGCTTCCAGGCGGCTGGTGTCGCTGAGTTGGCTGCGCCATTGCATCTCGTAGCTTTTCGAGGTTTCGGGCTTCAGGTCCGGGTTGCTGTTCTTGAAGCCGTATTCGTCCGGGTAATACAGGTCATTGAAGGTCGGGGCGCGGAAGCCCTCGCTGTAGCTCAGCAGCAGTTCATTGTCCGGGTTGACGGGCAAGGTCAGGGTGCCGCTCCAGCTGTTCTGCCCGCCGAACTGTTGGTTCTGGTCACGCCGCAGGCCCAGCTCGGTGGAGAACCCTTCGCCGTGGAAGCGATGCTGCACAAAGGCGGCGCGGTTCCAGCGACTGTTCTCGGTAAAGGTGGTAAAGCCATGGAGGCGGTCTTCATACCAGTCGCCGCCGAGTATCAGGCTGTTCTGGTCATTGAGTGTCAGATCGTTCTGCCAGTTGACCGAGTCGCGGTAGGTGTTGAACACGCTGAAATCGTCACTGAGGGTGTCGCGCTTGGTATCGCGGTTCTCGCTGTGGCCCAGTTCCAGGCGCGACTGCCAGCGCTCGTTGAGCTTGGCATCCAGGTAACCGCTGGCGCTGCTCAGGGTGTAGTCGGTGTAGGGCTTTTGCCCACCGGTTTGCCCGGTGGCGACGTCGTAGCGGCCGAAGCTGTTGTCGTACTCCGACTTGCCACGGTTATCCAACAGATTGAAACCCGCTTCCAACTCATCGCTGAAGGCGTGGCTGAGGTTCAGGCTGACGGACTGGTTGCGGTAGGCGTCATGGTCGCCATCGCTGGGGAACGAAGTGTGTGTCGAGTTGATGCCGGCGGTCTCATCCAGGCTCGCGCCGAGGTTGAAACGTGTGCGTTCATCGGCACCGGACAGGGCCGACGCTGCGCTCCCACGTTTGGTGGCTGCCAAAGCCCACTTTCAGGCGCGGCTGTAGGCCCTGCTCGGCATTACGCCGGGTAAATACCTGGATCACCCCGCCAATCGCATCGCTGCCATAGATCACCGAGCGGGAGCCGCGCAGCACTTCCACCCGTTCAATCTGGTCGACGTTCAGGTACTGCAGGCCGCTGTCGCCAGAGGTGGTGTTGGCGATGCGCTGGCCGTCCACCAACACCAGGCTTTGTGCGGACTTGGTGCCACGGATATAAATCCCCGGCAGGCTGCCACGCCCGCCAGTCGGCGCGACCTGCACACCCGGGACGCGGCTGAGCAGGTCCGTCACGCTGGTAGGTTGCAGGCGGTCGATATCGTCGCGGGTGAAGACGGTGTTGGCGGCGCTGCTGTCGTTGCGGGCCTGGACCTGACGGTTGGCGCTGATGACTACGTTGGGGAGTTTCAGAGCGTCGTCGCGCTCGAACGTCTCGGCGAGCAAATCAGTAGCGGGCAAAAGCAGCAGGGGCAGGGCGAAGCGCAGGCTTTTCATGGCTATCCATAGCAAAGGTGGGAGCAGGCTCCCACCTTTCGTGGGTTACAGGCCGAGCAAGGCCATGCGCTCGCGAACCGATGCCTCGATACCGGCTTCATCCAGCCCGCATTCGGCCAGCATCTGCGCCGGCTTGGCGTGTTCGACGTACACATCAGGCAGGCCCAGGTGCAGCACCGACTTGAGGATGTTCTCCCGCGCCAGGAACTCGCTGACGGCCGCGCCGGCACCGCCCATGATGGCGTTTTCTTCGACGGTCACCAGCAGCTCATGGCTGCCGGCAATCTCACGCACCAACGCTTCATCCAGGGGTTTGACGAAGCGCATGTCGACCACGGTGGCGTCGATCTTCTCGGCCACCTTCAGCGCTTCGGCCAGCTGCACGCCGAACACCAGGAACGCAGTCTTGCTGCCTTGGCGACGCACGATGCCCTTGCCGATCTCGATAGTCTCAAGGTCCTTCTCGATCACTGCATTCGGGCCATTACCGCGCGGGTAGCGCACGGCGGCCGGGCCGTTGTACAGGTGGCCGGTGCTGAGCATCTTGCGCAGTTCGTTCTCGTCGCTCGGCGTCATCACCAGCATGCCGGGGATGCAGCGCAGGTAGGACAAGTCGAAGCTGCCAGCGTGAGTCGGGCCGTCTTCGCCCACCAGGCCGGCGCGGTCGATGGCGAACAGCACGTCAAGGTTCTGTACCGCGACGTCATGCACCAATTGGTCATAACCGCGCTGCAGGAAGGTGGAGTAGATCGCCACCACCGGCTTGGCGCCTTCACAGGCCATGCCGGCCGCGAAGGTCACCGCGTGCTGTTCGGCAATTGCCACGTCAAAGTAGCGCAGCGGGAAACGCTCGCTGAACGCGACCAGGTCCGAGCCTTCCTTCATCGCCGGGGTAATGCCCACCAGGCGCGGGTCGGCGGCGGCCATGTCGCACAGCCATTCGCCGAACACGCCGGAATACTTCGGCCCGCTGGCCTTTTTCGGCGCGGCGGCAGGCGCGTCCAGCGGTTCCAGCTTGGTGATGGCGTGGTAGCCGATCGGGTCGACTTCCGCCGGGGCGAAGCCTTTGCCTTTCTTGGTGACGATATGCAGGAACTGCGGGCCCTTGAGGTCACGCATGTTGCGCAGCGTGGCGATCAGGGTGGGCAGGTCGTGGCCGTCGATCGGGCCGATGTAGTTCCAGCCCAGCTCTTCGAAGAGGGTGCCGGGTACCAGCATGCCCTTGGCATATTCTTCGGTACGGCGGGCAATTTCCCACGCTCCAGGCAGACGCGAGAGCACCTTCTTGCTGCCTTCGCGCATGCTGGCGTAGGTGCGGCTGGAGAGGATCTTGGCCAGGTAATTGGACAGGCCACCGACATTGCGCGAGATCGACATGTCGTTGTCGTTGAGGATCACCAACATGTTGGCGTCCACTTCCGGCGCATGGTTGAGCGCTTCGAAGGCCATGCCGGCGGTCAGCGCGCCATCACCAATCACCGCAATCGCCTTGCGATCGCTGCCTTGCAGGCGGGCGGCAATCGCCATGCCCAGCGCGGCGCTGATGGAGGTGCTGGAGTGGCCGACGCCAAAGGTGTCGTACTCGCTCTCGGCGCGGCGCGGGAAGGCGGCAATGCCGTCCTTCTGGCGCAGGGTGCCCATCTGCTCGCGGCGACCGGTGAGGATCTTGTGCGGATACGCCTGATGGCCCACGTCCCACACCAGCCGGTCATCCGGGGTGTCGAACACGTAATGCAGGGCGATGGTCAGCTCGATGACGCCCAGCCCGGCACCAAAATGCCCACCGGTCTGGCCGACCGTGTAGAGCAATTCCAGGCGCAACTCATCGGCCAGGGTTTCCAGCTCGGCTTCACCCAGTCGACGCAGGCCGGCCGGCGTGACAGCACGGTCAAGCAGGGGCGTGGACGGGCGCTTGCGGGGAATCTCTTGAAACGTCGTGGGCATCAGGCGAATCGTTATAGGTATAGAAGAGGCGGCAGTTTACCTCAAGCATCGCGAACTGCCCACGCAGAGCGCCGAACTTGGCCGATATGCGGCCGCAATGGCCGCCGTTATCAGTGCCGGCGTTCGACGATATACCGCGCCAAGTCACGCAGTGGCTCGGCTGCCGCGTCGAAAGGTCGCAGGGCGTCCAGGGCCTGGTCACGCAGTTCCAGGGCATAGGCCTTGGCCGCTTCCAGCCCGAGCAACGCAGGGTACGTCGGTTTATCCCGTGCGATATCGGCGCCTTGGCGTTTGCCCAGGGTGGCCGTGTCGCTTTCTACGTCGAGAATGTCGTCCTGCACCTGGAACGCCAGGCCGATGGCCAGCGCGTAGGTCTTCAACGCCGCCAGTTGAGCGGCTTCGGCACGCCCACTGGCCAGCGCGCCCAAGTGCACGGCGGCTTCAATCAAGGCGCCGGTCTTGTGGCGGTGCATATATTCCAATGCTTGTTGATCGAGCTTCTGGCCGACCGAACCCAAGTCGATGGCCTGGCCGCCGACCATACCGGCCGGGCCTGCCGCCACGGCCAGCGCCGTGACCATGCGCAAGCGGATCTCGGCATTCACGCTGCTCAGCGTCGGGTCCAGCAGTGCGCTGAACGCCAGGCTTTGCAGGCCGTCACCGGCGAGGATCGCGCAGGCTTCATCAAAGGCTTTGTGGGTAGTCGGCTGGCCGCGACGCAGATCGTCGTCGTCCATCGCCGGCAAGTCGTCATGCACCAGGGAATAGGCGTGGATCAACTCCACCGCACAGGCCGCGCCATTCGCCTGCTCGGCGTCTGCGCCCAAGGCCTCGCACGCCGCATACGCCAGCAACGGGCGCACGCGCTTGCCGCCGTTCATCACGCTGTAGCGCATGGCTTCGTAAAGACGCTTGAGTTCGGGGCTTGGCGCAACAAACAAGGGTTCCAAGGCCGCATTGACCCGGGCTTGGCTACTGGCCTGATACGCATCGATCATTCGGGCTGTTCCGCATCGAAAGGTTCTTCGGCCAACTCCCCGTCGCGTTCCAGCAGCACTTGTACCTTCTGCTCTGCCTGCGCGAGCGCGCTCTGGCAGTCGCGGGTCAGGCCGATGCCTTGCTCAAACGCTGTCAACGAGTCTTCCAGCGACAACTCGCCGTTCTCCAGACGCTCAACCAGGGTTTGCAGGTCAGCGAGGGATTGTTCGAAATCGAGTGCAACTTTTTTGCGGGCCATGGCGGCTATTCCGGTAGACGGTAAACCGGCGCGACACTAGCAGACATGGGGATTCTGGGCAAATAAGCGGGCAAATGAGTGGGGATGTGCGTGCAAGACGGTGAGCCGAATAAATGGGCTATTCGGCTCACCAAATAAGCCGATTAGCGACTCTATTCGGCTCACACCTCTTTCAGTTCATTATTAGAAGTCGTACTTGAACCCCGTCATCACATTACGCGGCGCCCCATAAACCCCGGCGCTGGTGGTAGTGAAATACTCCTTGTCAAACACGTTGTTGAGGTTCACCGAGGCCGACAGGTTTGGCGTGATCTCATAGCGGGCCATCAGGTTGGCCACGGCGTAGCTGTCCTGTGTGTAGTAACGCAGGTCAAAGCCGGTTTTGCTCTGCCAGTTGAAGCCGCCGCCGACGGTCAGTTTGTCCAGTGGGCCGGACAGGCGGTATGTGGTGAACATCTTCACGCTATGACGGGGGATTTGCGTGGCGATGCGCTTGTCATCCGCGTCGGTGCTGACGCTATAGGTATAGCCGCCGGCAACGTTCCAGCCTTGGGCCAGTTCGCCGTTGAGTTCCAGTTCCACGCCCTGGGTGGTGGTGCCTTGCACGGCTTTGTAGGCCTGAAAACTCGTGGGTGTGAGGTTGTTGCCGTCGGGTTGCGACAGGTTGTCCTGCTCGAGTTTGAACAACGCCAGGCTGGCGTTGAGCATGTCGTCGTTGAAGCTGCCCTTGACCCCCAGTTCATAGCCGGTGCCTTCCAGCGGCGCCAGGTAGGAACCCGTGACGGTCTGGTCGCTTTGCGGGCTGAAGATCTTGGTGTAGCTGGCGTACACCGACCAGCTGTCGCTCAGGTCGTAGACGAGGCCACCATAAGGGATGAACACACCGTTTTCTTCACGATCAAGATGGATGTCGTCGTAGCCGGCGGCGGTGTAGGTTACGTCATCAGTCTGTTTCCAATTGATCAGGCGTCCGCCCAGGATCAGGCTGGTGGCGTCATTCAGATGCCAGCGCGAGGTCAGGTAGGCCGAGTACTGGTTTTCTTTGAAATCCCCTTCGCCTTTCTTCTCGAAATTGGGTTTGGGCGCGCCGCCGTCCCAGTCGTAGATAGGTCCGATGTTGCCGTTGTAGCCGGTCCAGGCGCGCATCCATCCGCCGTAGTCCGGCGCGTTGGTATTGCGGATCTGCGACAACTGCATGCCCGCAATCAGTTCGTGTTCGCGCCCCAGAAATTCGAACGGGCCAGTGACATAGGCGTCGATTGCATTCTGCTTGGGGTTGCCCTGGAATTTGTTGGGGATCACCACGCCGCCCAGGCCCAGTGACTGGGTCTGGGTTGCCGGAGAGAAAATCGATGGCCGAGTCGTATTTGTTCTCGGTGCGGGTGAAGTCGAGCTTGGCACTCCAACCGTTATCGAACTGATGTTCCAGAGAGGCGAAATAGCTGGTCTGGTCGTGATCGTAGTAGGACCAATTGGCGGCGGTGTTGTAGGACCGCTTGAAATCCGTACGCCCGCCGGCACTGTCGAACAGTGGGAAACCGCTGCGAGGCGGCGCATTGGTGTGCACAGTCTGGTAGCTGAAACCCAGGGTCAGCAGGGTGCTTTCGTTGAGGTCGAATTCGCTGATGCCATACACCAGGTTGGTGTCCTGTTTATAGCGGTCTACCCAGGAGTGTTGGTTCTTGTAGTCCAGCACCATGCGGCCACGGATGTTGCCGGCGTCGTTGAGCGGGCCGGACACGTCCACCGATGTGCCGTAACGGTCCCAAGTGCCGGCTTCGCCGCTGATACTGGCCTGAGGCGTGGCGGTGGGGCGCTTGCGGATCAGGTTGATGGTGGCGGACGGTTGGCCCATGCCGCTGATCAGGCCAGTGGCGCCGCGCACCACTTCAACCCGGTCGTACATGGCGGTGTTCTGGGTGTAGTTGTCCATCCTCGATGAGGTGGGCACGCCATCGACCTCAAAGTTGGTGATGGCGAAACCGCGCGAGTAGTAAGCGTCGGAATCCGCACCCTGGCCTTCGCGGACCACGGTGATGCCGGACGTAGCCTCCATCGCGTCGGTCAGGTTCGACAGCTTTTGGTCAGCGATACGCTGCTGGGTAATCACCGTGACGGACTGGGGTGTTTCCTTGAGTGCGATGTTCAGGCGGTTGGAGCTACTGGAGGATTGCGTGGTGTAGGAGCCGGTGCCTTCGGTGGTCGAACCAGGCGCCTTGCCAGAAATACTCACAGGCGACAATTGCAAGGTATCGCCGGCGCTGGCCGGGATATCAATGACAAAACTGCTGGCATTGGGCTGGCTGTAACGGGCGTGAGTGCCGTTGGTGAGAATGGCCAGGGCTTGCTGCGGCGTATGTTCGCCGTTCAGTGTCGTGGAGCGCAGACCGGTGGCTTGCGCCGCGTCGTAGATCACCTGATAGCCACTTTGCCGGGCGAATTGGTCCAATGCATCAGTAAGCGATTGCGCGGCGATATTGAAATTCACGCGCTGGCTCGTGGCTTCGCTCGCCGCAGGCGTGGCGGCTTGGGCGTAGGACAAAGGCAAGCCGGCAGCCATCAAGGCGACCGCCAGCGGTAAGTAGTTGAACCCTGTGACCTGTGAATACTGCATAGATTCTCCCCCGAGCTACAAATGATAATGCTTCCTAAGTGCGGGGTGAGACGCAGCAGAAATCCAAATTACCGTGGGCAGCGTAAATAATTTTTCGAAGGCCTCAGCCGCGGACGATCAGGATGCGGCGAGTCAGGGAGGTGGCGCGCAGTTTATGCGTGGTGATCAACGCGTCGAGAGCACTGTCGATTTGCTTGAGATTGAAGCTGGCACTGATAGGGCGTTGCGCGGCCTGGTCGTCGAGCCAGATCACGCGGCCGCCCTGGTAACGCATCAACTCGTCCAGCACCTCGCGCAGCGGCGCATTGCGCACCCGCAGTTGGCCGTCGCGCCAAGCCAGCAGGCGGTCGGCGTCGACAGCAAGAGGCGCTTGGATCTGGCCACTGATGACCTTGAGTTGTTCGCCTGGTTGCAGCGGCTGATGCCTGCCGCCAGCCATCACTTCAACGCGGCCGCGCAGCAGCGTGACCTCGTCCTCGGCCGATCCGTGACTGACGGAGAACGCGGTGCCCAACACCTTCACCCGCGTGTTTCCAGCCCGAACCACAAAGGGGCGACCGTCGTGACTCACGTCCAGAAACACCCGACCGCGCAACAGGTTCACGCGTCGTTCATCGCTGGTCAGCGTGATGTCGACTGCGCTGTCGCTGTCCAGATGCAGTTGTGAGCCGTCAGCCAGTGTAATGTCTTGTTGCTGCCCGGTGGCCGTGGCGTAATCGCTGCCCCAGGTACTCATTGGCGGTGTCATCAACATCACTGTGGCGAACGCGAGTACCAGGCAGGCTGCCGCCGCATAGATCGCCCGTCGCGGCACCGGCTTACGCCGCTCGTGACGCCGAACCGCGTGTGCAGGCTGCTCCAGTAGTTTCCAGAGCGTTTCCACATTCTGATAGGCGTTGGCATTCAACGGGTCCGCACGCCAGAGCTCGAACGTGTTGCGCTGCTGGGCCGTGACGTGGTCGCCACGCAGGCGCGTCCACCAATCCAGCGCTTGCTGATCACGTTCGGACGGCGAGGGGCTTGGCTGATTGTTCATCGCGACTCGTTGGCGTGCAGGACAGCGGCGCAATGCGCCATGGCCTTGTTCAAATGCCGCTCGACCGCACGGGCATCCAGGCCCAGGCGAATGGCGATCTCCTTGTAACTCAACTGCTCGACCCGGGCCAGCAGAAACACTTCCCGTGTGGGCGAGGGTAGCCCATCGATCAAGCGCTGCAAATGTTCCAGAGTATTTCCGGCAATTGCACTGCTTTGCGGATCGGCATCACTCGCCAGATCCTGCAAATCCTGCTCGTCATTGATGCCACGCACACGGTTTCGCCGCGCATGGTCGATGCTCAGGTTGTTGGCAATACGGTACAAAAAGGCGCGCACATTACCAATCTTGGTCACTTCGCTGTTCATCAAGCGGATGAACGCGTCCTGCAGCAGATCGTTGGCGGTTTCGCGACAGTTGACCCGGCGAGCGAGGTAAGCCAGCAGCTCACTACGGTGCCGGCGGTAGAGCGGGCCGAGGTTGCGATTGCCAGGGTCTTCGGACATGGCGGAGGACGCCGCTCTGGGGAGTAGGGGAAGGCGATGTTAGTGCTAATGAGAAATTGTCGCAAGAACGTCAGGTGTTCAAGGCACACTGCCCATGCGCCGTTTTCAACTGCGCCTCAAATGCCTGCAAACCGGCGTGCATCTTCTGCAGTTCGGCTATTTGCATGGCCAGTTGATGTTTCTTGTTGGCAATGGCCTGGTCTGCGCGGTCCCACGGCAATGCATCGCCTTGATGATCCTGCAGAATCGCCTGCAATTCCTTTAGCTTGAAACCCAGTTGCTGCGCGCACTTGATAAACGTCAACAGTTCAACGCTTTGGGCTGAATACACCCGGTACTGCCCTAAACGCTGCGGCGCAGGCAACAGTCCGATGGCTTCATAGTGACGAATCGCCTTGATGGTCGTGCCCGACAACTGCGCGGCTTTGCCGATGTACATGAAAACTCCCTTTTCCCAAGAGTGCGCCGGCTTGCTTCAGCCACTTTTCCCGCTGCTCCGGTGTAGAGCCCAGCACCGGGCCGAACAGCAGCGTCTTGATTGGCTTGATGCCACAAAACGCCAGGGTGGTCTTGCGCATCTGGTGAATGCCCGGCATGCGATAGAACCAGCGGTAATACCATGGCGGCGTGTCCAGGGTCACCAGTAAATGTGCCGTTCGGCCGTGAAGCAGTTTGTCAGGGAATGCCTTGCCCGCGCGGTATTTGAAGGCAAAACCGGGTAGGAAGATTCGGTCGATAAAGCCCTTCATTAACGCCGGGATGCCACCCCACCAGATAGGGAAAACAAAGGTCAGGTGAGTAGCCCAGAGAATGTCGGATTGCGCGTTGAGCAGGTCGGGCTCCAGCGGCTGAATCTGGGTGTAACCATGATGAAGCACGGGGTCGAATGCCAAGTCGCCCAAGCGTACGACACGTACTTCATGGCCGGCGGTTTTTGCGGCCTGGATGTAGGTTTCGGCCAGGGCTGAACAAAAGCTGGAACGGGAGGGGTGGCCTAGGATCACCAGGGTACGCGGGGTCATGGGGGAGGTCCTGAACAGGGCGTTTCAGGTTAAAGGCTGCTGTATAGGGGAGAGTCAAGTCAGTAGTCCGCAATGGCCAGCAGGACGTTTCTGTAGTGATTGAAAGGTCCTTCCTGGAACGCGCTTCGCCCCTTGTGACAGTCAATGCGCCTGACTAGCCTGCCTCAAAACTTCAGAGTGATATGGCATGAGCGAACCCTGTATCGGCTTGACCACACCACCGGCGGGCTACAGTGACTGGCTGACCGACCTGAAAGGCCGTATTCATGCGGCGCAGCAGCGCGCAACACTGGCGGTGAATCGGGAATTGGTGCTGCTCTATTGGCAGATTGGCCACGACATTTTGACCCGCCAGGCGGAGCAGGGCTGGGGCAGCAAAGTCATAGATCGACTTGCCCAGGATTTGCGTGCGGCCTTTCCACGAATGAAGGGTTTTTCACCGCGTAATCTCAAGTACATGCGGGCTTTTGCCGAGGCGTGGCCCAGTTCTGAATTTGTGCAACAGGCTGCTGCACAATTGCCTTGGGGCCATAATGTGGTGTTGCTCGACAAACTCCCCGGCCCCGAAACTCGTCGCTGGTACATCACCCAGGCAATTGAAAACAACTGGTCGCGTAACTCGCTGGTGATGCAAATCGAAAACCGCCTGCTGGAGCGCAGTGGCAAGGCCGTCAGCAACTTCGAGACCCACCTGCCCAAGCCGCAATCCGACCTGGCGCGTGAGTCGCTGAAAGACCCTTACCGTTTTGACTTCCTCAGCCTGGCCCTGGACGCGCAGGAGCGCGACATAGAAAACGCCTTGATCAAGCACGTCACCGACTTTTTGTTGGAGCTGGGCGCCGGTTTTGCCTTTGTCGGCCAGCAAGTACTGCTGGATGTCGGAGGCGATGAGTTCTTTGTCGACCTGCTGTTCTATCACGTGAAGCTACGCTGCTACGTGGTCATCGAACTGAAAGCCGGCAAGTTCAAACCCGAGCATCTGGGGAAGCTGAGCTTTTATCTGGCTGCCGTCGATGCCCAGCTTAAACATCCACAAGATGGGCCCACCATCGGCCTGCTGTTGTGCAAGAGCAAGAACGAAGTCGTCGCCGAATATGCGTTGCGCGATAACAACCGACCGATTGGCGTGGCGGAATATCAACTGGTGGAGTCGTTGCCCGCAGAGCTGCGAACCAGCCTGCCAAGCATCGAGCAGATCGAGCGGGAGCTGGCGGGTTAAAACCGACTGACAGCCTCAAAACCCCGGCGGAATATACCCAGGCACAAATGGCACATTCAGGCACTTGCCATGCAGGATCCGGCCATCCTCAATCCTGAACAGCACGATCTTCTTCGTCTTATCCACCGTGGCTTCCAGCTTGCAATCCGAACTGTGCCCTACCTGCTGGTAATACTCCGTATACACCATCCCGTTTCCGGTGTGATTCATTGAAGTTCCGGCGGCTTCAGTGGTCGTCCATGAAGAGGACTTGTGCCAAGTCATCACCACCTGCGTGTCGCCATTGGGCGCATTCTGCTTCTTCATCGAATCGGGCTTACCGAATAAATCCAGCGCCTCTTGCACGTCACGACCCTCCCAGCGTGATTGAGCAATCAGGTGGCACCCGTTGATAAACAGCACGGCGGGCAACAAAAGCCCAGCCAGCGTCAGCCTTGTCCATGTAGGCATCGTGAGTCCTTCTTGTAGGTGAGTGTTGCTCAGCGCTTGTTGCCCAGCATGTCGTCGAGGTCATCGATCATCTGGCTCTTCTCCTGAGTCGGCCCCAATTGCTGGAACATCGCTTTGGTGGTCTGGATCATCTGCAGGTGGGTCATCTTGCCCATGGCGATGGTGTCCTTGCTCTTGCCCGGTTCGCAGACATACGCGAGCGTGCGGTCGAGCCAGAACTCCTTCGGCGTCTGCCACGTGTTGGAGACCTTCAAGTGCGTGAGGGTGTAGGAAAACGGCGCGACCGACTGGCCGTTGAGAAAGCGCACCTTGCGCGTGGAGCACTGCACCTCAATGTTGTACACATCGATCATCGGCTTGCCCGGTTCTTCATACACCACCGTGACGGCCACCAGCTTCGCGCCCTTGTTGTGGTTCGAGGGCACCACGGAGGTACGGTCGGCCACATACATCACATTTTTATGGGCTCGGCCGCTGCCGTAGATGATCGACCAGTCGCCGATCGGTGTTTCTTCATCGGCCAATACCGACGTTGTGCTGATCAGCAAGACGGGCAGCAGTGCCAGGCAGCGCCCGACTTTGGTTAAGGTATTCAATAGCGTCCTTCCTTGAGGCTCGAAATAAGCGAAGGACTTTAGTGGTGAGGCGGCGCGGTCACATTGTAGTGGTCTAATGAAACCGGACACCCATTTAGGCGAGAATGCTCGCCAGATCGAGGTGTCAAATGACCAAACAACGCCGTTCCTTTTCTGCTGAATTCAAACGCGAGGCTGCCGACCTCGTGCTCAAGCAAAACTACAGCTACATCGAAGCCAGCCGTTCACTCGGCGTCGGCGAGTCGGCACTACGCCGTTGGGTCGACCAGGTTCAACAAGAGAGCAAAGGCGTTACCCCGCAGAGCAAAGCGCTGACCCCGGAACAGCAGAAAATCCAGGAGTTAGAAGCCCGGATCGCCCGCCTGGAACGGGAAAAATCGATATTAAAAAAGGCTACCGCGCTCTTGATGTCGGAAGATCACGAGCGTACGCGCTGATCAATCAGTTGAGCGTCCATGAGCCGGTTGACTGGCTGTGCAAGGTGTTTGAAGTCACCCGTTCGTGCTACTACGCCCAGCGCCTTAGGCGCCGCACGCCTGATGTCGAACGGCTTCGGTTGCGCAGTCGGGTGAGCGAGTTATTCACGCAAAGTCGTAGTGCTGCGGGCAGCCGCAGCATCCTGTCGCTGATGCGTGACGACGGTGAGCAGCTCGGTCGATTCAAAGTGCGCAGCTTGATGCGCGAGCTTGATCTAGTCAGCAAACAACCCGGATCACATGCCTACAAAAGAGCGACGGTAGAACGACTCGATATCCCGAATACCTTGAACCGCGAGTTCAATGTTCCGGCACCCAACCAGGTGTGGTGCGGCGACATCACCTACATTTGGGCCCAGGGGAAATGGCACTATCTGGCGGTCGTGCTGGATCTTTGCGCGCGCCGGGTAGTGGGCTGGGCGTTGTCGGAAAAGCCGGACGCCGATCTGGTTATCAAGGCGCTGGATATGGCTTACGAACAACGAGGAAGGCCTCAGGGCCTGCTGTTTCACTCGGATCAAGGGTCGCAATATGCGAGTCGTTTATTTCGCCAGCGGCTGTGGCGCTATCGAATGCGCCAGAGCATGAGTCGCCGGGGAAATTGCTGGGACAATGCGCCAATGGAGCGCGTGTTCCGCAGTTTGAAAACGGAATGGGTACCGACCACGGGTTACAGAACGGCTCAAGAAGCCCAGCGCGATATCAGCCAATTCTTGATGGATCGGTACAACTGGATTCGACCCCATCAATTCAACGGTGGGCTGGCGCCAGCTCGGGCCGAAGAAAAACTTAACGTCGTGTCCGGGATTAGTTGACCACTACACAATTAGGGCGAGTGTGCTAATGGCGCATTGCTAGTTAACCAAAAAAGCCTGCGTTTTAAGGCAGGCTTAGTGTGTGCAGCAGTTGAGTTAGTCCTTACGCGCCGTCAACGCCGAGTAACCATTCATCAAGTTGCGATAGTTAGGAATGCGCTGGGACAAAAGGTTTCCCAGGCCTTCGATATCGTTGCGCCAGTCACGGTGCAACTCACACGCCACCGAGAACCAGTTCATCAGTTGTGCCCCGGCTTGCGTCATCCGGCTCCACGCCGCCTGCTGCACCGTGGTATTGAACGTGCCCGATGCATCGGTCACCACAAACACCTCAAACCCTTCCGCCAGCGCCGACAAGGTCGGGAACGCTACGCACACATCCGTGACCACGCCGGCAATGATGATCTGCTTACGGCCGGTGGCCTTGATCGCCTTGACGAAGTCTTCGTTGTCCCATGCGTTGATCTGGCCTGGGCGGGCGATGTACGGCGCGTCCGGGAACATCTCTTTCAATTCTGGCACCAGCGGGCCGTTCGGGCCTTGCTCGAAGCTGGTGGTGAGGATGGTCGGTAGGTTGAAGAACTTGGCCAGGTCGGCCAGGGCCAGCACGTTGTTCTTGAATTCGTTGGGCGAGAAGTCCTGCACCAGGGAAATCAGGCCGGTCTGGTGGTCGACCAGCAGAACAATGGCGTCGTCTTTGTTGAGGCGGTTGTAGGTTGCAGTGCTCATGGTTGAATCCTTTTTTGTTTAGGTTGGTGGGGCGTTGCGTTCAACATGGGCACAGATTAATGGGTGAGCATGGGGTGATAAATCGTCTGCGGTGTGTCTTACCGTCAACCCTAAGGAGACAATGTGAACACAGGTGTTTTTTGCCCGTTCGGCGTCGGTGCAAAGGCCACTTTGAGCCGTTGGCCGATGCGCAACTGTCGTGGCTCGTCGCACTGGACAACCGATAATATTGTTGGCCCTTCATCGAGCGTTACGTAGGCGATGCAATACGTCTCATGGTTCCGCCCGCTGTAGCTGAAGCTGTACAAGGTGGCGTTGCCGCTGGCGAAGATCCAATCGGTGTGGGCGCTGCCAGTAAACGGGCTGTGGTCGCGGGGGTAGAAATACGGCTTGCCGGTGTCGAGGCAGCGGCGCAGCAGTAGCTGTTCGCGGTTGGCGGCCTCCCAGAACGGTGCGCTTTCGGGGGTGATGTGCGGTGAGGTCAGGTGCATATCAAAGGCGCTCCAGAATAAGCGTCGCGCTGCCGTGCCGTGAGCCCAGCAAACCCCCGGTGCCGTGGGCCAGGGCCAGCGCGCAGTCGGGCCGTTGCACCGCCGGGTGAGCTTCTCCACGGAGTTGCCGCACCGCTTCTATCAGCCGGGCCATTCCGCCGCGATTGCCAGGATGGTTGTTGCACAGCCCACCGCCGTCGGTGTTGATTGCCAACGGACCCACGCCGCTGATCAATTTGCCGTCGGCAACAAAGGCGCCGCCCTGACCAGGTGCGCAGAAACCGAGGTTTTCCAGCTGGATCAGGACAGTGATGGTGAAGCTGTCGTACAGCGAGGCGTAGCGGATATCCCCGGGTTTGAGCCGTGCTTCGGCGAACGCATCGGCACCCGACTTCACCGCACCGGAAGACAGCAGGTCGAAATAGCCGCCGTTCAAATGGCTGATCGAATAACCGGCGCCAATCGGTGTAATCAACGGCCGCTTGAGGGCGCGCGCGATGGACGGATGCACCACCACCAGCGCGCCACCGCCATCGCTGATCACGCAGCAATCCAGCCGTCGCAAGGGCGCTGCGATCAGCGGCGAGTTCAACACATCCTCCACCGTCACGACCTTGCGCAACATCGCCTGAGGATTGTGTTGGGCGTGGTGCGACGCCGCGACTTTGATCCAGGCCAGTTGCTCGGCGGTGGTGCCGTGTTCGTACTGATGGCGCATGGCGCACATCGCGTAGAGGTTGGTAACGGCGGCGCCGTAGGGCATTTCAAAGGGCGCTTCGCAGGTGGTTTGCGGTTGATCGAGGTGACTGGTATCCGGTCGCTGGCGCTCGGCGCGTGGGCGGCCGGCCTGGGTGATCAGGGCCACGGTGCAAAGCCCGTCGGCAATGGCGCGGGTGGCCTGGGCGACGTGATGAAGGTAGGAAGAGCCCCAGCTTTCTGTAGTCTCCAGGTGCCGGGGTTGTATGCCTAGGTATTCGACCATGGAGAAAGGTCCTACACCGGGTGCGTCCCAACCGGGTACGTCACCCGCGCAGAAGTAACCGTCCACATCACTGAGGCTAAGCCCCGCATCCGCCAAGGCGCCTCGGGCCACATCCGCATGCAGTTGCGCGAGAGAGCGATCCACCGCATGACGTGTGGGATGTTCATAAGCGCCGACAACAAAGGCTTTGCCCTTCATGATTGGCACCTGCGGTTGGCGTATTCGATAAAAAACGCCAGCGCCTGTGGGTCGCGCATGGCGCTGGGGTTGGCGACGCTTTGCGGATCGTGGCCCATCAGGATTCGGCGCACCGGCACTTCCATTTTTTTACCGGTAAGCGTCAGCGGAATCAGCGGCACTGCGATGATCTGGTCCGGCACATGCCGGGGCGTACAAGCCTGCCGCAAACATTCACACACGCGTTGGCGCAATGCTTCGTCCAGCACGGCACCAGAGCGCAGTTGGATAAACAGCGGCATGAAGAAACCACCCTCGGGCAGATCCAGATTCACGATCAGTGCATCGTCGATTTCCTCTATCGGCTCCAGCGCCCGGTAGATCTCAGCAGTGCCGATCCGCACCCCAAAGCGATTCAGCGTCGCATCCGAACGCCCGAGCACCTGGCAGCCTCCGCGCGCATTGAGCAGGAAAAAATCCCCATGACGCCACACGCCAGGCCAGGGTTGGAAATAGCTGTCGCGGTAACGCTCATCCTCTGGATCATTCCAGAAATACACCGGCATCGACGGCATCGGTGACGTCACCACCAACTCGCCCACTTGATCAATCACCGCCCGGCCCTGTTCATCAAACGCATGGGCATCCACCCCCAAGGCTCGCGCCTGGATCTCCCCGGCATACACCGCCAGCGTGGGCACGCCACTCACCAGTCCCGTGCAAATATCCGTGCCACCGCTGCCCGTGGTCACCCACACATCGGCCTTGAGGTTACGATAAAACCAGGCGTTGCACTGTGGCGAAACCGGCGAGCCTACGGGCATGACAGTGCGTAGCGCGCCCAGGTCAAAGCGCTCTCGAGGCACCACGTCGTGACGCTTCATCAAGTCGATATAGGTTGGGCTGGTGCCAAAAAAACTGGCGCGACTGTCTTGCAGAATGTGCCACAGCGTATCGATATTCGGCCAAGTGGGATGGCCGTCGTACAGCACCGGCCGCACCCCGCAGAGCAACGCGCTGAACAAGGTGTTCCACATCATCCAGCCTGTGGTGGTGAAAATGAATGCGGCATCACCGGGGCGAAAATCCAGGTGCAGATGCAGGGCCTTAAACTGCTCCAGCAGAATGCCGCCATGGCTCTGCACGATGGCTTTGGGCAAGCCGGTCGTGCCGGAAGAAAACAGCACCCAAAGCGGATGATCGAAAGGTAGTTGCTCGCAATGGAAGTCGGCTGCGGAAACCGTAGGACGTTGTTGCAACGTAGGCCAGTCGATGGCGTTTGCGAACATCAGCGTGTCATCGGGAAACAGCGCTGGCAGCACAATGACATGCTCGATACTCTTCAGCTCGCGGGCGATGTGTCGTACCTGTTCTCGTCGGTCAAACACCCTGCCGCCATAGCGATACCCATCCACCGCCAACAGCACCTTGGGCGACAATTGCCGCACCCGATCCAACACGCCCTCCGCGCCGAAATCCGGTGAGCAACTGGCCCAGACAGCTCCGATGCAAGCACAGGCACACAGCGCGATCATCGCCTCGGGGATGTTCGGCAGGTAAGCCACAACCCGGTCACCCGGCACGACGCCCGACTCACGTAGATAGGTCGCCAGCCTGCGCACCTGGTCGACGAACTCACTCCAGGGCAGGCCTTGCAGGCCGGTGGTTTCATTCAAGTAGAGCAGCGCGTCGCCGTCCTGCTCATTGCGCAGAATATGCTCGGCAAAGTTCAAGCGTGCGCCGGGAAACCACTGCGCACCGGGCATTGCTCGATCACCCAGCACTGCCTGATGGGGGCTGCTGGCCTGCACCTGATAGTGATCCCAGATCGACTGCCAGAAGGCTTCCGGTTTATCGACCGACCACTGCCACAGGTCTTGATAGTCGGCAAACCTGAGCCCGCGCTCGCGCCTCAGCCAATCCAGATAATGCGTGAGTCGGGCGTGTTGAAGATGTTCAGGGAAGGGCAGCCAGAGCAGTTGGCCCTGGACCACGTTGTCGAATGCAGTTGCCACGATAAAAGACCTCTGACGTTTTTGTTATTCGAGTCATGGGTGCTCTTGCGTGGCGGACTGTAGCGATAAGCTGTACATCGTACAATTAGTGGCGTTTCTGGTTTTGTTGTACGAATTTTCAGCAGCGCAAGGCTTGGGTTTCCAGGCCGCAGAGGAGGGTATCGACGTAAAACGTGAAGCTCTCATCGAGCGCCGCATCCACCCCGTTTTGCCAGCGCAGGCTGAAACCGCGATTGCTCAACTGGTCCATATTCTGCGCGAGAGTGGGGTGTTTTTCGGCGTCGACGGCACGCAGGTTTTCCTGCACCTGGTGCTGCCATGCCTCGGTGTTTTCCGGCAATGGCGCGTACTCCAACGTGGTGAAACCGGCAAGCGCGGCAATGAACGTATTGTAGGCACCGACCAGGGAAGGGCCGCTGAAACCCGCCTGTTGCAGAGCCGCCAACACGCCTTCGACCAACTTGAAGTCAGTGCTGGAGTTGGAGACCAATTGCGACCCCAGCAACGGCGCGATATTCGGGTGCTGGTGCACGGCGTCATGGCAGTTGACCATCGCCGCACGCAGGTAGTCCTGCCAACGTTCCTGAGGGGGCGGGGCGACATCTTGCAGGACGTTGGCCAGCACTTCGCTCAACAACAACTCCCGCGACGAGACGTACCAATAGATCGCCGTCGGGTACACCCCAAGGCTGTTGGCCAGGTTGCGCAGGCTGCATTTGTCCAGGCCATCGCGATCGATCAGCGCCAGCGCGGCGGCGATGATGGTGTCCCTGTTCAATGGGCTTTTCGCGTCTTCGCCAGCGGTCTTCTTGCGCCTGCCCCGAGGGTTTGCGGTTTTGCTGGTCATTGTTGTGGGTTCCGGTTGAGCGACGGCGAAAGGATAGCGGTTCACCGATTCGCTGTCGCTCTGCCGGGGCGGGGTTAGCTTCCTCCGTAGCGCTCGACAAATGCCTGTGTGGCCGATATCAGCCTGCTTAGTTCGCGCTCAGTCAGTGGCAAGCTCAGTGCAAACAACCCGCGTCGCGCGCTATAGATGCCAGATTCGAGCAGGTGAAAGAAGAACAGGTCGCGTAGGTCGTTTCGTTCCGTTGGAATGTCCGAGGGCCGACGGATGAGTAAGCCCGTGGGATGCAGATTCATCACCGAACCTTGTCCGGTAAATTGCATCGCCATGGGGGCCAGTGCTTGATTGAGCTGTTCGCGTAGCTTGTTGCCTCGAGCATTCAGGTCCGATGCGGCTTCGCGGGTATACACCTGCTCCAATCCGGCGATACCCGCCGCCATGGTCAGCACATTGTTGTTGAACGTGCCCGCATGGGAGAGGCTCCCGTGACGCGGGTCGAACTGCCCCATGATGTCCCGCCGCCCACCGAGGACACCGCACGGCATGCCGCCGCCGATGTATTTGCCCAGGGTGATCAGGTCGGGCGTGATGCCGAGTTTTTCCTGCAGGCCACCGGGGCCAAGGCGCGAGGTCATCACTTCGTCGAAGATCAGCAGTGAACCGTGGGCTTGGCTCCTTTCCCTTAGGCCTTCGAGAAAACCCGGCTCTGCGCAAATACACCCGCCTGCACCGAGCATCGGCTCTACCAGGATGGCCGAGATGTCGACATGCTCACGCAGCAAACGCTCGACGCTCTCCAGGTCGTTATAGTCAGCCAGGTACACCCGATGCGGCACATTCATCGCTGTGCTCGTCCCGGCAAAACTCAACACGCCACCATGGTAACCGCCGTTGAACGCGATGACGCCGTTGCGCCCCGTGTAGGCTTTTGCCGCCGCCAGTGCGAGCAGATTCGCCTCGGTGCCAGAGTTGGTAAAGCGCACCTGCTCAATGCAACTGAAGCGTTCCACAATCAGCGTCGCCAGTCGCGCTTCCAGTTCTGTGTGTGCGCTCAGGTTCAACCCGTTCGCCATCGCTTCTGACAGCGCATGGATGATCACCGGATGAGAGTGCCCATACAACGCCGCCGTGTATTCGGCCAAAAAGTCGACATAACGGTGCCCGTCCAGATCGTCGAGAAAGCACCCATTGCCGCCCGTCATCACCAACGGAAACGGCTCGTAAAACAGCACCGAGCGGGTGTTACCCCCTGGCATCACCCGCGCCGCCCAATCCAGTTGACGTGCACTGTTGGGATTGGCCTGGATGTACCGTTGAATGCAATGTTCCAGCTCAAGCATTCCAGGCATCACCCACCCCCTTCTTCAGCGCCGCACGTTTCGGATACACCAGCATCAACAACCCGAACCACGCCGCCGCAACATAAAACGCCGCCCGCGTTTCCGGGTCGCGGATCACCAACACCGTCAGCACACCCAGGTAACCCAGCACCAAGACACTGCTGACCTTGGGCCAGGGCAAACGGTAATGCACCTGCTCCAAGCCATTGCGCTGCACCTTGCGGCGATAAGCCATATGCGCGGTGATAATCACCACCCATACCCAAATCAACAGGCCCAGAATGCCGGTGATCAACAGGCTGAAAATGCGCTCCGGAATCAGGTAGTTAAGCAGCACCCCCACCAGCAAAATCGCAGTGGACACCATCAAGCACCGAGCCGGTACCTGGCGCGGGCTCAACACCCGCAACTGACGCGGCGCCTGCTGAATATGTGACAGTGCAAATAACATTCGGCTGGTGGCAAACAGCCCGGTATTACAGGAAGACGCCAACGCGCTGATCACCACAAAATTGATCAGCCCAGCCGCCATCCCCAGCCCGATACTGTCGAACACCATCACAAACGGGCTTTGCGACGTGTCGATCTGATTCCACGGATACAGCGCCATGATCACCGCCGTCGACCCCAGGTAAAAAATCGCCATGCGCCACAAAATGCTATTGATCGCCCGTGGCAACGTGCGCTGCGGCTCCGCCGTTTCCGCCGCGACCAGACCGACCACCTCAATCCCGGCAAAGGTAAAAGCGGCGACAGGCACCGCAAACCAAAACCCACTCCAGCCATTCGGAAAAAACCCACCGTGCTGCCAGAGATTGGCTACCGAGGGTGTCGTCTGCGCCGACGTCTCCAGCCCAAACAGCAGAATCACCAACCCCGCCCCAATCAGCCCGACAATCGTCAACACCTTGATCAACGCCAGCCAGAACTCCACCTCGCCGAAGGTCTTCACCGCAAACAGATTGATCACCATCAACACGCCTACAGTGACCAAGGCCGGAATCCACTGCGGCAACTCCGGAAACCAATACTTCATCAACACCCCGATCCCGGTCACCTCCAGCACCCCCACCAGAATCCAGATCATCCAATACGACCACCCCGTGATAAACGCCACTCGCGGCCCCAAAAACTCTTCCGCATAGGTCGCAAACGACCCACTGCTGGGCCGATACAACGACAACTCCCCCAGCGCCCGCGCAATCAGATAAACCATCCCCCCACACAACGCATACGCCAGCAACAACGCCGGCCCCGCCGTGGCAATCGCCTTGCCCGACCCCAAAAACAAACCGGCCCCGATAATTCCGCCGATTGCGATCAACATCACATGGCGCTCTTTAAGCGATCGCGCCAAGCCATGGTTGGAAGAGTGAAGCGGTGTTGTGGACATCAGCATTCCCCCGTACTGCGTTGCGCAGTGGATGTGGGTGGTGGTCCGGCTTGGGCCGGTTTTATTGTACGGCGTGCAATAAGCAGGTTTTGGGCCATCGAGGAGAGGCCGCGAAGAATTGGGGTTTAAACGACTTGTTTAGATATGCGTGTAAGAAAGTTTTCTTGGTGTTCATTTTGTGTAGGAGAGCGAGGTGAGTGTCACCTGGGAACACAGGTGTGTGGGGGGAACCCAAAGGCGGGAATGACCTGATTTTCAAGGGCCAGCAGGGCACATCCTTTTCATTTGCAGGACGTTTCCGAGAGAATCCCCAGCGCATTGCGCCAGCGGGGATGGGTGACTAGGCTCCGGATCGTCACTGCTTATTCAGTGATCGGGTTTAGTCGCCCGGATTCGATTGGTACACACTTTTAATTGGAGTTGTGCCAAGAAAAAAATGCCCTTTTCGAACTCTCGCTCTGCGCTTGCGCCTAATCCATTTACCGTTAATGAAGAACTCAGCTTTGAGGATGCTTGGCTGCGTGTGGCTGAGTTGCTGCAATGTGCGGTGGCGACGTCGCAGGTGCTCGGGGAACCCCAGGGTGCGCCGCTGAGGGCGGTGATGCATTTGGTGGAGATGGCGAAGATGGTGGCGGATCGGGCGGTGGAGTGTAGGCAGACGAAGTGATGTGATATTTACATTTGGTCAGCGGTGAGGCTGGCCAAATGTCGCTATTTGTCATTTTTGGCGACACGTCGTTTCTTTATGTGGTTACTGGCGACATATCACCATCCGTACCGCACTTGATGATTGCGCTTACCCGTCCTTGAAAAAACGTTGATGCGTGAGAATGAACCTGCTGCCTCAATACTTCCGGTGGGGTTTTGAAATCACGCCTTTGAGCTTCCCAGCTTCCAGCACGAGGGCATAGCAGACAAAGCCCCGAAAAATATGGGTGAGGGCGATAGCGCCCTCGGCACCGTCGACTTTTGCATAGGCGCGCGCAGCATCGGTATGGGCGCATACGTCACCCAAACTGTGCTCGGTTAGATCGATCAGCCCGCTTTCGTCTGCGCAAGAGAACATAAACTCACCTAGCTCAGCAGCTTTGAGTATGCCGACCGTCTCCCCAGACTTGTCATCCAAGCAAACAATGAACTTGGTCTGCGGTTGCTTAGCTTTTAGGTCTGACAATTTTGTAGTGATCGGTAAGGTCGAAAAGTCACTATCGCAGAGGGACGCTAACGTTGGCCCAGCGCCTAGCCCTGACGACGGTCTGGATCGCATAACTTTATGCACAGTTGAGTGACACTTGATCCAGTTTTCGGCTGTTGCTGATCGATACCCCACGACTTGCAGGATTTCTTTGTGCATCAACGAGACGTCTAGCGCGAAAATCGGTTCATGGTGAGCTATGCGATTTCGGAAATTGTTGATACTCATCATCAGAGTCTGAAGCGAAGCTCTAGTGATTGAGGGGTTGAGCGGCATCAATGTCTTGATGTTGGTCTGCCACAGTGGTCGGTCATAGGATGCTCGGAATAGGTTGGACCAGAAGTCAAACGTAAGCCGAGACACCACATCATCCTTTTGCGCAGGAGCGCTACCCTTCGACGCCCGGTCGATTGCCTTTTTCAAGGTTGCTAAGCTTTCCGGTGTGATCATCGACCGGAAAGCCGCATCCAGGTGCCATTGGTTCGTGTACTGCGTGCACAGAATCTCGTCGATTGCATTGCGCACCACAACTTCAGTCACATGCAGTGGAAAGAGGAATGCCTTGGCCAATCTGGCGTTGTAAAGATAGAGCTCGAAAGCAAAGTCATCTTTGTGACCTGCTTTTTTGAGATAAGTGGAGTACCGTTTGCTCGAAATCAGTGCCTCCAGATCCCTCGCGATAGGCGCTCCGTACGAGAACGACTGTTGACTCTCCGCCATGGGCGTGTATATTCCTCATTAACTAGCAGCTGATGTGGCCCCTCTGATCCCTTGGATCAAGCGCCCTCCGCACTAGATCTAGAGCCCCGGGACAGTCAAACTCTCCCGGGGTTTCGCTTTTCTGGGAAACCATTTTGGCCATGGTATCTCGACCCCCTCGATACTCGAAAGCGAATGTGTTTGATTGGGGCAGGTCCGTTCCTCTGACCGCAAAACGAAGGACGTTACCCTAGCCGTCCTTGCTGTATGAGTACACCCGTTGAACTGCCAACCTGTCACAGGCATTGCTTTGTCGGTGGATGTAAATATTTAAGGCATTAAAAAGCCGGCTTGTGGCCGGCTTCTCGCTGACTGCTTCAGCTTGTTTTTGACAAACCTCACCAGCCTTCAAATCGCTCAGCCCACATTGCGTCGGGCTGAATAGTAGGGGCATCTGCGGGAACTCCTCCGCATCGCCGAGCAGGGTGGATAGCCTTCGCCACCCCCTGCCAAATGTGCGGCGCATGATACCCACATTCACCTCAGTTGCCCACCTCTGGATCCGATTTAGAGCCTTCCCAACCCAACAAATGCTCATCCAGCGGTACGGGCGGGCGGCGGTTATTCAGGGTGGACCACCAGAACACCCAGCCCACAATCTGGAAGTTCTGCTCGAACCGTTGCTCGTACGTAAGGTACTCGTCGGGATGTTCACCGGCATTGTGGCTACGCATGCGCAATCCGCCGCCGGGTCGGTTGTAGAGGTATTTGATGCGCAGCATGCCGTCGTGTTCGACGGCGTAGATTTCGCCGTCGATGATTTGGGTGCGGCCTCGGTCGATGGCGAGGGTGGCGCCTTGTTGGATGATGTCGATCATGCTGTTGTCGACCATGTAGGCGCCCAGGGCGCGCTCGGGGTTGACGTTGAGGGCTTGGAGGGTATGTAGGGTGACGCGGATGCGTTCGGTGGAGGTGAATGAGGGGTGGAGGTCGATCTCCACGTCGATTTTTTCTGGGAGACAGGCGGGGCCTGTGAGGTATTTGCCGCTTCCTTCGCGGATGGTGGGCAGTCCTTTACGGGTGGTCGGGCCTTCCAGCAGGAAGTTGGCCGGTGGGTGTTTGGGGCCTTCGCCGGTGCGCAGCCAACGGCTGGAGATGCACAGCAGTTCTGCGATCTCGTTGAGTCGGCCCATGGGTACACCGCGCTTGAACCAGTTGTTCACGTGTTGAGGCGTGACGCCGCGGTTCTTGGCGAAGTCGGAGGCGGAAAGATGGACTTCCCGCAGTAGCGCTTTTAAACGATCACCTGATGTATTCATAAACACAAAGCTTACTGACCGGGACAACAGATCAAATAAACCATGCGTTGAGTTGGTCATGTAGGTCTTTGCTTAGTTGTAGCCTGATACTTCGGATCAATGTCGAAATTAAACATTTTCTATAAGTAATTGAACTTGCCGTTTAATTTTTCCCACAAAAAAAGCCCCGAATGATCGGGGCTTTTTCAATTGCCGAGGCAATGAGGAGCGGGTATCAGCCTTTGTAGGCAGCGACCGACTTCAGGATCTCGGCACGGGCGGCGTCTGCGTTGCCCCAACCGTCGATCTTCACCCATTTGCCTTTTTCGAGGTCTTTGTAGTTCTCGAAGAAGTGTTTGATCTGCTCCAGCAACAGGGGCGGCAGGTCGGTGTATTCCTTCACGTCCACGTACAGCTGGGACAGCTTGTCGTGTGGCACTGCGATGACTTTGGCATCGCCGCCGCCGTCGTCGGTCATGTTCAGGATGCCGACCGGACGTGCGCGGATCACCGAGCCAGGGGTAACCGGGTAAGGGGTTACGACCAGCACGTCGAGGGGGTCACCGTCGTCGGCCAGGGTGTTAGGGATGAAACCGTAGTTGGCCGGGTAGAACATCGGGGTGGCCATGAAACGGTCAACGAACAGGCAGTCGCTGTCTTTGTCGATTTCGTATTTGATCGGCGCGTGGTTGGCCGGAATCTCGATGGCGACGTAGATGTCGTTCGGCAGGTCTTTGCCAGCCGGAATCTTGCTGTAGCTCATTGGGCGTTGCCCCCGTTAATTGGCCATTAAACATGGCCGGATTGGCCTAAAAGTGGCGGCGATTATAGGCACATTCTGACGCCGATGCCATGCGCCAGACGTCGTACGGTCATTCGCCTTGTGGCTGATAACGCGGGTCGCTGGCTTGCAGTTGGGTGAGGCGGGCCAAGGGATCCTGGCGATAAAAGCGGCTGAGTTGGGCGTACACCTGTGGATAATGGCTGACCAGCAAATCCGGGGCGCTGAAAAAATATTCGCTGGTGACGGCAAAGAATTCAGCCGGGTTTTCGGCGGCGTAGGGGTCGATCTCGGTCTCGGCGTCCGGGTTGGCGTCGAGTTGGCGATTGAGGTCGTCGTAGGCGGTCTGCATCACGCTGGCCCATTCCTGCACGCGCATGTCGTTGTGCAGCGGCGGCAGGCCGTTGGCGTCGCCGTTGAGCATGTCGAGTTTGTGCGCCAGTTCGTGGATGACCAGGTTGTAGCCTTCCCAGTTGCCACTGGCCAGCACGCCGGGCCAGGCGAGGATCACCGGGCCCTGTTGCCAGGCTTCTCCGCTGTGTTCGCCGTCCCATTCGTGCTCGATGCCGCTGCTGTCGCGATGGCGCTGAGGGCTGACGAAGTCGTCGGGGTACAGCACGATTTCATGGAAGCCCTGGTACCAGTCGAGGTCGCCCAGGTTCATCAGCGGCAATTGCGCCTGCGCGGCGAGCAGCAGGCGTTGTTCCTGGTGCAGCTCGACGCCGGGCAGGGCGGTCAGGTGCTTTTCGGCGAGGAACATCACGCAGGCTTCGCGCAGCCACTGGTCCTGCTCGGCGCTGATGCCGTCGAGGAAGGTCAGGTGATGGCGCACCCGCTGCCAGGTGTCATCGGCAATCGGGTGCTTGGCCAGCAAGCGCCGGCGACGCCAGGCGCTGAGGGACCACATATCCGGTTACTGCGGCTTGGCTTCGGAGGATGCGCGGCCAAAGCGGCTGCGGAACACACCAATGATCATCGGCACCAGGGACAGCAGGATGATGAACACCACCAGCAGCGACAGGTTTTTCTTGATAAAGGGCACGTTGCCGAAGAAGTAACCCAGGGTCACCAGGCCGCCAACCCATAGGATGGTGCCGAATACGCTGAAGCCGAAGAAGCGTGGGTAAGGCATCTTGGCGATACCGGCTACGAATGGTGCGAAGGTGCGCAGGATCGGCAGGAAACGCGCCAGGGTCACGGTTTTGCCGCCGTGCTTGTCGTAGAAATCGTGGGTTTTTTGCAGGTAGTCGCGGCGGAAGATCTTCGAGTTCGGGTTGTTGAACAAGCGTTCGCCGACCGTTCGCCCGATGACGTAGTTGGTGCTGTCGCCCAGGATCGCCGCCAGCATCAACAGGCCGCCGAGCAGCACCGGGTCCATGCCGCCGCCTGCGGCCACGGCGCCGGCAATGAACAGCAACGAGTCACCCGGCAGGAACGGCATGACCACCAGGCCGGTTTCGCAAAAGATGACCAGAAACAGAATGGCGTAGATCCACGGACCGTAGTTGGTTACCAGCAGGTCGAGGTAGACGTCGAGATGCAGGATAAGGTCAAGCGGGTTGAAATCCATGGATGGCACCTGTGTGGATGGCCCGGCTCAGCAGGCCTGTGCGGAAGCTCGGGTAATAAGGCTACAAGTGTATGCCGCTTTTCTTACAACCCTGAAAGGTCCGCATTATACGGATTGAGAGGTGAAAAGCGTGTTGGTTTTGTAGCGGGGGATGTCGTGGCTAGCAGGATAGGGGAACGAGCTTTCTGTGGCGAGCGGGCTTGTTGTGGCAAGCCCGCTCGCCACAATAGAGGCCCGCCCGACGAGCATTAATCTTCGCTGATCGGCAACACGTAGTTCTTGAACTCCGTGTCTTCGCGAAACCCAATCGACTCGTAGGTCTTCTGTGCCACTTCATTGTCGCTGCTGGTCGACACCCGCAGCCGCACCGCATGGGTCTCCTTGGCCATCTTCTTGGCCGTGCGCATCAGGTTGTCCGCCACCAGTTGCCGGCGTGCGTCTTCAGCCACGTAGATGTCATTGAGGATCCACACCCGCTTGAGCGACAACGACGAAAAGCTCGGGTACAGCTGGCAAAAGCCCAACAGTTTTTTGTCGTCATCATCCGCCAGGGCCAGGTAAATCACCGATTCCTTGCGGCGCAGGCGCTTTTCCAGGAAGTCCCGCGATGAATCCGGGAAGGGCAACGCCCCGTAGAACTCGCGGTATTTGACGAACAACGGGGTCAACAGGTCCAGATGTTCCAGGGTCGCTTGAGTAATCCGCATGCCAGGCCTCAACTTCCAAATGGGGTATGACCACACAAGCGGCCGTGACTCGATGCTGCCTAATGGCGCGAAAAAGCGCAATCATGCAGCGATCAGTCATCCGGTGAACTGAGCAGGAAATTGCCTTTCATCAGGTCCGGATCATCCGACTCGATGGTCTGGACCTGCGCCTCGTCCTTGAGATTGACCCCCGACAGCTGCCGACGACACGCCTCTCGCATCAAGTACAGCAAACGATGGGCCGCCATGCCATAGCTCAGGCCTTCCAGACGCACATTGGAGATGCAATTGCGATAGGCGTCGGTGAGGCCGACCTTGGGGTTGTAGGTGAAATACAGTCCCAGGCTGTCCGGCGAACTGAGCCCCGGCCGTTCGCCGATCAGGATCACCACCATCTTGGCGCCGAGCAATTGCCCGATTTCATCCGCCACCGCCACCCGGCCTTGTTCCACCAGAATGACCGGCGACAACGACCAGCCTTCGGCGTGGGTTTGTTCTTCCATGCGTGTCAGAAACGGCAAGGTGTGTTTATGCACGGCCAGCGCGGATAAACCATCGGCCACCACCACGGCCAAGTCGACGCCGCCGGGATTGGCCGATGCGTGATCGCGCAGCGCTTGGGCGGAGTCATCGCTCAAGCGCCGCCCCAAATCCGGGCGTTGCAGGTAGCTGTGGCGGTCGGCAGCCGCGCTGTGCAGCAACAGCGTGTCACGCCCGCGTTCGGCCAACTGGCTGCTGAGACCCGCATGGTCGAAGGGCAAATGCACCGCGTCCCGCGCCTGGGCGTGGGCAAATTGAAAGTCCAACTGCGCGTTGGTGGGAATGCTGGTGCCGGTTCGGCCCAGGGCAATGCGCGCCGGGGTCAGGCGGCGCAGTTCCAGCCAGGGGTTGTCAGGCAGGTCGAGTTGCACAGGCGGCTCCTTCATCCCAGTTGCGCCAAGGCTTGGCGAAAGGCCGGTGGCAGGCTGTTGCCGAAGTGCACCTTGCCGTCGGCTTGCGTGAAGATGCCCATTTTTGCCAGCCACTGTTCGAATTCCGGCGCCGGTTTTAAACCCAATGTTTGCCGGGCGTAGAGCGCGTCGTGGAATGAAGTGGTCTGGTAATTGAGCATGATGTCGTCGGAACCGGGGATGCCCATGATGAAGTTGATCCCGGCCACGCCCAGCAGGGTCAGCAGGGTGTCCATGTCGTCCTGGTCGGCTTCGGCGTGGTTGGTGTAGCAGATGTCGCAACCCATCGGCACGCCCAGCAGCTTGCCGCAGAAGTGGTCTTCGAGGCCGGCGCGGATGATCTGCTTGCCGTTGTACAGGTACTCCGGCCCGATAAATCCTACGACGGTATTCACCAGAAACGGTTTGAAATGTCGGGCTACCGCGTAGGCGCGGGTCTCGCAGGTTTGCTGGTCGACGCCAAAGTGCGCGTTGGCCGACAAGGCGCTGCCTTGGCCTGTCTCGAAATACATCAAATTCTGGCCCAAGGTGCCGCGATTGAGGCTCAACCCTGCTTCATAACCTTCCTGCAGCACGCTCAGGCTGATGCCGAAACTGGCGTTGGCCGCCTCGGTGCCGGCGATCGACTGGAACACCAGGTCCAGCGGCACGCCACGGTTGATGGCCTCGATGGAGGTGGTGACGTGAGTCAGCACGCAGGCCTGGGTCGGAATCTCGTAGCGCTGGATGATCGCGTCGAGCATCTCCAGCATGGCGCAGATCGAGGCGATGCTGTCGGTGGCCGGGTTGATGCCGATCATGGCGTCGCCATTGCCGTACAGCAGGCCATCCAGAATGCTCGCGGCGATGCCCGCCGGTTCGTCTGTAGGATGGTTGGGTTGCAGGCGTGTGGATAAACGCCCGCGCAGGCCCATAGTGCCGCGAAATTGCGTGACCACGCGGATCTTCTGCGCCACCAGTACCAGGTCCTGCACGCGCATGATCTTTGACACGGCGGCGGCCATCTCCGGCGTCAGACCTGGGGCCAAGGCGCGTAGGGAATGTTCGTCGGCCGCGTCGCTGAGCAGCCAGTCACGCAGACCGCCGACGGTCAGGTGGCTGACGGTGGCAAACGCCTGTTTATCGTGGGTGTCGATGATCAGGCGGGTGACTTCGTCGTTTTCGTAAGGGATCAGCACTTCTTGCAGGAAGTGTTTCAACGGGATATTCGCCAACGCCATCTGCGCCGCCACGCGCTCACCGTCGTTCTGTGCGGCGACGCCGGCGAGGAAGTCCCCGGAACGCGCGGGGCTGGCCTTGGCCATCACGTCCTTGAGGCTGTCGAAGCGATAGGTTTGTGCACCCACCGCGTGGGAAAAGCTTGCCATACAGTGTCTCCTTGGCGACGCGGGCAACTGCCCGCGTCGAGGTTTACGGCAGTTAGTGCAGGGCGGCCTCTGCGGCCTGGATCGCCGCGAATTCCTCTTCGGGCGTGCCTGCTACCAAGTGATGCCGGCTGTAGAAAGCAAAGTAAGCAATTAATACTCCATAGATGATCGCGGCGCCAATCACCACCCGCGGATCCACCAGAAAGCCCGCCACCACGGCCACGCAGGCCAGCACCAGCGCAACGCCGGAAGTGAAGATACCGCCCGGTGTGCGGTATGGACGGTCCATTTTGGGGCGACGGATGCGCAGGGTGATGTGCGCGGCCATCATCAGCACGTAGGAAATGGTTGCGCCAAACACTGCCACCAGAATCAGCAGGTCACCCTGGCCGGTCAGCGACAAGCCGAAGCCGATGATGCCGGGGATCACCAAGGCCAACACTGGCGCTTTGCTCTTGTTGGTCTGGGACAGTTTGCGCGGCAGGTAGCCAGCACGGGACAGTGCGAAGATCTGCCGCGAATAGGCGTATATGATCGAGAAAAAGCTCGCGATCAGGCCAGCAAGCCCCACCAGGTTTACGAAGCTGCCCATCCAGGTGGAACCGCCGTAGGACAGCGCCAATGCTTCAACCAGCGGGTTGCCGGATTTGATCAATGCGTAAGTGCCGGCGCCGCCCGGTGCGATCACCAGGATCAACAGGGCAAAACTGGTCAGCACCACAATGGCGCCGATCAGGCCACGCGGCAGGTCGCGTTTCGGGTTCTTGGTTTCTTCGGCGGCCAGGGGTACGCCTTCTACGGCCAGGAAGAACCAGATGGCATAAGGAATTGCGGCCCACACACCCACGTAGCCGAACGGCAGGAAGGTGCTGGCGCCCTTGGCTTCAGTCACCGGAATATCCAGCAGGTTGGCGACATTGAAGTGCGGCACCATCGCCACCAGAAACACACCCAGTGCGATCGCGGCCACGGCGGTGATCACAAACATCAACTTCAGGGCTTCGCCCACGCCAAAAATGTGGATGCCGATAAAGATGATGTAGAACGCCAGGTAAATCATCCAGCCGCCGATACCGAACAGCGACTCGCAATACGCGCCGATAAACACCGCGATGGCGGCGGGGGCGATGGCGTATTCGATCAGGATCGCGGTGCCCGTAAGGAACCCGCCCCAAGGGCCAAAGGCGCTGCGCGCAAAACCGTAGCCGCCGCCAGCGGTGGGAATCATGGAAGACAGTTCGGCCAGGGAAAAACACATGCACAGGTACATGGTGGCCATCAACAAGGTGGCAAGGAACATCCCGCCCCAGCCACCCTGGGCCAGGCCGAAGTTCCAACCGGCGTAGTCGCCGGAGATCACATAGGCAACGCCAAGGCCGACCAGCAGTACCCAGCCGGCGGCACCTTTTTTCAATTCGCGTTGTTGGAAGTATTGGGAGTCGACTTTTTCGAAGTCGACAGATGAACTTGTAGGTTCGCTAGACATGGGAAAGTACCTTCCGTTGTTATTGTTTTAACTCGGCCTCTTTGTGCCGAATGCACTTCGCAAGTACTTATGAAGATCTAAATGTGGGAGCGGGCTTGCTCGCGAAAGCGGTGTAACAGTCACTGATTTATTAACTGACCCACCGCTTTCGCGAGCAAGCCCGCTCCCACATTTTAATTGCATTTCAAATGTGAGAGCGGGGTGTCAGTTAGAAGAAGCCCAATGGATTAATGTCGTAACTTACCAGCAAGTTTTTAGTCTGCTGGTAGTGATCCAACATCATCTTGTGCGTTTCACGCCCTACACCTGACTTTTTGTAACCACCAAACGCGGCATGCGCCGGGTACAGGTGGTAGCAGTTGGTCCACACGCGGCCCGCCTTGATTGCGCGGCCCATGCGGTAGGCGCGGTTGATATCGCGGGTCCACACCCCGGCACCCAGGCCGAACTCAGTGTCGTTGGCAATTGCCAGGGCTTCGGCTTCGTCCTTGAAGGTGGTGATGCTCACCACCGGGCCGAAGATTTCTTCCTGGAACACGCGCATTTCATTGGTGCCCTTGAGCAGGGTCGGCTGGATGTAATAGCCGCCGGCCATGTCGCCTTCGAGCTTCTCGACCTTGCCGCCGGTGAGCAGTTGCGCGCCTTCGCCCTTGGCGATTTCCAGGTAGGACAGGATCTTGTCGAACTGCTGCTCGGACGCCTGGGCGCCGACCATGGTGTCGGTGTCCAGCGGGTCGCCGCGTTTGATCGACTCGATTTTCTTCATCACGACTTTCATGAAGTCGTCGTAGATCGACTCTTCCACCAGCGCACGGGAAGGGCAGGTGCACACTTCGCCTTGGTTGAAGAACGCCAGCACCAACCCTTCGGCGGCTTTCTCAATAAAGGACGGCTCGGCTTTCATGATGTCGGCGAAGAAGATGTTCGGCGACTTGCCGCCCAATTCCACGGTCGACGGAATGATGTTCTCGGCCGCCGCATGCATGATGTGCGAGCCCACGGGCGTCGAGCCAGTGAAGGCGATCTTGGCGATGCGCTTGCTGGTGGCCAGGGCTTCGCCGGCTTCTTTACCGAAGCCTTGAACCACGTTCAACACGCCAGGTGGCAACAGGTCACCGATCACCTCCAGCAACACGGTGATGCCCAGCGGAGTTTGCTCGGCGGGCTTGAGCACTACGCAGTTACCGGCGGCCAGGGCCGGGGCGAGTTTCCACGCCGCCATCAGGATCGGGAAGTTCCACGGGATGATCTGGCCGACCACGCCCAGTGGTTCATGGAAGTGGTACGACGCCGTGTGTTCGTTGATTTCGGCGCTGGTGCCTTCCTGGGCGCGGATGCAGCCAGCGAAGTAGCGGAAGTGGTCGGCGGCCAGTGGGATGTCGGCGTTGAGGGTTTCACGCACGGCCTTGCCGTTGTCCCAGGTTTCGGTGATGGCCAGCAGTTCGAGGTTCTGTTCGATGCGGTCGGCGATTTTCAGCAGGACCAGCGAACGGTCCTGGGCCGAGGTCTTGCCCCAGGCGTCGGCGGCGGCATGGGCGGCGTCCAGGGCCTTGTCGATGTCTTTGGCGGTGGAGCGCGGGAATTCGGCAATTGCCTTGCCGTTGACCGGCGAGGTGTTGGTGAAATAGTTGCCATCGACCGGCGCAACGAACTCGCCACCGATGTAGTTGCCGTACTTGGCTTTGAACGAAACGATGGCGCCTTCAGTACCGGGGTGTGCGTAACGCATGGTGGGTATCTCCTGGCTTTTATGTTTATTGGGAGCGCAGCGCAGCAAGCGCTTGATAAAGCGTAGAGCAAAGGTTGGGCCACCGCCTTGCTGGCTAGGCAAATCAAGGGGTTAGGCTTTGTAGCAAGGCGTTGCTGTGGCAGGCTCGATACACCCCGTGTGACAGTTTGTGCCACAAACGGTACAGCCTGTGACCGGTGAGTCGCTCCGGGATTGCATTGCCTGGAGGGCTGGGGGATGCTGGTGGTTCTCACGCAGGGAGAATAATAAGAAATGCACAACGATCATTTCAGCCGCCATGCCCAGCAAGTCCTTACCGTGGCGCATGGCCGCGACCCGTCCAGCGATCCGTCCATCGCCCGCTCCTGGCTGCGTTGTCTGGAGGACTACCACCTCGACCCTGCGCAAACCATTGCTCCGACTGTGCTTGAACATGGTCGCTTGCTGGAACGCCGCGAGCGCCTGCAACAAGTGCTGCACATCGCCGGCAACGAGATGAACAGCCTGCATCAGCAGCTCTCGGGCGCCGGCCATGCGGTGTTGCTCACGGATGCACGCGGCGTGATCCTCAACTGTGTCACCGCGCCGTCCGAGCGCAAGATCTTCGAGCGCGCCGGGTTGTGGCTGGGCGCGGATTGGAGTGAGGCCTGCGAGGGCACCAACGGCATCGGCACCTGCCTGGTGGAACGCCAATCCCTGACCATTCATCGTGACGAACACTTTCGTGGCCGGCATACCGGGCTGACCTGCTCGGCGAGCCCGGTGTTCGATCCCCATGGGGATCTGCTGGCGGTGCTGGATGTGTCCTCCGCGCGGGAAGCGGTGTCGCGCCAGAGCCAGTTTCACACGATGGCGCTGGTGAACCTGTCGGCGAAGATGATCGAGAGTTGCTACTTCCTGCGTCATTTCGAGAACCACTGGCTGCTGCGTTTTCACTTGCAAGCCGAGTCGGTGGGGCTGTTCAGCGAAGGGCTATTGGCGTTCGATGGTGAAGGGCGAATCTGTGCAGTGAACCAAAGTGCCCTGAACCTGCTTGGGCAGCTACGGGGCGGTTTGCTGGGACAGCCTGTGGAAGCGTTTTTCGACTGTTCCCTGGATCAATTACTCGGCCGCGCCAGCGCCAATGCCACGGCCAGTTGGCCGCTGCGCACCCGCGATGGTCGACAACTGTTTGCCGCATTACGTGGGCAAGCGCGCAGCGCACCAGCACCTTTCATTAAGCCTGAGCCTGCTCCGTTGCCAGGCATCTGCCTGGGCGATCCGACGCTGCAACAGGACTTTCGCAAGGCGCTGCGGGTGTTCGAGCGTGATGTGCCGCTGTTGATCAATGGCGAAACCGGTTCCGGCAAAGAGGCCTTCGCCAAGGCGGTGCACCTGGCCAGCCAACGTGCCGACAAGGCATTCGTCGCGCTCAACTGCGCCGCCATCCCGGAAAGCCTGATCGAAAGCGAACTGTTCGGCTATCGCGGCGGCAGCTTTACCGGTGCGCGCAAAGAAGGCATGCAAGGCAAGTTGCAGCAAGCCGACGGCGGCACCCTGTTCCTCGATGAAATCGGCGACATGCCCCTGGCGCTGCAAACCCGACTATTAAGGGTGCTGGAGGATCGGCTGGTGGTGCCGCTCGGCGGCGAGCCCCAGGCGGTGAATGTACGAATTATCAGCGCGACCCACCGCAATCTACTGGAGCGCGTGCAGGACGGCAGCTTCCGCGAAGATTTGTACTACCGGCTCAATGGCCTGGAAGTCGGCTTGCCGCCGTTGCGCGAGCGTAGCGATAAGTCCCAGTTATTGGATTTCCTGCTGGCCCAGGAGGCCAATGGCGAGTCGGTGGCTCTCGACCCATCGGCGCGTGGCGCGTTGTTGGCGTTTGCCTGGCCGGGTAACGTCCGCCAGTTGCGCACGGTACTGCGCACCCTGGTGGCGCTGTGTGATGGAGGACGTGTCGGCCTGGAGGATTTGCCCGCGCAGATTCGTCAGGCCCGACCCGTGCCGGTTGCGCAGGCCAAACCGTTGGAATCACCGCTGGAAGACGCCGAGCGCCTGGCCTTGCTCGCCGCGTTGCAGCAGCAGCGCTGGCACATGACGCACACGGCAGAGCAACTGGGCGTCAGCCGCAACACGCTGTATAGGAAGCTGCGCCGGCACGGCATCGCACGTCACACCCTCAGCTAAAGGGTGCGATTTTCGCCCCCCTGCGCTAACCTGCCTCGATGTTTTACGAGGTCGACTATGCACATTCATATTCTCGGTATTTGCGGCACGTTCATGGGCTCGATGGCGGTTCTGGCCAAAGAGCTGGGCCATCACGTGACAGGCTCCGACGCCAACGTCTATCCGCCCATGAGCACGCAACTCGAGGCCCAGGGCATCGAGCTGACCCAAGGCTACGACCCGTCGCAATTCGACCCGGTCCCGGACCTGGTGGTGATCGGCAATGCCATGTCCCGTGGCAATCCGGCGGTCGAATACGTACTCAATAAAGGTTTGCCTTATGTGTCCGGCCCGCAATGGTTGGCTGACCATGTATTGCAAGGCCGTTGGGTACTCGCGGTCGCCGGCACTCACGGCAAAACCACCACCAGCAGCATGCTGGCCTGGGTGTTGGAACATGCGGGCATGAGCCCGGGCTTCCTGATCGGCGGCGTGCCGCAGAATTTCTCGGTGTCGGCGCGCCTCGGCGACACGCCGTTCTTCGTGATCGAGGCGGATGAATACGACAGTGCCTTCTTCGACAAACGCTCCAAGTTCGTTCACTACCGCCCGCGCACAGCGATCCTGAACAACCTGGAATTCGATCACGCTGACATCTTCCCCGATTTGCCGGCTATCGAACGTCAGTTCCACCACCTAGTGCGTACTATCCCAAGCGAAGGCCTGGTGATCCACCCGACCACCGAACCCGCCTTGCAGCGTGTGATCGAGATGGGCTGCTGGACCCCGGTGCAAACCACCGGCGCGGGTGGGCAGTGGCAGGTCAAGCTGCTCAGCGAAGACGGTTCCAGATTTGAAGTGCTGTTCGAAGGTGAGGCCCAAGGCGTCGTCGAGTGGGACATGACCGGCCAGCACAACGTCGCCAACGCCTTGGTCACCCTGGCGGCTGCGCGGCATGTGGGCGTGGTGCCGTCCATGGGCATTGCCGCGTTGAGCGCTTTCAAAAGCGTGAAGCGCCGCATGGAAAAAGTTGCCGACGTGAATGGGATTACCATCTACGACGATTTTGCCCACCACCCGACGGCCATTGCGACTACGTTGGACGGCCTGCGCAAGCGTGTCGGCGATGCGCCGATCATTGCGATTGTCGAGCCGCGCTCCAACTCCATGAAGCTAGGTTCCCACCGCGATGGTCTGCCGGAAAGCGTCAACGATGCCGACCAGGTGGTCTGGTACGCACCGGCCAACCTCGGCTGGGACCTGCCGGGAATCGCAGCGCGGTGCACCGTGCCATCAACCGTGTGCGACTCCATTGACGGCATCATCGAACACGTCAAGCAACAGGCCGAACCCGGTACTCACGTGGTGGTCATGAGCAACGGCGGCTTTGGTGGCCTGCACGGCAAACTGGCCGAGGCGCTGAAATGAGTGGCCCGGAACGCGTCACGCTGGCGATGACCGGCGCCTCCGGTGCGCCTTATGGTTTGCGCCTGCTGGATTGTCTGGTGCGCGAAGACCGTGAGGTGCACTTCCTGATCTCCAAGGCGGCGCAACTGGTGATGGCCACCGAGACCGACGTGGCGCTGCCGCCCAAGGTGCAGACGATGCAGGCCTTCCTCACCGAATACACCGGGGCTGCGGCGGGGCAGATCAAGGTCTACGGCAAAGAGGACTGGATGTCGCCCGTGGCGTCCGGCTCCGGTGCGCCGGCGGCGATGGTGGTGGTGCCGTGTTCCACTGGCACCCTGTCGGCCATTGCCACGGGAGCCTGCAACAACCTGATCGAGCGCGCAGCGGACGTGACCCTGAAGGAGCGCCGCCAGTTGATCCTGGTGCCCCGTGAAGCGCCGTATTCGAGCATTCACCTGGAACACATGCTCAAACTGTCGAACATGGGTGTGACGATTCTGCCGGCCTCGCCGGGTTTCTATCACCAGCCGCAGACCATCGATGACCTGGTGGATTTTGTGGTGGCGCGCATTCTCAACCTGCTGAACATTCCCCAGGACATGCTGCCGCGTTGGGGCGAGCACCATTTGAGCAGCGATGAATAAGGCACTGCTGATCGTGCTGGCGCTGCAACTGACGGGCTGCGCCACGGCGCGCACGTTGGACGCGGCGCAACCTGGCGCGCCGGTGGTGTATGCCGGTACGCGGTTGGATTTATATGCAATGAATGGCGGTTGCTGCGCCAAGGACAGGTTTGGTGCAGAGGCGCCGGCTTATCCCGGTGTGGATCTGCCGGCGAGTGCGTTGCTTGATACCTTGCTGTTGCCGCTGTCGGTGTTGACGGTGTTGGGGGTTGGCTTCAATGCTACAGGCGGCCTATAGAGGTGTATTGCCTGTGCTGGCCTCAACGCAGGCCAGCCAGGTCACCGCAGAATTACTTACCTAACTTGCGCAACTCATCCGACTCCACCACCCGCACCCCGTCCTGCTCTTCCAGCGCCAGTCGCCACATGGCCCGGGCCAGTTCGCACACTTCAATGCCGTGGTATTTGCCCGGAATCAGTCGCGACAACGGCCCGGCCAGTTGCTCCGCCAAACGCGGTTCCAACCGTTCCCCCAATAGCAACGACGGCCGCACGATGGTCAGTTGTGGCCAGCCTTGGGCTTTGAGTGCTTCTTCCATTTCCCCTTTGACCCGGTTGTAGAAGATCGAGGATTTCGGGTCGGCGCCAATTGCACTGATCACGATCAGGTGGCGTGCGCCCATTTCCCGCGCGCGTTTGGCGAAGGCCACGACCATGTCCAGATCGACGGCGCGAAACGCCGCTTCGGAGCCCGCCTGTTTGATGGTGGTGCCCAGGCAGCAGAAGGCCAGGTCCACCTGGCCACTCAGCTGCGGCAGGAACACCGCCGGGTCGCCCACCGGGTTTTCCAGGTGCGGGTGTTCGGCCAGTGGCTTGCGGCTGGGCGCGAGCACGCGAGTCACGGTGGGTTCGTTGAGCAGGCGATCGAGCAGGTGTTCGCCGGTAAGGCCGGTGGCTCCGGCGAGCAAGATATGCTGAGGCGTCAGGTACATGGTGTCTCCCCCTTGTTACACAGTTCAGCTTAGTTGCCTTTGGCTTCCTTGCTATTCATTGAGACGCTTTCGAGCGCCTTTCGTGCCTGCTGTTTGCGTAATAATTGCCAATGGGCGATCACACCCTTGGGGGCCCAGATCTGCGGTTCTGAGGCTTCGAAGCTGTCCGCCTGCTCGCGTTCGGCCACATGCAGCTGTGCCAGCTTGAAGGCTTGCTGCAAGTCGTCGGTCTGGTTGAAGGCTTGGGCGAAGAGGGCGTCGCCGAAGTAGGTGAAGTCGGCTTCTTCGGAGCAGCCGAAGGACACGCGATCGGCACGGGACGCGGTCATGATCAGGGTGCGCTCGTCCTTCAGGGCCGGGATGAAACCACCGGAGTAGCAGGCCGAGATCACCACGATCTTGTCGCGGTTCTTCAGTGGTGCGAGCACGGCGGCGAGTTCATCGGCGGGCAGGTCGGCCAGTTCCATGCGCGGTTGGTCGAGCACCAGTTCGTGTTCGTGGGTGCCGTGGCTGGTCATGTAGATAAACACCAGGTCTTCCGGCCCGGTGCGGTCGGCCAGGGTCTGTACGGCGCGGCGCAGGCTTTCGCGAGTGGCCAGCGGGCGGTCGGCAATGTGGTCGCGGTGGTTGACCAGGCGAATCTGCCCGCGTGCACCGAAACGGGTGGCGAGCATGTTGCTGACGTAATCGGCTTCGCGCAGGAACACGCTCTGCTTGCCATCGCCGGCCACGGCCAGGGTGTACAGCTCCACGGCAGGGGTGGAGGCGGGCACGGCGGCGAGGGCGGCGTCGAGCAGGCGACCCTGGGCCAACACGCCGATTTCCAACGGGTCGGGCAGCAGTTTGCCGTCGGCGTCACGCACGCGCATGCCGTTGACCCAAGTGCCGGCCTGTACGCTGCCGTCGGTGAGCACGAGAGTGCCTTTGCCTTGATAGCTGTCGCTGTCGAAACCGCCGATATAGAAGCTGCCGTCGGTGAGGTTCAGGCGACCTTCACCGGTGAAACGCCAATCGCTGAACTGGCCGACATAGTGGCTGCCATCCACGCCGATCAATTCGCCCTTGCCACTGAGCGCGCCTTCTTTGAACTGGCCGATCCACACGTCGCCGTCGGCGTTCTCGTAGCGGCCCTTGCCGTTCAGTTGGTTTTGTTTGAACTGGCCGACATAGATGTCGCCATCGGCGCTGTTGAACGTGCCATTGCCTTCCAGCTGGCCATCAACGAAATGACCGCTGAACTGGTTGCCGCTGTCGTCGTTGCGCTGGCCTTCGCCGTTCGGCTTGCCGTGGGCGAACTGGCCCTGGTATTGGCTGCCGTCGGCCAGCTCCAGGCGGCCGAGGCCGGAATACTGGTCGTCCTTGAACTCGCCGCGATAGGTCATCTGCCCCTCTTTGAGGGTGCCTTCGCCATTGCGTCGACCATTTTTGAAGCCGCCGACATAGTGGCTGCCCGCCGTGGTCAAGCTGCCTTGGCCGTCGAACAGGCCCTGTTGGAACTGGCCTTTATAGACTTCGCCGTTGCTGCCATGCCACTCGCCCTGGCCGTGCCACTGGCCTTTATCGAACTGGCCGGCGTACCAGCTGCCGTTGGGGTAGTCCACGCGGCCCTGGCCTTGCAGCAAGCCATCGACCACGTCGCCCCGGTAACGGCCGCCGTCGGGCAGGCGCGCATCGGGCGGCAACAGCGATTCGCCGTCTCCGCAAGCGGTGAGCAACAGGGCAAGGGCGAGGGGGGCGAGTGGGCGCATAGCGGGATCCGGATAATTGAGCGCCGAGTATGCCGCAGCTGCGAGTTTCATACATAAATTTACATACACTGTGGTGAGGTTTATATCCCCACCACAGGCACGGGCTTACACGAAGTAGAGTGACAACGACTCGGCAATGTAAGCCGGTTTTTCCTGGCCTTCGATCTCCAGGGTGGCGGTGGCCTTGAGCAGCCATTGGCCGGGTTTTTTCTCGGTGACGTCATTGAGTGTCACGTTCAGGCGCACTTTTGAATTGACCTTGACCGGCTGGATGAATCGCACGCTGTCCAGGCCATAGTTGACCGCCATTTTCAGGCCTTCGGGCACGATCAGCAGATCTTCCATCAGCTTGGGCATCAGCGACAGCGACAGGAAGCCGTGGGCGATAGTGCTGCCGAACGGGGTTTGCGCGGCCTTGACCGGGTCGACGTGGATGAACTGATGATCGCCCGTGGCCTCGGCGAACAGGTTGATACGCGCCTGGTCGATGGTGAGCCATTCGGAACGTCCCAGTTCCTTGCCGACATAATCTTTGAGCTGCGCTACGGGTACATAGGGCATTGCGTCTCTCCTTGGTTCATCACGCTGTGTACAACGTCTGGTTTTTTATGGGTTACAGAGAACCAATGTAGATCATCATGGCCAATCGGCTCGGTCAACCCACCATGCTTTTGGCGAATGCCGGTGTATAGGGCGGGCGTGCTTATAATGCGGGCGAGTCTTGAGGGGGAAGAACGGATGCTGTTACGTGGCCTGACCTGGCTGGTGCTGTTTCAACTGATCGGCACGGCGATCAATCATTTGCTGTTGCCGGTGCTGCCGGGGCCGATCATCGGCCTGCTGCTGATGCTGGGGTTCCTGATCTGGAAGGGCGAGGTCGGCGAGCCCTTGAGCCTGGCGGCCAGCAGCCTATTACGGTACTTGCCGTTGCTGCTGGTGCCGCCGGCGGTAGGGGTGATGGTGTATGCCAAGGACATTGCCGCGGATTTCTGGGCCATTGTCGGCGCGCTGGTGCTGTCGCTGGTGATTGCCATGGGCTTCGTGGGCGTGTTGATGCAGCAGATGGTCAAGCGCAAGGAGAAGGATCAATGATCGTCGACTGGCAGGGCGCGTGGACGGCAGTCATTCATCACCCGCTATTCGGCATCGGCATCACCCTTGGCGCCTATCAACTGGTACTGGCAGGGTTCGAGAAAACCCGCTGGATCTTCCTGCAGCCGGTGCTGGTGTCCATGCTGCTGGTGATCGGCGTGCTGATCAGTTGTGGCCTGAGCTACGCCGAGTACCGCAAGAGCACCGAGATCATGGGCATCCTGCTCGGCCCGGCAACAGTGGCCCTGGCGGTGCCGCTTTACCTGAACCTGCGGCGCATTCGCCAATTGTTCTGGCCGATTTTTACTACGCTGGTGATAGGTGGGGTCCTCGCCACCGGCCTGTGTGTGCTGCTGGGTTGGTGGTTCGGTGCCGAACACATGATGTTGATGACCATGGCGCCCAAATCGGTGACCTCGCCAATTGCCATGCTGGTGGCCGAGCAGATCGGCGGCGTGGCGGCATTGGCGGCGGTGTTTGTGCTGATCACCGGGGTGGTCGGCGCGATGATCGGCCCGGCCTATTTGTCGCGCCTGGGTGTGCACAGCCCCGAGGCGCGCGGCATGGCGCTGGGCATGACGGCCCACGCCGTCGGCACGTCGGTGGCCCTGCAGGAAAGCGAAGAATGCGGCGCCTTTGCCGCGCTGGCGATGAGTCTGATGGGCGTGGCCACGGCAGTGTTCCTGCCGCTGGCCGTGTCGGTGATCGTTTAAACCAGGTTTAAGGAAACCTTTATGAGTCTGGCGCTGTTCCCGCTCAATACTGTGCTGTTCCCTGGCTGCACCCTCGACCTGCAACTGTTCGAGGCGCGCTACCTGGACATGGTCGCCCGTTGCATGAAAAAGGGCGAAAGCTTCGGCGTGGTGTGCATTCTTGACGGCCAGGAGGTGGGCACGGCGCCGGATGGCTACGCATTGATCGGCTGTGAAGCGCTGATCCGCGACTTCAAGCAACAGGACAATGGCCTGCTGGGGATTCGCGTCGAGGGCGGACGCCGGTTCCGTGTACGCGATGCCGGTGTGCAGAAGGACCAGTTGCTGGTGGCTGAAGTGCAGTGGCTTGAAGAGCTGCCGGACCAACCCTTGGAAGAGGAAGACGCCGACCTGCTGGCGCTGCTCCAGGCGTTGGCCGAGCACCCGATGGTGGCCTCGCTGGACATGGACGCCCACGCCGACGGCCAGCAAGCCTTGGGCAATCAGTTGGCGTATCTGCTGCCCTTTACCGAGGCCGACAAGATCGACCTGCTGCAACTCGACGACCCGCAACAGCGCCTGGACGCGATCCAGATGCTGCTCGACGAGTTGCAGGGCGAACTGTTCACTCAGTAGGCATAGCGCAGCAGGGCGTGGGGCGTGCCGGTGAGTGCAATGAAGCTCAACACCGCGACCAGCGCCGGCAGCAACAGCCACCAGGTTTTTTGCGACATGGCCGGCAGCGGGCTTCGATACTGGGTGATGCCCAGGCTGAACGCACACACCGTCATCGCCAACAGCGTGCCCGCCAGGATATCGGTAGGCCAGTGGGCCCCAAGGTAGACCCGCGACAGCGCAATGAATGCCGCAGGAATGCAGCCCAGCAGCATCCAGGTCAGGCGCAATCGCACGGGTTGTCCGCGACCGGCCAGGATCGCCAGCGCCAGGAAAAACGCGAACGCACCGGACGCATGGCCGCTGGGCATGCTGAAACTGGTCAGTGGGTCTGTCAGGATTTCCGGGCGGCCGCGTGCGAAAAACAACTTAGTCCCGGTGTTGATCACCGCAGCCCCGGCCAGCGTCGCGCCGACAAACACGGCATGGCGCCATTGTCGCGCCAGCAGTAGCAGGCCAGTGAACACGGCGCTGGCGAAGAACATCTTCTTGAATTCGCCCAACTGGGTGATGCGCACCATGACTTCGTCCAGCCACGGGCTGCGGTGTTCCTGCACCAGGGCGCTCAGGCCCTGGTCGAAGTCATTGAGGTGGGGGTAGCCGATAAACAAGGCGATCAACACGATCAGGCTGGCGCAACCGATCCACAAGGTGGCGCGACGATGGCCGCGCAGGCTGCTGTTCAAACTCAGGCCCACCACCACCGCGATACAGGCGGCAACGATGCCGGCTTCCGACCAGAAACCTTCGGGCAATGGCAGGCGGAAAGCGGCGCCGGTCGCCCAGCCTGGCAGCAGATACGCCACGGACCAGCCCGCGGCCGCGACGATGCTGACAATCGCAAAGCGCGGGAAGGGCATATCGCACATCCCGGCTACCATCGGCAGCATGGGGCGCAGCGGGCCGATGAAACGGCCGACCAGCAGGCTGGCGATGCCGTACTTGTGGAAGTAGGTTTCGGCGCTGTTCATCCATTCTGGGTGGTGGCGCAAGCCGGGTAAACGCCGGATGTTCTGATGGAAATGTCGGCCCAGGAAGTAGGAAACCGCATCACCCAGCAAACCGCCGAGGAAGCCCAGCAACAACGTTTCGCTGAGTGACAGCGCACCGCTGCCGGCGAGGGCGGCAATGGCAAACAACAACACCGTGCCCGGCACGATCAACCCGGCGATGGCCAGGCACTCCACGCAGGCGACGATAAACACCGCGACCGCCAGCCATTCGGGGTTCAGCGTCAACCAGCCGGTAATGCTATCGAGCCATTGGCCCATACAATTCACTCCCTGCTCAAATCAAAAAATAATCGCGGCCTTCGACCTGGCCCCGGCGCAAGGGGTTCCGCGTGCAATAAGGCGCGTAGCCCGCATCGACGAAGCGGTACATCAGGTGTTCATCACGCCCGCTGGGAATGCCCAGGCGGGTGGTCTGGATGATCTGGGTCGGGGTTTGGCCCACGTCTTCAACGTAGAGCCGTTCCTGATCGAAACGCTTGGCGTCCCACATCGGCACCTTCAACCCCAGGGCTTTGCACAGCAGGGTCTGGCCGGCGCAGAGTTTCTGCGAGGCGCGTGGGCTGCCGTCGGCATTCGGGTTGTTCAACAGCATTTGCGCCAGGCTCGCCGGGCCGGATAATTCATCGACCCACGGATAGGCCGATTTGATCAACACGGCATTGCCCGGCCCATGGGCGCTGAAGTTCAGCGAGTCGCCGCCACGGGCGTAATACATGTAGATATGGCCACCATCCAGAAACAAAGCCTTACGCTTTTCTGTGTAGCCCAACGACGCATGGCTGCCTTTTTCGGCCACGTAATAGGCTTCGGTTTCAATAATTCGCGCCGAAAGCCAGATTTTTCCCACGCGATGACGGATGATTTTTCCGAGCAATGCCTGCGCAAGAATTTGCGCGTCACGGTCGAAGAAGCTGTCGGGCAGGGCGCTGGCGGGGAGTTGGGGCGATGAGCTGGGCATGGCAGTCAGGGGTAAATACGGCTAAATGTGACGGAATCATAACAACTCCCACCTTAATTACCGCTGAACCCCAGGTTTTTACAGTTCATTTCGACCATCCGCCCCTCACCGCTGTCAGTCGAGCGGCGTCACAGCTATAATCTGCCGCTTTCCTCCCTGCCAAGACTCCCTGACCATGACTGAGTCCGTTCTTGACTACATGACCCGCCTGGGTCGCGCTGCCCGTCAGGCCTCGCGGTTGATCGCCCGTGCGAGCACCGCGCAGAAGAACCGCGCCCTGCTGGCCGCCGCCGACGCTCTGGATGCTTCGCGCTCCGAGCTCACTGCCGCCAACGAGCAAGACCTGGCCAACGGCCGCGCCAATGGCCTGGAACCGGCCCTGCTGGACCGCCTGGCGCTGACCCCGGCACGTATCGACGACATGATCGAAGGCCTGCGTCAGGTAGCCAAGCTGCCTGACCCCATCGGTGAAATCCGCGATATGCGTTATCTGCCGTCCGGCATCCAGGTCGGCAAGATGCGCGTGCCCCTGGGCGTGATCGGTATCATTTATGAGTCGCGCCCGAACGTGACCATCGACGCCGCGAGCCTGTGCCTCAAGTCCGGCAATGCCACCATCCTGCGTGGCGGTTCCGAGGCGATCAATTCCAACCGCGCCATCGCCGCGTGCATCCAGCAGGGCCTGGCCGTGGCCGAGTTGCCCGCCGAAGTGGTGCAAGTGGTGGAAACTACCGACCGCGCCGCTGTTGGCGCGTTGATCACCATGCCGGAATTCGTCGACGTGATCGTGCCGCGCGGTGGCAAGAGCCTGATCGAGCGCGTCAGCCGTGATGCCAAGGTGCCAGTGATCAAGCACCTGGACGGCGTGTGCCATGTCTATATCGACATCGCCGCCGACATCGACAAGGCGATCCGCATCGCCGACAACGCCAAGACCCACCGTTACGCCCCGTGCAACACCATGGAAACCCTGCTGGTGCACGCAGGCATTGCCGAGCGCGTGCTGCCGCCGCTGGCTGCCATCTACCGGGACAAAGGGGTTGAGCTACGTGGTTGCGAGCGTACCCGTGCGCTATTGGGCGCGGACGTGATCGAGGCGACCGAGCTGGATTGGTACACCGAATACACGGCGCCGATCCTGTCGATCAAGCTGGTCGACGACCTGGACGAAGCCATCGAACACATCAACACCTACGGCTCCAAGCACACCGACGCCATTGTCTCCGAGCATTTCAGCGATGCCCGGCGCTTCCTCAATGAAGTGGATTCCGCTTCGGTGATGGTCAACGCCTCGACGCGGTTTGCCGACGGCTTCGAGTATGGCCTGGGGGCGGAGATCGGTATTTCCACCGACAAGCTCCACGCCCGTGGCCCGGTTGGCCTGGAAGGCCTGACCAGCGAGAAGTACGTGGTGTTCGGCGATGGTCATGTGCGCACTTGATGGGTAAACGCATCGGGTTGCTCGGCGGTACTTTCGACCCCGTGCACATCGGCCATTTGCGCAGCGCCCTGGAAGTCGCGGATGCCCTGGCGCTGGACGAGTTGCGCGTGATGCCCAACGCTCGGCCGCCCCATCGCGATACGCCGCAAGTGTCGCCGCAGCAGCGCCTGGAAATGGTGCGCCTGGCGGTGGAGGGCATAACGCCGCTGGTGGTGGACGACCACGAGCTCAAGCGTGACAAACCGTCCTACACTGTCGATACCCTGGAAGTGATGCGCGCTGAAATGGCCGCAGATGACCAGTTGTTTCTGCTTTTGGGCTGGGACGCATTTTGCGGCCTGCCCTCTTGGCATCGCTGGGAGGAACTCCTCCAGCATTGCCACATCCTGGTTTTGCAACGCCCGGATGCCGACAGCGAACCGCCGGATGCCTTGCGCAACCTGCTGGCCGCGCGGTCGGTAAGTGACCCCTTGGCCCTGACCGGGCCGAACGGGAATATTGCATTCGTCTGGCAGACCCCGCTTGCGGTGTCCGCCACCCAGATCCGTCAACTGCTGGCCAGCGGTAAGTCGGTACGTTTCCTGGTGCCTGACGCGGTCCTGGCCTACATCGATGCGCACGGGCTTTACCGTGCGTCGAACTGAAAAGGCGCGCTTGAATGCACGAAATGTCGTGCAGCGAGCGCCCGAACATACGAGCAAAACGAGTTTTATATGACGAACAAAGACGTAAGCAAAGTTAAGCGCAAAGGCACCTTCAAAAGCGCCCCGCTGCCGGTAGAAGCCCACGTTGGCCCAGAACTGGCTGGCGAAGAGCTGGTAAAAGTCGCCGTGGCTGCCCTGGAAGACGTTAAAGCCCAGGACATCCAGGTGCTGGACGTGCGCGACAAGCAGAGCATCACCGACTACATGATCATCGCCACCGGTACTTCGAACCGCCAGATCGGCGCGATGCTGGACAAGGTCCGCGAAGCCGTCAAAGCCCAAGGCGTCAAGCCACTGGGTGAAGAAGGCAAGGGCGACAGCGACTGGGTGCTGCTGGACATGGACGACGTGATCGTTCACATGATGACCTCCAACGCCCGTCAGTTCTACGACCTGGAGCGTCTGTGGAAAGGCGCCGAGCAGAGCCGTGCCGCCGATGGCAAGCACCACAGCCCGGAAGTGGGCCACGCGCACTTCGACAAGCTGAACAAAGACCAGGAATAAGGAACGGCTGTGCGCCTGCGTCTGATCGCTGTCGGTTCACGCATGCCCAAGTGGGTGGAAGAAGGCTGGCACGAGTATGCCAAGCGTCTGCCCGCTGAGCTGTCGCTTGAACTGGTGGAAATACCGCTTAACACCCGGGGCAAGAATGCCGATGTGGCGCGCTTTATCCGTCAGGAAGGCGAAGCCATGCTGGCCAAGGTCGGCCCCAACGAGCGCATCGTCACCCTGGAAGTGCACGGAAAACCCTGGAGCACCGAGCAGTTGGCGGTGGAGCTGGATCGCTGGCGCCTGGATTCGCGTACGGTCAACTTCATGGTCGGCGGCCCCGAAGGGTTGGCGCCGGAAGTCTGTGCGCGGGCGGATCAGCGTTGGTCGCTGTCGGCGCTGACGTTGCCGCACCCGTTGGTACGGATTCTGATCGGTGAACAGCTGTATCGCGCCTGGACAGTTCTGTCCGGGCACCCTTACCACAAATAGTCTGCGCCCCTCCCGATGACCCAGCCGATCCGCATCAAGGACCACGAGAAAGACGCACGTCTTGTACGCGCTCGCGTGGTGTTTGGCGCAATCATGGTGGTGGCGTTGTTGGGTGTGCTGATCGCGCGCCTGTATTTCCTGCAGGTGATCCAGTACGACTATCACTCCACCTTGTCGGAAAACAACCGGGTGCATGTGCAGCCGATTCCGCCAACTCGTGGGCTGATTTTCGACCGCAATGGCGTGGTGGTGGCGGATAACCGGCCCAGTTTCAGCCTGAGCATGACCCGCGAGCGCTCCGGCGACTGGCAGCAGATCCTCGATGTGATCGTCGAGGTGCTGCAACTGACGCCGGAAGACCGAGTGATCTTCGAGAAACGCATGAAGCAGGGGCGCCGGCCGTTCGAGCCGGTGCCGATCCTCTTTGAGCTGACCGAAGAGCAGATCGCACGGATCGCGGTGAACCAGTTCCGTTTGCCGGGTGTGGAAGTGGTGGCGCAGTTGGTGCGCCATTACCCGCAAGGGCCGCACTTTGCTCACTCCGTCGGCTACATGGGGCGGATCAACGAGAAAGAGCTGAAAACCCTCGATCCGGTCAATTACAGCGGTACCCACCATATCGGCAAGACCGGCATCGAGCGTTTCTACGAGCCGGAGTTGCACGGCCAGGTCGGTTACGAAGAAGTCGAGACCAACGCCCGTGGCCGCGTGCTCCGGGTGCTCAAGCGTACCGACCCGGTGCCGGGCAAGGACATCGTCCTGAGCCTGGACATCAAGTTGCAGGAAGCCGCCGAGATGGCCCTGGGGGGGCGTCGTGGCGCGGTGGTGGCGCTGGACCCGAAGACTGGCGAAGTGCTGGCGATGGTCAGCCAGCCAAGCTTTGACCCCAACCTGTTTGTGACCGGCATCAGCTTCAAGGCCTACGCCGAGTTGCGCGATTCCATCGACCGCCCGCTGTTCAACCGCGTACTGCGCGGCCTGTATCCGCCGGGGTCGACGATCAAACCGGCGGTGGCGATTGCGGGGTTGGACGCGGGTGTGGTCACAGCCTCCAGCCGGGTGTTCGATCCGGGCTATTACATGCTGCCCAACTACGATCACAAATACCGTAACTGGAACCGCACCGGTGACGGCTATGTCGACCTGGACACCGCGATCATGCGCTCCAACGACACCTATTTTTATGACCTGGCGCACAAGCTGGGGATCGACCGCTTGTCCACCTATATGGGCAAGTTCGGCCTCGGCCAGAAAGTCTCCCTGGACATGTTCGAGGAATCCCCCGGCCTGATGCCGTCGCGGGAATGGAAGCGCGCGACCCGTCGCCAGGCGTGGTTCCCGGGTGAAACCCTGATTCTCGGCATCGGCCAAGGCTATATGCAGGCCACACCGCTGCAACTGGCCCAGGCCACGGCGCTGGTGGCCAACAAAGGCATCTGGAACCGTCCGCACCTGGCCAAGACCATCGAAGGTGAAAAACCGGTGGACGACAACCCGATCCCCGACATTGTGCTGCGCGACGCGTCGGACTGGACCAAGGTCAATCACGGTATGCAACAGGTGATGCACGGCGCCCGTGGTACCGCGCGCAAGGCAGCCGTTGGCGCGCAGTACCGTATTGCCGGCAAGAGCGGTACCGCCCAGGTCGTGGCGATCAAGCAGGGCGAGAAATACGACCGCACCAAGGTCCAGGAACGCCACCGAGACCACGCCTTGTTTGTTGGCTTCGCGCCGGCGGATGACCCGAAAATCGTGGTCGCGGTGATGGTCGAGAACGGCGAGTCCGGCTCCGGCGTCGCGGCGCCGGTGGTGCGCCAAGTGATGGACGCTTGGCTGTTGGCCGACGACGGCAGGCTCAAGCCTGAATATGGCGGCCCCCCTTCAAGCACTGAGGTTACGGCCCGTGAAGAGTAATTTTGACCGCATCCTCTCCAGCGAAGATGTGATGCGTCGCCGTGCGACGTTGCTGCAACGCATGCACATTGATGGCCCGTTGCTGATCCTGCTGCTGACCCTGGCGGCCGGCAGCCTGTTCGTCCTGTATTCGGCCAGCGGCAAAAACTGGGACCTGCTGATCAAGCAGGCCTCGTCGTTCGGCCTGGGCTTGTTGTCGATGGTGGTGATCGCTCAGCTTGAGCCACGCTTCATGGCGCGGTGGGTGCCCTTGGGCTATGTGGCAGGCGTATTGCTGCTGGTGGTGGTGGACGTGATGGGCCACAACGCCATGGGCGCGACCCGCTGGATCAACATTCCGGGGGTGATTCGCTTCCAGCCGTCGGAATTCATGAAGATCCTGATGCCGGCGACCATCGCCTGGTATTTGTCCAAGCGCACCTTGCCGCCGCAACTCAAACACGTGGGCGTCAGCCTGATTCTGATCGGCATTCCCTTCATCCTGATCGTGCGCCAGCCGGACCTCGGCACCTCGCTGCTGATCCTGGCGGGCGGTGCGTTCGTGCTGTTCATGGGCGGTCTGCGCTGGCGCTGGATCCTCAGCGTACTGGCCGCCGCCGTGCCCGTGGCGGTCGCCATGTGGTTCTTCTTTATGCACGACTACCAGAAGCAACGGATCCTTACCTTCCTTGACCCGGAAAGCGACCCGCTGGGGACCGGCTGGAACATCATCCAGTCGAAGGCCGCCATCGGTTCCGGCGGAGTATTTGGTAAGGGTTGGTTACTGGGCACCCAGTCGCATCTGGACTTTTTGCCCGAGAGTCACACCGACTTCATCATTGCAGTAATGGGCGAAGAGTTCGGTCTGGTGGGCATTTGCGCGCTGTTGCTGATCTATTTGTTGTTGATTGGTCGCGGCCTGGTGATCACTGCGCAAGCGCAGACACTGTTCGGCAAATTGCTGGCCGGTGCCTTGACCATGACTTTTTTTGTTTACGTTTTCGTCAACATCGGTATGGTCAGTGGCCTGTTGCCGGTGGTGGGGGTGCCGTTGCCGTTCATTAGCTACGGCGGAACTTCGCTGGTGACATTGCTGTCAGCGTTTGGGGTTTTGATGTCGATCCATACGCATCGCAAATGGATCGCGCAGGTTTGAATAAGGTGAAGATGTCAATGCAAGTAATGCGCGGCTGGGCGACTCGGCACGCGTCCTGGATGGGCCTGATTGGCCTGCTGGGCGCAACGCAAGAGGCGCAGGCCGGTGACTACGATGGTTCACCCCAGGTCGCCGAGTTTGTCGGTGAAATGACCCGCGACTATGGTTTCGCCGGTGAACAGCTGATGGGTGTGTTTCGCGAAGCCCAGAAAAAGCAGGCGATCCTCGACGCCATCTCCCGCCCTGCCGAACGGGTGAAGCAGTGGAAGGAATACCGCCCGATGTTCCTCACCGACGCCCGCGTGGCACGGGGTGTGGACTTCTGGCGCCAGCACGAAGCGGTACTGGCCCGTGCCGAACAGGAATACGGCGTACCGGCCCAGGTGATCGTCTCGATCATTGGCATCGAAACCTTTTACGGGCGCAATACCGGCAGTTATCGGGTGATCGACGCCTTGTCGACCCTGGGCTTCGATTACCCGCCACGTGCTGACTTCTTCCGCAAGGAGCTGCGCGAATTCCTGCTGCTGGCCCGCGAAGAGCAGGTCGACCCGCTGACACTCAAAGGCTCCTACGCCGGAGCGATGGGCTTGCCGCAGTTCATGCCGAGCAGCTTCCGCGCTTATGCAGTGGACTTTGACGGCGACGGGCATATCAATATCTGGAGCAACCCCGACGATGCTATTGGCAGCGTGGCCAGCTATTTCAAGCGCCACGGCTGGGTAGCCGGCGAACCGGTGGTAATCCGCGCCGATGTCACCGGTGACCGCGCCGATGAAGGCCTGACCCAGGGCATTGAGCCGGCCAAGACGGTCGGGGAGTTGCGGGCGCTGGGCTGGTCGAGTCAGAATGCGCTGCCGGACGATATGCCAGTCACGGCGTTCCGCCTTGAAGGCGAAAACGGCCCGGAATACTGGATGGGCCTGAAGAATTTCTACGCAATCACGCGTTATAACCGCAGTGTGATGTACGCCATGGCCGTGCATCAGCTGTCAGACATGCTGGTCCAAGCACGGGGCAACAAGTAATGCGGGCATCGCCGTTCAATCAACCGCTCAAGCTGGTGGCGTTCGCCGCGTTGTCCCTGCTGGTCGTCAGTTGCTCCACCAGCCGTGGCCCGGCGCAGAAGTCGGGGGGGGCGGTCGTCCGTTCCCAGCCGGGCCTGGACATCAACCGCGCACACAAAGACGGCGCGCCGTGGTGGGACGTCGACGTGTCGAAGATCCCGGATGCCACGCCGACCCTGCACACCGGTCCATACAAGGCCAACCCCTATACCGTGCTGGGCAAGAGCTACTTCCCGCTGCAGGAATCCAAGACCTACGTGCAGTCGGGCACGGCGTCCTGGTATGGCACCAAATTCCACGGCCAGAACACCGCCAACGGCGAAGTGTATGACCTGTACGGCATGAGCGCCGCGCACAAGACCTTGCCGCTGCCCAGCTATGTCCGTGTGACCAACCTGGACAACAACCGCACAGTGATCCTGCGTGTGAACGACCGTGGCCCGTTCTACTCGGACCGCATCATCGACTTGTCCTACGCTGCCGCGAAGAAACTCGGTTACGCCGAAACCGGCACCGCACGTGTGAAGGTCGAAGGTATCGACCCGGCGCAGTACTGGGCCCAGCGTGGCAAACCCGCGCCGTTGATGCTCAACGAGCCGCAAACCCAACAGCCGCAAGTGACCGCCTCTACCGGCAAGATCGAGCAGTGGACGCCGCCACCGGCACAGCACGCGCCTGACACGGTGGTCGTGCCCCATGCCGCGCCTGGCGCTTCGATGGCCGGCGGGCAATACCTGCAGGTCGGCGCTTTCGCCAACCCGGATGCGGCAGAACTGTTAAGGTCCAAGCTCAGTGGCATGGTCAACGCGCCGGTGTTCATCAGCTCCATCGTGCGTAACCAGCAGACATTGCACCGTGTGCGCATGGGCCCGATCGGCTCGCCGAGCGAAGTGGCACAAGTACAGAACAGCGTACGCATGGCCAACCTGGGGCAACCCAGCGTGGTCACTGCCGAATAATAGAGAATTGATGGTTCAGGCTCGTGCGCGGGCTCGAACCCTGGTTGTTGGCTCGTTGAACAATAAAAACCCAGGGGCAAGGGGTGAGCGGGCAACCGAACACGCGACAGTCTGGCAACGGGCTGTCTGAATAAGTTTTGCCCGCGAGGGCAAGTTTCCATAAGCAATTTCGAGAGACGGATGAACATCACCACCTTAGCCAAACGCACGTGCCTGCTTCTTTCGCTGATCATCACCCCGGCCGCCTGGGCCGTTGAAATGGTGCCGGCTTCCCCGCAACTGGCCGCCAAGTCCTGGGTCCTCATGGATGCCGCCAGTGGCAACGTGCTGGTCGAGAGCAACGGTGACCAGCGCCTGCCGCCGGCCAGCCTGACCAAACTGATGACCGCCTACATCGCGACCCTGGAAATCCGTCGCGGCCAGATCGGCGAAAACGACCCGGTCACCGTCAGCGAAAACGCCTGGCGTACCGGCGGTTCGCGGATGTTCATCAAGGTCGGCTCGCAAGTCACTGTGAGCGACCTGCTGCACGGCATCATCATCCAGTCGGGTAACGACGCCAGTGTCGCCCTGTCCGAGCACATCGCCGGCAGCGAAGACGCGTTCGCCGACATGATGAACAAAACCGTGGCCGACCTGGGCATGACCAACAGCCACTTCATGAACCCGACCGGTCTGCCGAACCCAGAGCACTACTCGTCGGCTCACGACATGGCGATCCTGGCACGCGCGATCATCCGCGTTGACCCGGTGCACTACGCGATCTACTCCCAGAAGGAATTCTTCTGGAACAACATCAAGCAGCCTAACCGCAACCTGCTGCTGTGGCGCGACAAGACCGTCGACGGTCTGAAAACCGGCCACACCGACGAAGCCGGCTACTGCATGGTGTCGTCTGCTGTGCGTGACGGCCAACGCCTGATCGCCGTGGTCTTCGGCACCAACAGCGAGCAGGCCCGTGCGGCCGAGACGCAAAAACTGCTGACCTACGGTTTCCGCTTCTTCGAAACCCAGACCTTCTACCAGAAGGGTGCTGAACTGGCGACCGCGCCGGTGTGGAAAGGCGCGACCTCCCAGGTCAAGGCCGGCCTGGCCGAAGACCTGACCCTGACCATGCCTAAAGGCCAGCTGAAAAAGCTCGCGGCCAGCATGACCATGAACCCGCAATTGGTTGCTCCAATCGCCAAGGGTGATGTGATCGGCAAGGTCGAAGTGAAGCTGGACGACAAGGTGGTGCACAGCGCCGACCTGATCGCGCTGGACGCCGTCGACGAAGGTGGTATCTTCCGCCGCGTCTGGGATAGCATCCGTCTATTCTTCTACAGCTTGTTCAACTGATAGTGTGCACCTGCAAAGCCCCGTGTTGATCCGACGCGGGGCTTTGCCCGTCGCCACGGCTTACGCTTACGAGGCCGTTACGCCATGACCGATAAAGAAGTAAAGGCGCCAAAGATCGAATTCCCGGTGGTGGACTATCCCATCAAGGTGATCAGCGATACCGGTGTCGGCCGTAAAGACCTGATCCTCGAGATCGTGCGCAAGCACGCAACGATCAACGACCAGCGCGTGGACGAGCGATCCAGCTCGACCGGCAAATACACCACGATCCAGTTGCACATCGTTGCGATTGATCAAGACCAGCTCTACAACATCAACAGCGAACTGCGGGCCACCGGCTTCGTGCACATGGTGTTGTGATGTCTCAAATCCTGGGCTTTCGCGAGCTCGGCCGGATGGACTATGAGCCCGTCTGGCACGCCATGCAGCGGTTCACCAATGAACGCGGCACGTCGGCCCCCGATGAAATCTGGCTGGTGGAACACCCGCCGGTCTTCACCCAGGGCCAGGCCGGCAAAGCCGAGCATCTGTTGCTGCCGGGGGATATTCCGGTGGTGCAGGTCGACCGAGGTGGCCAAGTGACTTACCATGGCCCCGGACAACTTGTCGCATACCTGTTGCTGGACGTGCGCAAGCTGGGGTTTGGCGTGCGTGACCTCGTCAGCCGCATGGAGGCTTGCCTGATCGAGCTGTTGGCCAGTTACGGCGTGACCGCCGCGGCCAAGCCCGATGCACCGGGTGTGTACGTCGACGGCGCGAAAATCGCTTCCCTGGGGCTGCGGATTCGCCATGGTTGTTCCTTTCATGGCCTGGCCCTGAATGTGGACATGGACCTGGCCCCGTTCCGGCGGATCAACCCGTGTGGCTATGCCGGGTTGGCGATGACGCAACTGAGTGACCATGCTTCACCGATTAAATTTGCCGAGGTGAGTGCCCGGCTGCGTGCGCAGCTCGTCAAACACCTCGACTATGCTGAGCAGACGACCCTTACGGGCGGAATCGACTGATTATGACTACTGATGCAGTGCAAACCATGATCCCGACGGTGGACGTTACCGACCGTCCGGCCCCGGCCCCGCGTGCCAAGGTGGAAGCCGGCGTCAAGCTGCGCGGCGCCGAGAAGGTTGCACGCATCCCGGTGAAGATCATTCCGACCACCGAACTGCCGAAGAAACCCGACTGGATCCGCGTGCGCATCCCGGTTTCGCCGGAAGTCGACCGTATCAAGGCGCTGCTGCGCAAACACAAGCTGCACAGCGTGTGCGAAGAAGCGTCCTGCCCGAACCTGGGCGAGTGCTTCTCCGGCGGCACTGCGACCTTCATGATCATGGGTGACATTTGCACCCGTCGTTGCCCGTTCTGCGACGTCGGCCACGGCCGTCCGAAGCCGCTTGACGTCAACGAGCCGGAAAGCCTGGCCATCGCCATCGCCGACCTGCGCCTCAAGTACGTGGTGATCACCTCGGTAGACCGCGACGACTTGCGTGACGGCGGCGCCCAGCACTTTGCCGACTGCATCCGCGAGATCCGCAAGCTGTCGCCGAACGTGATGCTCGAAACCCTGGTGCCGGACTACCGTGGCCGCATGGACGTGGCGCTGGAAATCACCGCCGCCGAGCCGCCGGATGTGTTCAACCACAACCTGGAAACCGTGCCGCGCCTGTACAAGGCCGCACGTCCGGGTTCGGACTACCAGTGGTCGCTGACCCTGCTGCAGAAATTCAAGCAGATGATGCCGCACATCCCGACCAAATCCGGCCTGATGCTGGGCCTGGGGGAGACCGACGAGGAAGTGATCGAAGTCATGAAGCGCATGCGCGAACACGACATCGATATGCTGACCCTGGGCCAATACCTGCAACCGTCCCGCAGCCACTTGCCGGTGCAGCGTTTCGTGCACCCGGACACCTTCGCCTGGTTCGCCGAGGAAGGTTACAAGATGGGCTTCAAGAACGTGGCGTCGGGCCCGTTGGTACGCTCTTCGTACCATGCGGACGAGCAGGCCAAGCTGGTCAAGGCGAGCCTGGTTTCGTAAACCGTACCGAAATTGAACGTGCATGCGGGCTTGTGTGGGAGCGGGCTTGCTCGCGAAGGCGGTGTTTCAGTCACCTGATTAGTTGACTGACACTCCGTATTCGCGAGCAAGCCCGCTCCCACATTTAGTTCCGCGTCAGCCAAGGAGAGTTGTGGATGAGCATCGCCGTACCTGCCTTGCGATCCGAAGGCACCATCGCCCTGATCGCCCCCGCCGGCCCCGCCACCCTGGACGTGGAAAAAGCCGGTCAATGGATGCGCGCTCGCGGCTACGACCTGCGAATCTTCCCCGGCGTCTATGAGCGCGACGGCTACCTTGCCGGTAGCGATAAAACCCGTCTCAACGACCTGCACAACGCCTTTGCCAACCCTGACATCGACGCCATTTTCTGCCTGCGCGGCGGTTACGGCACGCCACGCCTGCTCGATAGCCTGGACTTCGACCTGCTGCGTGCCAACCCCAAGCCCTTCGTAGGCTACAGCGACATCACCGCGTTGCACCTGGCCATCAGCCGCTATGCCGGTTTTGTGACCTTCCACGGTCCGATGCTCAACGCTGACCTGTTGGGTGACAAGCAACAACCTACCGAGTCTTCATTGTTCAGCATGCTACGCGGTCAACTAGGTACCGGGAGCGTGCTCGCGCACCCGGCAGCCTATCCGCTGACCACCATTGAGCCTGGCATCGCCTGTGGGCGCCTGTTGGGTGGCAACCTGTCGATGATCGCGGCGGTCATGGGCACTCCTTTTGAGATCGACGCTGAAGGCATCATTCTGCTGATCGAAGACGTCAACGAGCCGATCTACCGCATCGACCGCCTGCTGACGCACCTGCGTTTGGCCGGCAAGCTGGCGCAGGTTGCCGGCGTACTGGTGGGGGATGTGGCGGGCGTGGAGGGCGTTGCGCTGGAGCGGCTGCTCAAGCAGACCTTCGAACCGTTGCGCATTCCGGTGTTGTCCGGCTGGCGCAGTGGGCATTGCGATCCGAACCTGACGCTGCCGATGGGCGCGTTGGTGCGGTTGGATGCGGGGGAGCAGCGGTTGGTGTTGGAGCAGGATGTGGTCATCCGCTGAACTTTGTTGGAGCCGGCTTTCCGGCTCCAACAAAAGTTTTGCGTCAGCGGTTCTGCAGCGACTCCAGCAACTTCACCGTCGGATACCCATCCGCCGGCCAGCCCAGCGCTTGCTGCGCCGCACGAATCGCCTTGCGCGTATTGGCGCCGATAATCCCGTCCGGGTTACCCGCGTCGTAGCCATTGGCGCTCAAGGCCGTCTGCAAGTCGATGCGCTGCGAGCGGCTCAATGGCAGCTCATCCTTCGGCCAATCGCCACGAATCACGCCACCACCACCGAAGCGTTCCGACAACAAGCCGACCGCCAGTGCGTAGGACGATGAGTTGTTGTATTTGAGGATCGCGCGGAAGTTATCCAGCACCAGGAACGCCGGGCCACGGTAACCGGCCGGCAATAGCAGGGCGGCGGACAGTTGGTCGACATTTGGCGGCATGCTTGCACCAAAGGGCAACTGGATACCGAGTTTCATCCACTCGGCAACCGTCTTGCGTACACCGCCATCGGCCAGGGCGTAATCAAAGTTCGCCGGCAGTTGTTTCACCTCGAAACCCCACGGCTGGCCTTTCTGCCAGCCGGAGCTTTGCAGGTAGTGCGCGGTGGAGGCGAGGGCGTCGGCCGGGCTGTTCCAGATATCGCGGCGACCGTCGCCATCGAAGTCCACGGCGTGGGTGTTGTAGGTGGTCGGGATAAACTGGGTCTGGCCCATGGCGCCCGCCCAGGAGCCTTTCATCTGGTCGGCCTGGATGTCGCCGTGCTGGATGATCTGCAACGCGGCCAGCAATTGCGCCTGGGCGAATGCCGGGCGACGCCCTTCGTAAGCCAGGGTCGCGAGTGAGCGGATCACCGAGTTATTGCCCTGGAACTGGCCGAAGTTGCTCTCCATGCCCCATACCGACACCAATGCCTGGCGGTCGACGCCATAACGTTGTTCGATGCTCTGCAGGATGTCGGCGTACTTGATCAACAGCGCCTGGCCATTACGCACGCGCAGGGGCGAGAGGGCCCCGTCGAGGTATTCCCACACTGGGCGGGAAAACTCCGGCTGGCTGCGGTCCGCGCGGATGACCGCCATGTCCGGGGTGACGTTGGCGAACGCGTTGTCGAACACGGCGGCAGTGATGCCGGCCTGCAGGGCTTGCACACGGAAACCCGCCTGCCATTCGGCGAAGGTCTGGGTCGGTTGGATATCCAGATTGTCCACAGCCAGCGGGGCCACGACAGCGGGCGCTACCACAGGGGCGGTCTGGAGCTTGGGCAGGGGTTGAGCGTCGGCGGCGGTGGGTTTTTCCGCGCAGGCGACGAGCAGAATGAGGCTGGAGGCAGCGATCAATTGGCGAAGGTGCCAACGACGGGAAAGACTAGAGGGCATGCACAGGTCCAGGGATTACAAATCAGGTGCAGACCTTATCATGCCAGAGGGGGGCTTGCCTTCAGGCAGCCAGAAAGTAAGAAGCCTCCCAGCTATTAGACTGGAAGGCTTCGCGGCGGTAGCTGCCTTTGCCCTTGCCGGCGCGTTCTTGACGGCTGCGGAACAGTGGCTGGGCGATGATGGATTTGGCCTTGTTGGGGCCATGCTTGGATGGCTTTTTACTCATGGTCGTTACTCTCGGTAGGTGGGATGAAGCGGTGCAAATCATCTGCCGATGTTGCGCCGCTGTAAAGCCCTTCGAGAGGTAGGACTATTCTGCCGGCAGTGTCAGGCGCTGGCCGGCCATCAACAGCGACAAACGGCTCAGGCTCATCCACGGCGAACCGGCCGCCTGGCCCTTGATCTGCGCGTCAATGCGCTGCGCTTCCAGCAAGAGCTGCGCCCAGCGTTGCGCCGAGTGCCGTTGCAGGGCTTTGCTCATCAGCGGTTTGCGCTTGTCCCACACCGGTGGTCGGGCCTGGCTGAAGCATTTGTCCAACGGCGTGCCCTGGCTGTATTGCAGCGCAATATTAGCCAGGACTCGCAACTCCCGGGCCAGGGCCCAGAGAATGACCGGTGGTTCCACGCCTTCGCCGCGCAGGCCTTCGAGCATGCGCAGGGCGTGGGCGGGTTCGCCATTGAGGATCGCGTCCACCAGCCCGAACACATCAAAGCGCGCGCTATCGGCCACGGCACCTTGGACGGTCTCGACGGTAATCTGCCCGTCTTCGGCCATCAGCTTGAGCTTTTCGATCTCCTGGGCTGCGGCCAGCAAGTTGCCTTCGACCCGGGCGGCGATCAGCTCCACCGCGTCCTGGGTTGCCGACAGCCCCGATTGGGACAGGCGCTGGCGAATCCACTGCGGCAACTGGTTGCTGTCCACTGGCCAGATCTGGATGAACTGGGTTTGCGCCCCTTCCACCAGGGCCTTGCCCCACTTGGTTTTCTGCGCACTGCCGTCAAGCTTGGGCAGGCTGATCAACAACACCGTGTCTTCGGCGGGGCGTGAGCAGTATTCCATCAGGGCGGCGGCGCCTTTGTCCCCAGGCTTGCCCGAAGGCAGGCGCAGTTCCAGCAGGCGCTTTTCGGCAAACAGCGACATGCTCGCGCCGGCTTGCAGCAGCGTGCCCCAGTCGAAACTGGCGTCGGCGCTGAACACCTGGCGTTCGTCAAAGCCTTGCTGGCGTGCAGCGGTGCGGATGGCGTCGGCGGCTTCCTGGCACAGCAACGGGTCATCGCCGCTGACGATATAGACAGGCGCAAGGCCACCTTGCAGGTGTTTGGCGAGTTGGGCGGGAGCGAGTTTCATAGGCAGGGCGAACGGGGCGCTTGGGGCGCCCCGTCTGGCTTACTCGACAGGGACTTCAACAGGCGATTGCTTCGGCGTGTTGTCTTCGTACTCCTTGGCGGCTTTCAGCGCGTCGGCGTCAGCCTTGGCCTTGTTGTCAGCCTGTTGCTGCAAGGTCTCCAGTTGCTCCGGAGTGATCATCGACAGACGCAGTACCATGCGCTGTACCAGTTCGCGACGCATTTCCTTGCGTACCTGGATGATTTCGGAGTCCGAACCCACCAGGTTGTTGCCGTCGTGGCTGACGATTTTCTGTACCTGGATGTTGTCACCCATCAATGGCAGGTGGTCACGGCCCTGGATTTCGAAGCTGAGTACCGTGCTCAATTCGATATCGGACGCGCGGCCAGCACTGGCGTAGCTCAGGTTGCGCTGGTTTTCTTTTTCATTGGCCAGGAACAGCTTATAGGTCGCGCCGGTGTAGACGTGAACGCCGCTGTTTTCCAGGACCTGGCGCAGCTGGGTCACGGTTTCGCTGTAGGCGTCGCGGGCACTGACGTCCAGTTCCTTGATCGCCAGTTCGTTGGTGCCGGTGCCGCGCAGCTGGAAGCCGCAAGCGCTCAGCAGTACGGCAAGGCCCATCACCAGCAAATTGCGTTTGATCATTGTGTTGCTCCCCTTGAAACCATGTGGGCCTTATCGAGGCCCTGAAGGCTTTGTTCGGCGCAGGGTGCGAACCCTGCGCCCGATCCGATTAGCTAGCGACGATATTGACCAGTTTGCCAGGCACCACGATCACTTTGCGGATCGTCAGGCCTTCGGTAAAGCGCAGCACGTTTTCGTTGGCGCGGGCAGCCGCCTCGACATCTTCGCGGCTGGCGGTGGCCGGCATGTCGATCTGGCCACGCAGTTTACCGTTGACCTGGATCACCAGTTGCAGCGTGTCCTGTACCAGGGCGCTGTCATCCTGCACCGGCCAGCGTGCGTCGATGACGGCATCGCTGTGGCCCAAACGGTTCCACAGGTCGTGGCTGATGTGCGGCGTGATCGGCGCCAGCAGCAGGGTGACCGTTTCCAGGCCTTCCTGTACCAATGCGCGATCCTGTTCGGTGGCTTGTGGCGCCTTTTCCAGCACGTTCATCAGCGTCATCACCTGGGCGATGGCGGTGTTGAACTTGTGGTTCTGGCCCACGTCCTGGCTGGCTTGCTTGATGGCCAGGTGGGTGCTGCGGCGAATCAGTTTCTGCTCGTCGCTCAAGGCGGCCACGTCCAGCTTGCCCGGCAGGCCCTGGCTGATATGGGCATGCGACAGGCGCCAGACGCGCTTGAGGAAACGGTGCGAACCTTCGACGCCGGAGTCGGACCATTCGGCGCTCATGTCAGGCGGCGAGGCGAACATCATGAACAGGCGGCAAGTGTCGGCGCCGAACTGGTCGATCATCGACTGTGGGTCAACGCCGTTGTTCTTCGACTTGGCCATCTTCTCGGTGCCACCGATTTCCACCGGCAGGCCGTCGGCGATCAGCTTGGCGCTGATGACCTTGGCTTTGCTGTCGCGCTCAAGCTCCACGTCAGCCGGGTTGAACCAGGTGTAGGCACCGTTGGCTTCGCGGCGATAGTAAGTCTCGGCGACCACCATGCCCTGGGTCAGCAGGTTCTTGAACGGCTCATCGGAGCTCACCAGGCCTTCGTCACGCATCAGCTTGTGGAAGAAACGCGCGTACAGCAGGTGAAGAATGGCGTGTTCGATACCGCCGATGTATTGATCCACCGGCAACCAGTGGTCGGCTGCGGATTTTTCCACCAGGCCGCCCTCGTAGTGCGGCGAGGCGTAGCGGGCGTAGTACCAGGAGGACTCGACGAAGGTGTCCATGGTGTCGGTTTCACGCTTGGCAGGCTGGCCGCATTTCGGGCAGCTGCACTCGTAGAACTCAGGCATGCGCGCCAATGGCGAACCGGCGCCGTCCGGCACCACATCTTCCGGCAGGACCACCGGCAGTTGGTCTTCCGGTACTGGCACGTCGCCACAGCTTTCGCAGTGGATGATCGGGATCGGGCAGCCCCAGTAGCGCTGGCGGCTGATGCCCCAGTCGCGCAGGCGGAACTGAGTGCGCGAGGCGCCCAGGTTCTTCTTGATCAGTGCAACTTCGATCGCATCGAAAGCGCCCTGGAAGTCCAGGCCGTCGAACTCGCCGGAATTGATCAATTCACCGTGCTCGCCGTAGGCGTCTTGCCACGGGGCCGGGTTGGTATCGCCCGAGCTGGTGCGCACCACGGATTTGATCGGCAGGCTGTATTTGGTGGCGAACTCGAAATCGCGCTCGTCGTGAGCTGGCACAGCCATTACGGCACCATCGCCGTAGTGCATCAGCACGTAGTTGGCGACCCATACCGGCAGCTTCTCGCCGGTCAGAGGGTGCTCGACAAACAGGCCAGTTGGCAGACCTTTTTTCTCTTGGGTGGCGACGTCGGCTTCGGCCACGCTGCCGCCTTTGCATTCAGCGATGAACGCCTGCAGCTCTGGGTTGTTCTGGGCGGCCTGGGTAGCCAGCGGGTGCTCGGCGGCCACGGCGACGTAAGTCGCTCCCATTAAAGTGTCCGGACGGGTAGTGAAGACTTTGAGCGCGCCCGCTTCGCCGATCGAGTCGACGTTGTAAGGGAACTGCACTTCCATGCCCTTGGATTTGCCGATCCAGTTGCGTTGCATGGTCTTGACCTGTTCAGGCCAGCCCGGCAGGTCGTCGAGGCTCGACAAGAGTTCATCCGCGTAGGCGGTGATCTTGAAGTAGTACATCGGGATTTCGCGCTTTTCGATCAGCGCGCCGGAACGCCAGCCGCGACCGTCGATCACTTGCTCGTTGGCCAGTACGGTCTGGTCCAGCGGGTCCCAGTTCACGGTGCCGCTCTTCTTGTAGATCACGCCTTTTTCGAACAGGCGCGTGAACAGCCATTGTTCCCAGCGGTAGTAGTCCGGCTTGCAAGTGGTCACTTCGCGGGACCAGTCCACCGCCAGGCCCAGGCTGCGCAGCTGGGACTTCATGTAGGCGATGTTTTCGTAGGTCCACTTGGCGGGAGCCACGTTGTTTTTCATCGCGGCGTTTTCCGCCGGCATGCCGAAGGCGTCCCAACCCATGGGTTGCAGGACGTTCTTGCCTTGCATGCGCTGGTAGCGGGAAATCACGTCGCCGATGGTGTAGTTACGCACGTGCCCCATGTGTAGCTTGCCGCTGGGGTAAGGGAACATCGATAGGCAGTAGTAAGTCTCCTTGCCTGGCTGTTCACTGACTTCAAAGGACTTTTGCTCGTCCCAGAAGGTTTGGGCGGCATTTTCTATTTCACGGGGCTGATATTGTTCGTGCATGGCTACTTTTGAACTGAATAGGGGTGGCCTAATCCTCTTCGGTGCAACGTTCAGGTTGATCGACACCAAAAAGCGGCGCGTCCGTGCCCAAACCCTGCGGGAAGTGGAGTTACAGGAAGCGTCGTAGCATACATGACCCCACTCTATCGAGGGAAACCCTGATTGCGCAGGCAGGGCCGTCTGTCGCGGCGCCAGGCGTGCCCGGCCACGAGGACTACGCTGTTTATTGGGGAGCAAGTCTTTCTTCAATGAGGTGAGGGGATGGTTGAATCGCAAAGAATCGTATCGAAACCGGATGTCTACGAAGGACTGATCGACCGCTTGGGTCGTGCATTGGATGCAGCGAGGACAGCGGGCCGATTGCGTGATGAACGGCCTGTGGAGTTGGAACTGCGCGGTCTGAGTCGCGCGGAGCTGGAACTGATCAAGGCGTATCTGGAAAGGAATGGGCGCAGTGCGACTCCTTGGGTGGCAACCCCGCCAATCAAGGAGCCTACGCATTCAGCCAAGGTGGTGTGGCTCAAGGACTTGTCGGCCGGTCGTGGCCCGGAAAAGCTCCGGTCCGCCCGCTACAAGTAATTCATTGCCCCCCTGAACGGCTTCACCACGCCGTTTCACTGTAAGCATGTCACCGTAAAGATTGTCGCTAAACCCCGTTACACCTTAGGCTTCGGGCATCTATGGAGATGCCCGATGCCTATTCGTTATTTCATCAAACAACTGCTTCTGCCGCCCGGCATTCTATTGTTGTTGCTGGCGCTTGCCTGGTGGTTTCGCCGTAGTCGCCCGCGTTTGGCGGCGTGCTGCTTTACCCTGGGTTTTGGGGGCATGTGGCTGATCAGCTTGCCAGTCATGGTGGAGTGGGGCGCTCGGGCCCTGGAAACCGAACCGCCATTGGCCCGGGAAGACTGGTCGACCTTGGCCCAGCGCGCTGACGCCATTGTGGTACTGGGTTCCGGACGCGAGCGCGGTGACCCGGCCTGGGGCACCGACCAGCCCACCGGGATCGGCCTGGAACGCCAGCGCTATGCCGCACGACTGGCCAAGGCTTCCGGGCTGCCGGTGCTGACTACCGGCGGCCTGCATTACGGCACGCCGCCCAGCGAAGCGGAGTTGATGGCGGTGTCGATGCAGGATGACTTCGGCGTAGCGGTGCGCTGGAAGGAAGAGCGCAGCCGTACCACTTGGGAAAATGCGCAGATGAGTGCCGAGATTCTATTGCCGGAGGGCATTAAACGCGTGGTGGTGGTGACCCAGGCCTGGCACATGCCGCGTTCGGTGTGGAGCTTTGAGAAGGCAGGCTTCACCGTGGTGCCAGGACCGGTCGGTTTCCTCGGTGTGGACAACGCCCGGCCATTGGGCGGCTGGATGCCGGAATTCAAATCGATCTGGCAGAGTGGGCAGTTGATCAATGAAGCCGTGGGGCAGTTGGGTTACCGGCTGTTCTACCGATAACCCCGTCGCGAAACCTACAGGGTCTTCGACATCCTGCCCGCCAGCAGCGCCCAGCCAAACAACCCCAGGCACAGAATGATCAACGGCCACGAACGCCATTGCAGGTACGGCGTGAGGTTGTGCATCGGCACCACTTCACCGTAGAGGATGCCGCGCTCGAACTGCGGGATCTGCGCGGTGATCTGCCCGAACGGGTTGATCAAGCCGGTCACCCCATTGTTGGTGGCGCGGATCATCCAGCGCCCGGCTTCCAGTGCACGCATCTGCGCCATTTGCAGGTGCTGCAACGGGCCGATGGAGCGGCCGAACCAGGTGTCGTTGCTGATGGTCAGCAGCAGATCGCTCTGGGCTGACAGGCCGGCAGCGAACTCCGGGTAGACCACTTCGTAGCAGATGAACGGCGCGATCTGATAGCCCTTGGCCTGCAGCATTGCCTGGTCGGCAGGGCCGCGAGCGAAGTCCGACATTGGCAGATCAAAGAACGCAATCAGGCCGCGCAGCATGTCCTGCAGCGGCACGTACTCGCCAAACGGCACCAGCTTCTGCTTGAGGTAGGTGCCGTCGCCTTCGCCGACCACGGTGATGCCGTTGAAGTAGCGCTTCTGGTGATGCACTTCCTGGCGGATCGGTACGCCGGTGATCAGCGCAGTGTGCCGGTCCGCAGCGAACTTGCCCATCATGCCCAGGTAGCCTTCGACAGACTCCTTGAGCACGGGCACGGCGGTTTCCGGCCATACCAGCAGGTCGACGGGCTTGGAGCTGAAGCTCATGTCGCGATACAACGCGAGCTGTGCGTTGAGCTGCTCCGGATCCCACTTCATGCTTTGTTCGACGTTGCCCTGGAGGGCGGCCACGGTCAGTGGCGCACCGGACGGGCTGGTCCAGGCGTGATGCTTGAGCGCCAGGCCGATGGCCCAGGGCGCGACCAGCAGCACCAGGCCTGCGCCGATAAAGGCGTTGCGCTTGCCGGCCAGCAGGCGCGGCAGGTTGCACAGCAGCGCCGCCGTGAGTGCCAGGGCAAAGGAGATCAGCCACATGCCGCCCACGGGGGCCAAGCCAGTCAGCGGGCCGTCAAGCTGGCTGTAGCCGGAGTACAGCCACGGGAAACCAGTGAGGAACCAACCGCGAAACGCTTCCTGGCCCACCCACAACGCGGCAAACGTCAGTGCATCCGCCAACGGCGCCTCATTGCGCCGTAACCAGCGCGCCCACAGCCAGGCGGGCAGGGCGAAGAACCAGGCGATGGCGGCGGTAAACAGCAGCATCAGGAAACCCGCCAGCAGCACCGAAGCACCGCCGAAGTGGTGGATGCTGTAGTAGATCCAACTGGTGCCGGCGCCGAACAGGCCGAAGCCGAAACACCAGCCGCGACCCAATGCCTGGCGCGGGCTCAGGTCCCGCAGCCCGACATAGAACAGGCCGACCGCGACCAGCGCAAACGGCCACAGGTCGAACGGCGCCAGCGCCAGGGTGGTGATGGCGCCGGCCACCACGGCCAGCAAATTACCGGGCCAGCCGGGGCGGGTTAGGCGCTGCATGTCATTCCTTAGCGGGCAATAGGTGTCAGGCGAATCAAGTGAATCCGGCGGCTGTCGGCATTCAGGATGCGAAAGCGATACGCGCCGATCTCGGTGGTCTCGTTACGTTTTGGCAGATGCCCGAACGCACTCATCACCAGGCCGCCCACGGTATCGAACTCGTCATCGGAGAATTCGCTGTCGAAGAACTCATTGAAGTTCTCGATCGGCGTCAGCGCCTTGATCAGGAAGTCACCGCTGGGTAGTGGCTTGATGTAGCTGTCTTCTTCGACGTCGTGTTCGTCTTCGATGTCGCCGACGATCTGTTCCAGCACGTCTTCAATCGTCACCAGGCCGGCCACGCCGCCGTATTCGTCGATCACGATGGCCATGTGATTGTGGTTGGCGCGGAATTCACGCAGCAACACGTTCAGGCGCTTGGACTCGGGCACGAAGGTGGCCGGACGCAGCAGGTCCTTGATGTTGAAGCTGTCGCCGTTCTCCTTGAGGATCAACGGCAGCAGGTCCTTTGCCAGCAGGACGCCCATGACGTCGTCATGGCTTTCACCGATCACCGGGTAGCGCGAGTGCGCCGAGTCGATCACGGCCGGGAGGAATTCCCGTGGGGTCTGGGTCGCCTTGATGCTGATCATCTGCGAGCGCGGGACCATGATGTCGCGTACTTGCAGGTCAGCCACCTGGATGGCGCCTTCGACGATGGCCAGCGCTTCGCTGTCCAGCAACTTGTTCTGATGGGCCTCGCGCAGCAGCTCAAGCAGCTCCTGGCGGTTTTTCGGCTCGTGGGCAAAAGCCTGGGTCAGTTTACCCAGCCATGACTTCTGCCCGTTGCTCGATCGGTCTTCGCTCATAGCGATTACTCTGAATCCTTTATTGTTACAGTTGAGTGTTTTTAAACTTCGTCGTCGGCATACGGGTCCGGATGACCCAATTCTGCTAGCAACGTTTGTTCCAGTGTTTCCATTTCCTCGGCTTCGTCATCGTCTATATGGTCGTAACCCAAGAGATGCAAGCAGCCGTGGATGACTAGATGGGCCCAATGGGCCTCAAGTTCCTTGCCTTGTTCCTTCGCCTCGCGCTCCACCACGGCGACACAGATGACCAGATCGCCCAGCAGCGGGATATCCAGCAGCTCATCCGGTACGTCGGCGGGAAAGGACAGCACGTTGGTCGCGTAGTCCTTCTGGCGCCAGGTGTGATTCAGTTCGCGGCCCTCGGGCTCGTCCACCAGACGAATGGTCAGCTCCGAGTCGGCGGTGCGCTGGCGCAGGGCCAGGGCGCACCATTGGCGGAACTGCGCTTCGCTGGGGGCGGGCGCGTCGGTGGCCAGCTGCAGGTCAAGCTCAAGCATCGCGGCGAACGTCCTTGGACAGCCCGTCATCGCGGTGTTCAAAGCGCTCGTAGGCTTCGACAATGCGCTGCACCAGCGGGTGACGCACCACGTCCTTGGGCGAGAAATGCGTGAAACTGATGCCCGGCACGTCCTTGAGCACTTCAATCACGTGGCTCAAGCCCGACTTGGTGCCTTTGGGCAGGTCAACCTGGGTAATGTCGCCGGTGATAATGGCCGTGGAGCCGAACCCGATGCGGGTCAGGAACATCTTCATTTGCTCGACCGTCGTGTTCTGGCTTTCGTCGAGGATGATGAAACTGTTGCTCAAGGTGCGGCCGCGCATGTAGGCCAGCGGGGCGATCTCGATCACCTGGCGCTCGATCAGCTTGGCCACGTATTCAAAGCCGAGCATCTCGTACAGCGCGTCGTAGAGCGGGCGCAGGTACGGGTCGATCTTCTGGGCCAGGTCGCCAGGCAGGAAGCCGAGCTTTTCGCCCGCTTCGACTGCCGGGCGCACCAGCAGGATGCGGCGTACTTGCTCGCGTTCCAACGCGTCGACCGCGCAGGCCACGGCCAGGTAGGTCTTGCCGGTACCGGCGGGGCCGATGCCGAAATTGATGTCGTTACCGAGGATTGCCTTGACGTACTTCTGCTGATTCAAGCCCTTTGGGCGAATCATGCCTTTCTTGGTACGCAGGGCCACGCTGGCTTCAGCGACTGGGTTGTTGGCCAAGTCTTCCACAGCCGATTCCTGCAAATACAGGTGCACGATTTCTGGCGACAGCTCGCTACCCTTGGTTTCGCGGTAGAGACGGCGCAGCAGGTTTTCTGCAGATTGGGTGTGTTGGGCTTCACCAATGAGCTCGAACTGATTGCCGCGGTTGCGGATCTCGATGCCCAGGCGTTGTTCGATCAGGCGCAGGTGCTCGTCGAACTGTCCGCACAGGTTGGCGAAACGGAGAGCCTCAAAGGGCTCGAGAATAAAACGATGGGGTTCTGCTATGGGTGCGTTCAAGGTCGCTTTTAGCCGCCCTTTGGCTGTTGAGGTGAAATAGAGAATAACGCCAGCCGGCTGTGTGCGAAAGCACTTAAACGGCACATGTTGGCTGGCGATAATTCAAAGAGTGATTACGGGATCAACGACCCGCGCAGCGAATGGGGCTGTGCCGCGTCGATGTGCACATCGGCAAACTGGCCGATCAGGGTCGGATTATCGCAACGGAAGTTTACGATTCGGTTGTTCTCGGTACGGCCTTGCAGTTCGCCCGGGTCTTTTTTCGAGTAGTCGGTGACCAGGATGCGCTGGGTGGAACCGACCATTTGTCGGCTGATCTCGAAACCCTGCTGATTCAAGCGGTGTTGCAGCGCGTTGAGGCGCTCTTTTTTCAGCGCTTCCGGGGTTTCATCCGCCAAGTCGGCCGCCGGCGTGCCGGGGCGCTGGCTGTAGACGAATGAGTAGGAGAAGTCGAAGCCGACGTCTTCGATGAGCTTCATGGTCTGCTGGAAGTCTTTCTCGGTTTCACCGGGGAAACCGACGATAAAGTCCGAGCTGATGCAGATACCCGGCACCGCCGCGCGCAATTTGCGCAGTTTGGATTTGTATTCCAGGGCCGTGTGGTTGCGCTTCATCGCCGCGAGGATGCGGTCCGAGCCCGATTGCACCGGCAGGTGCAGGTGCTTGACCAGTTCCGGCACTTCGGCGTGGGCCTGGATCAGGCTGTCGGAGAATTCCAGTGGGTGCGAGGTGGTGTAGCGGATGCGCTCGATACCGTCCACGGCGGCGACCACGCGGATCAACTCCGCCAGGTCAGCGAGGCGGCCATCATGGGTCTGGCCGCGATAGCCATTGACGTTCTGGCCCAGCAGCGTCACTTCGCGCACGCCGTTTTCAGCCAGGTGGATGATTTCCGACAGCACGTCGTCAAATGGCCGGCTGACTTCTTCGCCACGGGTGTAGGGCACCACGCAGAAGGTGCAGTACTTGCTGCAACCTTCCATCACCGACACGTAGGCGCTCGGACCGTCGATGCGTGGCTCGGGCAAATGGTCGAATTTTTCTATTTCAGGGAATGACACGTCGACCTGGGGCAGCTTGGTCAAGCGCGCGGCGTCGATCATTTCCGGCAGACGGTGCAGGGTCTGCGGGCCGAACACCACGTCGACATAGGGCGCGCGGTCGCGAATGGCGGCACCTTCCTGGCTGGCCACGCAACCGCCGACGGCGATCACCATGTCCGGGTTGGCCAGTTTCAATTCGCGCCAGCGGCCCAGCTGGGAGTACACACGGTCCTGGGCCCGCTCGCGGATCGAGCAGGTATTGAGCAGGATCACGTCGGCATCTTCGGCGCGGGCGGTGACTTCCAGGGCCTGGTGTTCACCCAGCAGATCGACCATGCGCGAGCTGTCGTACTCGTTCATCTGGCAACCGTGGGTTTCGATGTAAAGCTTCTTGGCCATGGGAATCGTCAACTGGTGGTAAAGAACCGCGCATTATAGGGGGCATGCCCATTGGTTCCTAGCGTTGTGCATCGGGTGCCATGCTATAGTTCGCGCCCTCTTTTATATCCCCGATGTGTTATTCACCCACCATGACCAAACGTGAAGCTCCAATCTACAAGGTGATTTTCCTCAACCAGGGCCAGGTGTTCGAAATGTACGCCAAGCAGATCTATCAGAGCGATCTGTGGGGTTTCCTGGAGGTGGAAGAGTTCGTCTTTGGCGAGCGCACCCAGTTGGTCGTCGATCCGGGCGAAGAGAAGCTCAAGGCGCAATTCGAAGGCGTGGTGCGCAGCTTTGTGCCGATGCATTCGATTGTGCGCATCGATGAGGTCGAGCGTTTGGGCACGCCGAAGATCAGCGAAGCGCGTGGCACCAGCAATGTGATGCCATTCCCGATGCCGATGCCAGAGAAGTAAAGGCGCTGTCAGGGCAGGGGTGAGAAGGGCGAACGCCCGTCGGCACTCTGCAGTTCCTGAAGGTAATTGCGGAAGATCTGCCCCAGCACCTGGGTCGCCACTTCCAACTCATCGCGCTGCATGTGCTCGGCGACTTCGTCGGCGGTGTCCAGCGCGTCTTCGGCGCCGTTGACCGCGGCCATTTTCAGCACGATATACGCCTGGACATTGTTGGCCGGCACGCCTTCGCCTTTGAAGAACATGGTGCCCAGCTTGAATTGAGCTTCGGCGTGGCCCTGCAGCGAGGCTTTCTCGAAGTAACTCAAGGCCTTGTTGAGGTCGCGGGCGGGGTTTTTGCTGTCGTGGAAGTACTCGCCCAACTCGTATTGCGCCTGCGCATCCCCGCCGTCGGCCTGTTTCTGGCACGCGCTCAGGGCTTCGGCCTGGCTGTCTGGCTGGGTATTGAGGGTGCAACGACCCATCGCTGGGATTAACAACGAGTTGCCGCCTGCTTGTGCGTGTGCCAGCAGCGGCTGAAGGAGCAACAGGCAGCCCAGAACCAGGGTGCGGCCGGTGCGTTTCATGGGAATCGACTTACCTCTGACGGGGCGCGCGGACCCTCGGGGGATCCAATAAGCGCGCATTATGAAATAAGCAGGCCTCTGCTTACAAAGTCTTTACTCGTTTTTCTGCTGCTTGGGCAAGTTATCTGCCGGATTGCAGGTGATTTCTCTAAAAAACGCGGAAATCTCTGTAAGCAAAGTAGCAAATCAGACACCGTTTGCGCGGTGCCTGATTTGTACGACCCATTATTTCAATGCGGCAAACGCGCGTTCGGCGGCATCGAGGGTCAGTTTCAGCTCGGCTTCGCCGTGGGCGATCGAGGTGAAGCCGGCTTCGAAAGCGCTTGGCGCCAGGTACACACCGCCTTCCAACATCAGGTGGAAGAAGCGCTTGAACAGATCGGCGTCACTGCCCATCACGTCATCAAAAGTGACGATATCGTCGGCGCCGCTGAAATACAGGCCGAACATCCCGCCCGCCTGGGTGGTGACAAACGGGATACCGGCGGCATCGGCACGCTGTTGCAGGCCGTCGAGCAGGCGCGTGGTGTAGTCGGTCAGCTCGGCGTGGAAGCCCGGGCGGCTGATCAGGCGCAGGGTGGTCAGGCCGGCGGCCATGGCCAACGGGTTACCCGACAAGGTGCCCGCCTGGTACACCGGACCCAGTGGCGCGATGTGCTGCATGATGTCGCGCTTGCCGCCGAAGCAGCCCACCGGCATGCCACCTCCGATGATCTTGCCGAAGGTGCTCAGGTCCGGCGTGACGCCGTAGTGAGCCTGGGCCCCACCCAGGGCAACGCGGAAACCGGTCATCACTTCGTCGAAAATCAACACCACGCCGTGCTTGTCGCACTGCTCGCGCAGGCCTTCGAGGAAGCCTGGCGCCGGGGGCACGCAATTCATGTTGCCGGCCACCGGCTCGACGATGATGCACGCCACGTCCTGGCCTACTTCATTGAGCATTTGCTCGACAGCGGCGATGTCGTTGAACGGCAGGGTCAGAGTGTGTTTGGCGAACGCCGCCGGCACACCGGCGGAGCTTGGCACGCCTTGGGTCAGCAGGCCGGAACCGGCTTTCACCAGCAAGCTGTCGGAGTGGCCGTGGTAGCAGCCTTCGAACTTGATGATGCTGTCGCGGCCGGTGAAACCACGGGCCAGGCGGATCGCGCTCATGGTGGCTTCGGTGCCGGAGCTGACCATGCGCACCATTTCCATCGACGGCACGATCGAGCAGACCAGATCGGCCATTTCGGTTTCCATGGCGGTCGGCGCGCCGTAGGACAGGCCGTGTTCCAGTTGCTTGCGCACTGCGTCCAGCACGTCCGGATGGCTGTGGCCGAGGATCATCGGGCCCCAGGAGCCGACGTAATCCACATAGCGCTTGTCATCTTCGTCAGTGACGTAGGCGCCTTCGGCGTGCTTGAAGAACAGCGGCGTGCCGCCCACGCTCTTGAACGCACGCACGGGGGAGTTCACACCGCCGGGGATGTGTTTCTGGGCATTGGCAAACAGCGTTTCGGAACGGGACATGATCGGGCTCTCTTGAATCAAATCTGAAAAAGGGCGTTGAACGCACGGGCGCGGCGCGTGACTTCCTGGGTGCTGTCGGCGCCAAACAGGCCATGCACCACCGCCAGCAGGTCGGCGCCGTGGGCCACCAAGGGCTGGGCGTTCTCCAGGGTGATGCCGCCAATCACGCAGATCGGCAGCTGCAAACGTGTACGGGCCTGGGCCAGCATCTCTGTGGTGGCGGCCGGTGCGCCGGGCTTGGTGTTGGAATTGAAGAAGCGGCCGAAGGCGACATAACTGGCGCCTTCCTTGGCGGCCTGCTCGGCCAGTTCGATCTGGCTGTGGCAGGTGGAACCGATGATGGCTTTGGAGCCAAGCAGGGCGCGGGCCGGGGTCAGCGGGCCGTCGGTCTGGCCCAGGTGCACACCGACGCCGAGGCGCGCAGCCAGTTCGGCGTCGTCGTTGATGATCAGCTGGGTCTTGTAGCGCGAGCACAGCTCCCGCAGTTTTTCTGCTTCACGCAGGCGCCGGGCTTCGTCGCTGCTTTTGTCGCGGTATTGCAGCAGGGTCACGCCACCGTCCAACGCGGCTTCGACGTAGGCGAGGAATTTACCGGCCAACAGTTGGCTGTCGGTAATGGCGTAAAGGCCACGTAATTTCATCGGGCAGGCCCCTTGATCTTAAGAGCAGAAATCCAGCGGCAACCGGCGCGGTACGAACTGGCCCTGGCCGAGTTGTTCGGCGTCACGCAGGGTGCGCCAAGTGTAGTTGAGGGCCGATTGTACGGCGCTCACCAAGCCTTCGCCCTGGGCAATCCGACCGGACAACGCACTGGCCAACGTACAGCCCGAGCCGTGATAGCTGCCGGGCAGGCGCTGGCAGGTAAAGCTCTGGCGCGTGCCGTCGCGGCTGTAGAGGCGGTTGTGCACTTCGTGCTCGTCGCCATGGCCGCCGGTGATCAGCAGGTGCTTGATGTACGGCAACAGTTTCTCGGCGCATTCGTCCGCCGTGCCTTCAGGCAGCTCCGCGAGGATGCGCGCTTCCGGCAGGTTGGGCGTGGCGATCAACGACAGCGGGAAAAGCCGCTCGCGCATTGCATAACCGACTTCGTCCTTGCCCAGGCTGCCACCGCCGCCGGCGCGCAGCACCGGGTCGCACACCACTGGCAGGTGCGGATGCGCTTGCAACAGTTCGACGACGGTGTCGACCATCGCGGTGGAGCCGAGCATGCCCAGCTTGACCGCCGCCACTTCGGAATCGCCGAGCACGGCATTGGCCTGGGCCAGTACCCACTCGCGGTCGAGCACGCGGAAATCGCTGACATTGACGGTGTTTTGCACGGTCAAGGCGGTGACGGCCGCAGCGGCATGGCAACCCTGGGCGAGCAGGGCTTCGATATCTGCCTGCAAGCCGGCGCCACCACTGGGGTCATGGCCGGAGAGACAGAGGACAACGGGACGAGAGCTGTAGATATTCATGGTGCGCGAGCTTACCACCAAACGCTTTTGGCGGGGCCGTCTGGCGATGGTTGAATTTTGCCATCGCCGTGACGCTTTTTTGGCGGTTTTACGGTCGATAAAAATCGCTGAAAGCCGCGTTCTAGAGCCTTTCAAAAAATTATTTCAATGGTGCCTAGTGGCCTTTAGCAGCTATGCTAGAGTGGATCCAAACGACTAACTGTATTGCCGGTGTACGTCTTCTCAAAAGGAATGGGGGGCTTTTTGACATAACCGGACAGGCCACGCTGGGGCTCTATGCGCTATTTGCTGATTTTATTGTTGTGCGGGCTGCCGCTGCTCGCCAACGCCATCGAGTTCAACCAGGACACGCGAAGCCTGCCGTTGGGCCGAGCCATGCAAGTGCTCGAAGACCCGACCGATGCCCTCACCATCGCGGATGTCAGTGCGCCGTCCGCCACTGCGCAGTTCAAACCCCACGATAAAGACACCCTGAATGCCGGCTACTCGCGCTCGGTGTTCTGGCTCAAGGTCAACCTGCAGTACCTGCCCACGAATCCCGAAGCGCAGCGCACCTGGTTGCTGGAGCTGGCGTACCCACCGCTCGACCATCTTGACCTCTACCTGCCCGACAACACCGGCACCTACCGCCTGGCCGGGCGCACCGGGGATGCGCTGCCGTTTTCCGCCCGTGAGATCCGCCAGAACAACTACCTGTTCAAGGTCGACTTCACGCCGGGCGAGGCAAAAACCCTGTACCTGCGCCTGCAAAGCGAAGGCTCGATCCAGGCGCCTCTGACGCTCTGGTCCAGCACCGCTTACCTGGAGCAACAGCCGCTGCGCCTGTATGTACTGGGCCTGATCTATGGCGTGTTGCTGGGGATGTTGGTCTACAACCTGTTCATCTACCTCAGCGTGCGCGACACCAGCTACCTCTATTACATCTTCTATATCGCCTCGTTCGGCATGTACCAGCTGTCGGTCAACGGTGCGGCGGTGGAGTATTTCTGGCCGAACAATCCCTGGTGGGCGAATGCCGCGACGCCATTCCTGATCGGCTCGGCGGCGTTGTTCGGCAGCCTGTTTGCGCGCAGCTTTTTGCACACGGCCCAGCACAGTCATTGGATCAACCGCCTGTTGCTGGCACTGGTGGCCTGCGGCGGTGTGGTGATGCTGCTGTCGTTGATGACCAGCTACGCCCTGGCGCTGCGCCTGGCCACCGGTTTGGCGCTGGTGTTTACCGTGACTATTTTTGTCGCCGCCATCAAGGCCTGGTACTGCGGCCAGCGCGTGGCGCGCTATTTCATCATCGCCTGGTCGGCGTTCCTGCTGGGTGGGGTGGTGAATACGCTGATGGTGCTGGGTTATCTGCCTAACGTATTCCTGACCATGTACGCCAGCCAGATCGGCTCGGCGATTGAAGTGGCGCTGCTGTCCCTGGCCCTGGCCGACCGCATCAATTCCATGCGCGAGCAACAGGCGCAGATCCTGTTCGATGCCAGTCAGAAGCTTGAAGTGCTCAACCAGCAATTGGCGCGCAGCAACCGTCTCAAGGATGAGTTCCTCGCCACCCTGACCCATGAACTGCGCACGCCCATGAACGGCGTGATCGGCTCCCTCGAACTGATGCAGACCGTGCCTCTGGACGCGGACCTGGCGCAATACCATCAAACCGCCGCCGGTTCGGCGCGGGACATGATGCGCATGGTCAACGGCATCCTCACCCTCACCGAATTGCAGGCCGGCCGCTTGAGCGCGCAGTCCCAGGTATTCAGCCTGCGCGGCACGCTCGACACTTTGCGCCAGCAGTTCACCGCCAGCGCCCAGAGCAAAGGCCTGGCGTTCTCCATTGATGTGGCGGACGAGTTGCCGGACCGCGTACTGGGCGACGTCGACAAACTGCTGCAGTGCCTGGATTGCCTGCTGGACAACGCCTTCAAGTTCACCCATGAAGGCTCGGTGCGCCTGCGCGTGGTCGGCGTGCCCCAGAGTGACGGTGGCTTGCGCTTGAGCTTTATCGTGACCGATACCGGTATCGGCTTTGCCTTCCTTGACGAGGCGACCCTGTATCAGCGGTTCTTCCAACTGGATGGTTCCATGACCCGCGAGTACGGCGGCCTGGGTATCGGCCTGGCGATCTGCCGGCAACTGATCGAGCTGCTGGGCGGGCGTCTGACCCATCATTCCGAGCCGCGCAAAGGCAGTCGTTTCCAGCTGGAAGTGGAGGTCAGCCCGCTAGCACCTGAATCCAAGCCTGCGCCGGATAAGCAGCGCGCACCTCAGGAGTGCTCGGTGCTGCTGGTGGACGACAACAGCGTCGGCCAACTGGTGGTGCGCGGCATGTTGCTCAAGCTCGGATACCGGGTGAAAACCGTGGACACCGGCCCGAACGCTTTGGCCGCCTTGCAAGCAGGAGATTTCGACGCGGTATTGTTGGATATTCCTGAAGGTGGTTTCTCGTTGTGCTGTCAGATCCGTGCTCTGCCTGGCTGCGGTGAGCTGCCGGTGATTGCTTTGAGTGCGTCGCTGAATGTTTCAGAGCGCGAGCACTGTCATGGTATCGGCCTCTCTGAGCGCCTGGCCAAGCCTGTGCGTTTCGAGGCTTTGCAGGCGGTGTTGGCGCGTCGGTTGTTGTGTCCGGTAGAGGGCGAAAGCGCCGGACATTCGGCGGGTATGCCACTTTTTTAAGCCGTATGACGGTGCTTAACTGAAATTCAGGCCTCAACTGAACGTGGCCTTTTTCCAGGAGGCCCGTCATGAACCTGCATCAGTTTGCCGAAACCCACGACGTCACCAACCAGCCGCCGTCACTGGACGGCACCAACCTGTACCGTATCGATTTACCCCTGCAAGACTGGTCGCGCCGCTTTGGCGCGGGTTGGGCAGAGGCGCGTATCGATGCCTACGGTGCGCTGGCGGGTGGGCCGCTGATGGAAGCGGGGTTCCTGGCGAACCAGAACAAACCGGTGTTCAGCAGCCATGACCGTTATGGTCATCGCATCGACCTGGTGGAGTTTCACCCGGCTTACCACGAACTGATGCGCACCGCCGTCGAACATGGCTTGCCGTCGCTGCCTTGGGCGCATCCGCAGTCCGGCGCCCATGTGGCCCGCGCCGCCATGACCTACCTGCACAGCCAGGCTGAAGCCGGCACCGGTTGCCCGCTGACCATGACCTTCGCCTGTGTCCCGGCCCTGCGCTTGCAACCGGACCTGGCCAAGACCTGGCTGCCGAAAATCCTCAATACCCACTACGACCCGCGCAATGTCGGCATCGCCCACAAGGCGGGCGCCACCATCGGCATGGCCATGACCGAGAAGCAGGGCGGCACCGACGTGCGCGCCAACACCACTCGCGCCTACCCGGTGGGCGTCGGCGGTCCGGGCCAGGCGTATGAACTGGTGGGCCACAAGTGGTTCTGCTCGGCACCGATGTGCGATGCCTTCCTGACCCTGGCGCAAACCGACAAGGGGCTGACCTGCTTCCTGCTGCCCCGGCACCGCCCGGATGACACGCGCAACGAGTTCTATATCCAGCGCCTGAAAAACAAACTCGGCAACTGCTCCAATGCCTCCAGCGAAGTGGAGTTCCGTGGCGCCCTGGCTTGGATGATCGGTGAAGAAGGGCGTGGCGTGCCGACCATCATCGAGATGGTTGCCATGACCCGCTTCGATTGCATGGTCGGCTCCAGTGCATTGATGCGCCAGGCGCTGACCCAGGCCAGCCATCATTGTGCCCACCGTTCGGTGGGGGGCCGGGTACTCAGTGAGCAACCCTTGATGCAAAACGTGCTGGCGGACCTGGCGCTGGAAAGCGAATCCGCGCTGGCCCTGAGCATGCGCATGGGCCGCGCATTGGATCATTTGGGCGATGAGCAGGAAGCCAAGTTCGCCAGGCTGGTGACAGCCGTGGGCAAGTATTGGATCTGCAAACGCGCCCCGGCCATGATCAATGAAGCCGCCGAGTGCATGGGCGGTGCCGGGTATGTCGAGGACAGCATCCTACCGCGCCTTTACCGTGAGGCTCCGGTGAATTCGACGTGGGAAGGTTCCGGCAACGTGCAATGCCTGGACGTGCTGCGCGCCTTGTCGAAAGAGCCGGGCGTGCTGGAAGCGCTATTTGTCGAACTGGGGGATGGGCATGGCGACAAGCTACTGGCGCGGCATATCGAACAGCTGAAGTCGGCGTTCATGGACACCCAGGACATCCAATACCGTGCGCGCCAGCTTACGGAAGACATCGCCGTGGCGTTGCAGGCCAAGCTGTTGCTGGAAGCCGGCAATGCGGCAGTCAGCGATGGGTTTATCGCCAGTCGCTTGGGCGAATCGTCCGGTCGGGTGTATGGCACGTTGCCGCGAGGTGTGGATGTAGCGGCGATTGTCGCCAGGTCCACACCTTGTTGATTGCATTCAAAGTTTGCGTCTGACGGGGATACAGGCAAGATAAAGGCCTGCACGTCAGAACACAGGATGCTTACCGTGACCGAAGCTTTTGTTGTCGTTCAAACCGCCGAAGAAGCCGTGGATCGGCTGGCGGCCCTGCATGAGCGCGCCACGGGCGCGCTCAATCAAGCCCTCAAGCAATACCTCAAGGACCGCGTCGAACCCGACGCCGAGCAACGTGCGCTGTTTCGCTACCCGGAACTGCGCCTGACCTACCACTGCCACGGCGAAGTCCCACAGACCACTCGCGCATATGCCAAGGTTCAGTTGCCGGGAACCTACAGCGTCACCGTCACCCATCCTGCGGCGTTCCGTAAATACCTGCTGGAGCAACTGGTGCCGCTGATGCACGACTTCACCGTGACGGTGGAAGTCGGCGTCAGCCAACAGAACATCCCGTACCCGTACGTGGTGGAGCAGGGCGATGAACTGGCCGGCTCCGGCGTGACCGCAGCGACCCTGGCCCGTGTGTTCCCGAGTACCGATCTGTCTGCCGCCACCGATGGCATTGCCGATGGCCTGTACGACTGGGAAAACACTGACCCACTGCCCCTGGCGCTGTTCGATGCGGCGCGCGTGGACTTTTCCCTGCGCCGCCTGGTGCACTACACCGGCAGCGATTGGCGCCATGTGCAGCCGTGGATCCTGCTGACCAACTACCACCGTTATGTCGACCAGTTCATCCTGCATGGTCTGGAGCAATTGCGCAGCGACCCGCGTTTTATCCGCATGGTGCTGCCGGGCAACGTGGTGATCGACAAGAGCATGGACCACGGCGAGGCCTCCGCCATTGCTGCCGGGGTGGTGTGGCATCGCTACCAGATGCCGGCTTATCACTTGCAAGCCACTGACGGCCACGGCGTGACGTTGGTCAACATTGGCGTCGGTCCGTCCAATGCGAAGAACATCACCGACCACCTGGCCGTGCTGCGTCCGCATTGCTGGCTGATGATCGGTCACTGCGGCGGCCTGCGCCAATCCCAGACCATCGGCGACTATGTACTGGCTCACGCCTACATGCGCCGCGACGGGATTCTCGACCGAGTGGTGCCGCCGAACATCCCGATCCCGGCCCTGGCCGAAGTGCAGATGGCGTTGCAGCAAGCAGCAGCCAACGTTACCGGCGAAAAAGGCGAAGAACTGAAAAAACGCCTGCGCACCGGCACCGTGCTGACCTACGACGACCGCAACTGGGAACTGCGTTGGGCCCAGGAACGGCCGCTGATCAACCTGTCCCGCGCCGTGGCCGTGGACATGGAAAGCGGCACCATCGCCGCCCAGGGTTATCGCTTGCGGGTGCCGTACGGTACTTTGCTATGCGTGTCGGACAAACCGCTGCACAGCGAGATCAAGCTGCCGGGTTCGGCCAACGCGTTCTATGAGCGCGCAGTGAGCCAGCACTTGAAGATCGGCATCGAAGCGGTGGATTTGTTGCGCACCGAACTCAATTCGCTGCACTCGCGCAAACTGCGCAGCTTCGACGAGCCGCCGTTCCGCTAAGCGGTTGGGATGGTCATTTAACGGTCAGGCCACTAGCATTGTCGGTCCTGACCGTTAGATGTACCGAAGCCATGTCCCGTCCCACCCGTCCCGATTCGCGCCGCCCTGGCGTGAAACCTCCGTATTCCGCAGCGCGGCGTGTCGCCAAGGCGCCACCGGCCGAGCCGAAACTGATCCTGTTCAATAAACCCTTTGACGTGCTGACCCAGTTCAGCGACGAAGGCGGACGCGCGACGCTCAAAGATTTCATCGACATTCCCGGCATTTACCCGGCGGGCCGCCTGGACCGCGACAGCGAAGGCTTGTTGCTGCTGACCAACGATGGCCAGTTGCAGGCACGGATTGCCGACCCCAAGCACAAGCTGGCGAAAACCTATTGGGTGCAGGTGGAAGGCGAACCGACCGAAGAGCAACTGCAACGCCTGCGCGATGGCGTCGAGTTGAATGATGGCAAAACCTTACCGGCCGAAGCGCGGCAGTTGGATGAGCCCGAGTTATGGCCACGCAACCCGCCGGTGCGCTTTCGCAAAAACATACCGACTTACTGGCTTGAATTGGTGATTCGCGAGGGGCGTAACCGCCAGGTACGGCGCATGACCGCTGCCGTGGGGTTGCCTACCTTGCGCCTGGTGCGGGTGCGCATTGGCGAGTGGACGATCGACGGCCTGGATCAAGGCCAGTGGAAGGAAGTACCGGCGCGCTTATAAGGCGCCGGACTCGATCAGGCCGATCACCACGCTCTTGATGATGAACGCGGCCACGCCCAGGCCCAACACGAAGAACAGGATAAACGAGCCAAAACGCCCGGCCTTGGACTTCTTCGCCAGGTCCCAGACGATAAAGCCCATGAAAATGATCAGGATGGTGACCAGGCCGGTCATCATCCATTCTTCAAAGAGGGCGGGGTCGATGTTATTCACGGGGTCTTTTCCGACGGAGTAAGCGGCGAGTATAAGGCAGCGTCACAGGGCGGGAGTTGACCTGCGTCGGTCAGTCGCACCTCAAGTACGCAGGTGCGTCAACGGCAATTCTGTGCTGTTGAGCACTTGGTTCAGCACAAAGCTGGAGCGTACGCTGGTCACGCCTTCAATGCGGGTCAGGTGTCCCAGCAGCAGTTTCTGGTAGTGGTCCATGTCCGGCACCACTACTTTCAGCTGATAGTCCGCATCCATCCCGGTGACCAAACTGCATTCCAGCACCTGGGGCAGGGTGCGGATCGCCGCTTCGAAATTCTCGAAACGTTCGGGCGTGTGGCGGTCCATGCCGATCAATACATAGGCGGTCAGGCTCAGGCCGAGCATCTTGCGGTCGAGCAAGGCGACCTGGCGGGCGATGTAACCGTCGTCCTCCAACTGCTTGACCCGGCGCGAGCACGGCGACGGCGACAAGCCGATGCGTTCGGCCAGCTCCTGGTTGGAGATCCGCGCATCACGTTGCAATTCCGCCAAAATACTCAGGTCGTATCGGTCAAGCTTGCTCATTGGGTTGGCCTTTGTCGTAACTATTGCGGTGAATTATCCATGAAGGGTTAAAAATTGCGCAAGCACTGTTTATTGACGCAATCTTCGCAATCATTTGCCGGGCGCTGGCGGGTATCTTTATCAACAGAATCACCGCCTGGACAACAGTCCAAAGCAGCCCGCCCAATCAGGCCCGCTGCGGCCGCCACCCCAGCAGGGTTGAGCCGGCCTCCAGGCTGCACACTGTCCACAAGACGGCGTGAGGTGAGCCAACGTCAAAAGCGTTGAGCCAGGACGAAGTTCTCAAGGGGTGGCCGACGGGTCACCCCTTTTCTTTTGCCTGCTGATAACCTGTCCGAGAACCGGGCCTGGCTTTTCCAGTCTCATGGACAGGCCCTAATCCGCAGTGAGGAATAGCATGAAGCGCATCTGGCGTTTGGCAGGTGTAGGTTTGCTGATGGTCACCGTTGGCGCCCAGGCAGTGGCCGACGAACGGGACAACGGGCCGCGCGGTGAGGGCGGTGGTCAGCATGAAAGAGGGCCGGAGGGCGGACGGCCAGGGGGCGGTAATGAACAGCCGCGTCCGCAGAACACTCAGCCACGGCCGGAAAACAACCAGCCACGCCCGCAGAATCAGCATTTTGATCGCGCAGGCCAGAACGGTGGTGGCCAATGGCAAGGGCGTCCGCAAGGCAATGAGCAGGGGCGGCCAGTGCAGCAGCCACAACCCCAGCCTTCAAATAACTTGCCGATCCAAAGCCGTCCGGACACCGTGCGCCAGACCCAGGAACCACGCCAGGGCTATTACCGCGACATCCCTCGACGCAATGACGGCAACCAGCACTGGGAAGCCGGCGGCCCAGGCTCACGTCCCGGTAACAATGGCGGTGGGTACAACAATGGCAATGGTCATCCCGGCGACAACCGCTGGCCCGGTCGCCCCGACGGCCATGGCAACGGCTGGGGCCCTGGCCCGCAACATCGCCCAGGCTACGTGATCGACCGCTTCCCCGACCGCAATTACCGCGTGCCTTACCGTGGGCAGGATTACTTCTACTCCGGCGGCTATTGGTATCGCCCGCAAGGCCCGCGCTATGTGGTGGTGACGCCGCCCTATGGCATCCGTGTGCATTACTTGCCGGACTACGCGCGTGAAGTGTGGATCGGCAGCGCGCTGTTCTTCCTCGCGGCGGGTTCCTACTACACCTACGAAAGCAGCTCCCAGCAGTACGTGGTGGTGCAACCGCCGGCCGCCGTTCCGGCACCGCAGCCCGCGCCGCAAGGCAATGGCTATGACGTGGTGGCGTACCCCGCCAACGGCCAGTCACCGGCCCAGGTGCAGCAGGACGGGTATGACTGTTATCGCTGGGCCGTGCAGCAAAGTGGCTTCGACCCGCAGCAAGTCACCTACGCCCCCGATCCGGCGGTGGTGCAAACCTACCGCCAGGCCCAGGGCAACTGCCTGAGCAGTCGCGGTTATCAGGTGCAGTACTAGGTTTTATTGCCGGTGACCACTTCCCGCGGGTCGGCGTGCACCAGCACTTCGGCACGCGGGTAAGCCTTGTGAATCGCATCGGCGGCCTGGTCGCTGATGCCGTGGGCCACTGACAGCGTCAATTCCCCCGGCAATTCCAGGTGCAGCTGCACAAACCAGTGGCTGCCAGAAATCCGCGTGCGCAAATCATGCGCGCCCAAGACGCCCGGTACGCCACGGGCCAGTTCCAGCATGTGCTGGCTGACGTCCGGTGGTAGTTCTTCATCCATCAATACCGCAAAGCTTTCACGGGCGATCTGGATGGCGCTCCACAAGATGTAGGCGGCAATGCCCAGGCCGAACCAAGCGTCGACCTGATGGTAGCCAAACCCTGCCAGCACCAGCGCCACCAGGATGCTGCCGTTGAGCATCAGGTCGGAGCGGTAGTGCAATGAGTCCGCGCGCACGGCATTGGAGCCGGTTTCGCGGATCACCCGGTGTTGCAGCATCAGCAACGCCACGGTCAGCACCAAGGAAAACACGATCACGCCAATGCTCAACCACGGCGCGCCCACCGGTTCCGGATGTTGCAGACGCTGATAGGCCTGGAACGCGATCAACACCGCACTGCCACCGATAAACAGCGCCTGGGCCATGCCCGACAGCGACTCCGCCTTGCCGTGCCCATAACGGTGGTCGTCATCGGCCGGGCGCAGGGCGTAATGCACTGCCAGCAGGTTCAGCAGCGAGGTCACGCCGTCCAGCAGCGAGTCGGTCAACCCGGCGAGCATGCTCACCGAGCCGCTGAGCCACCAGGCGATGGCCTTGGTGATAATCAGCGCACAAGCCACGCCCACCGAGGCGCGAGTGGCCAGGCGCAGGAGCCTGGCGTGTTCGGGACTGCTGGTCATAGGCGGCTCGAATCCTTAAGCGGCGGGTTGCAGGCCCAGGCTGGCGAGCTGTTGCACGCTGCCCTTGAACTGGATCATGCGCGGGTCGTCCAGCGGCAGGCTGCGGCCGGTTTCCTTCTGGATGATGCTTTGCAGCTTGGCGTTGTCGACCTTGCCGTCGGCGCCAATGGCTTCGTGGAGTTTCTGCGGATCGACCTGGGCGGTCTTGCCCGGTTCGAAGTAGATAGCGCCGGTGGCGAAGTCCACGCCGAACGCGATCAGGCCAGGGATCACATAGAAAAGCAGGCCCACGGCGTCGAGCACGGCAATGGTCGGGTCGATCTTGCCGTCGATCTGGCCACGGCGGTCCGGATAGAAGATCGAACCGCAGGCCGTCAATTGGCTCAGCAGGGTGACGGCGAGGACACCGCCAATGACACGGGAAGCGATACGCATGGAGACTCTCCTGAACACGGTTGATACGGGACTATATAGCAATGGCCTTGAGACCATCGTCGGCACTCGGCAGTTCGCCGTTATACTCGCCGCTCTGCTTTGGAGCCAGTATGAATTCGTTGCCGATTGATGAAGTTTTACATGCACTGCGTGACGCCTTGGCGAATCGCCATGAAGCCGTGCTCGAAGCGCCCCCCGGCGCCGGTAAAACCACCCGCGTGCCCTTGGCGTTGTTGAACGAGCCCTGGTTGGCCGGGCAGACCATCCTGATGCTCGAACCCCGCCGTCTCGCAGCCCGTGCGGCGGCCGAACGCCTGGCCAGTGAGTTGGGCGAAAAGGTCGGTGAAACTGTCGGCTATCGTATCCGTCTGGACAGCAAAGTCGGCCCCAATACACGCATCGAAGTGGTCACCGAAGGCATCCTCACGCGCCGCCTGCAGGATGACCCGGCGCTGGATGGCGTGGGTTTGCTGATCTTCGACGAGTTCCACGAACGCAGTCTCGACGCCGACCTGGCGCTGGCCCTGAGCCTCAACGGCCGCGAACTCTTTCGCGACGATCAACCGCTGAAAATCCTGCTGATGTCCGCCACCCTTGAAGGCGAGCGCCTGGCCAGTCTGCTCGATGACGCGCCAATCCTGCGCAGCGAAGGCCGCATGTTCCCGGTGCAGATGCGCTGGGGGCGCCCCTATCAACCCGGTGAATTCATCGAACCGCGTGTGGTGCAGACCATTCTCGAAGCCCTGCATGACGAAACCGGCAGCGTGCTGGTGTTCCTGCCGGGGCAGGCGGAGATTCGTCGGGTCAACCAGCAACTGGCCGACGCCCTCGGCGAACGCACCGATGTGCTGCTGTGCCCGCTGCATGGCGAACTGGACCTCAACGCCCAACGCGCCGCCATCGACCCGGCCCCGGCCGGCAAACGCAAAGTGGTGCTGGCGACCAACATTGCCGAGACCAGCCTGACCATCAACGGCGTGCGCGTGGTGATCGACGCCGGGTTGGCGCGGGTGCCGCGTTTCGACCCCGGCAGCGGCATGACCCGCCTCGACACCCAACGTATCTCCCGCGCCAGCGCCACCCAGCGCGCCGGTCGGGCGGGGCGTCTGGAGCCGGGCGTATGTTATCGTCTGTGGTCCGAAGACCAGCACGAAGGCCTGGCTGCTTATGGCAGTGCGGAAATCCTCGCCGCCGACCTGGCCGGCCTGGCCTTGCAACTGGCGCGCTGGGGCGTCACGCCCAATCAACTGGTGTGGCTGGATGTGCCTCCGACCGCCGCGTACGGCCAGGCCCAGGATTTGCTGGTGCGCCTCGGCGCCTTGAATGAAGAAAAACTCACCGCCCATGGGCAGAAAATGGCCGAGCTGCCGGCCCACCCGCGTGTCGCCCACCTGCTGCTGCGCGGGCAGGATCTTGGGTTGGCCGCGACGGCCTGCGACGTGGCCGCCTTGCTGGGAGAGCGCGATATCTTGCGCGGTGGCGGTGCGGATTTGCACAGTCGGTTGGCGCTGTTGTCCGGCGAAGAACGCGCACGCGGCACCCAAGGCGGCGTGCAGCGGGCCAAGCAACTGGCGCGACAATATCGTGGTTACTTAAGAGGCCAGGCCACTCAAGCCGTTGCCGACCCCGACCACCCGCGCTGGCTCGGTGCCTTGCTGGCGCTGGCCTACCCGGACCGCGTCGCCCAGCAGCGTCGCCCCGGCGGTGCTGAATATCGCCTGGCCAACGGCCGCGCGGCGCTGTTCGCCGAAGCCGACAGCCTGATGAAACAAGCCTGGCTGGTCATCGCTGACCTGGGCAGCCGCCAGGGCCAGCGTGAAGAGCGCATCTACCTGGCGGCGGATTTTGATCCGGCGCTGTTCGACACGGTGCTGGCCGAGCAAGTGCGTAACGTCGACCAACTCGATTGGGACGAACGCGAAGGCGTCCTGCGCGCCGAACGCCAACGCAAAGTCGGTGAACTGGTGCTCAGCCGCGAACCGCTCACCGGCCTCGACGAGTCCGCCCGCAGCCAGGCGCTGGTCAACCTGGTCCGCCGCAAAGGCCTGGAACTGCTGCCGTGGACGCCGGAACTGCGCCAATGGCAGGCCCGCGTCATGTTGCTGCGCCAACTCGACGCCGGTAAAACCAGCGAATGGCCGGATATCAGTGACAAGGCGTTGCTCGCCAGCCTCGAACACTGGCTGATGCCCTACCTGGGCAAAGTCTCGCGCTTGAGCCATTTCGCCAACCTGGATATCTCAAGCTTCCTGCACAACCTGCTGCCCTGGCCGCTGCCCCAACGTTTGGACGAACTGGCGCCGCAACATGTGAAAGTGCCGTCGGGTTCGTCGGTGCGTTTGGACTACAGCGAACAGCCGCCGATCCTGGCGGTGCGTTTGCAGGAACTGTTCGGGCTGGCCGACACCCCGCGCATTGCTGGCGGCCGCCAAGTGGTGAAGCTGCATTTGCTATCCCCGGCGCGGCGGCCGGTGCAGGTGACGCAGGATCTGGCGAACTTCTGGCGCAGTACTTATGCCGAGGTGAAGAAGGATTTGAAGGGGCGGTACCCCAAGCACTATTGGCCAGATGATCCATTGGTGGCCGAGGCGACGGCGCGGATCAAACCGCGCAAGTGACTATTGCGCGGCCGGTAGCAGGAACCGCGCAATCACCGGCAAATGGTTGGAAATACGCAACGTATCCTCCTGCCGCACCTTGGCTTCCACCCGCTTGATCCTTGGGCTGTAGAACAGATAATCCAGCGTGCGATCCGGCCCGTCCACGCTCGGGTCGTTGGGGAAGTGCGTCAGCCATTGCTCACGATCAATCCCGCTGGATTGGCTGTTGCTCGGGATCATCGGGTATTTGTCCCACAGCAGATGCAGCTCGCTGTCCGGCGAATACTGCCCGCGCTTGGTGGCGTCCAGGCGCAGGAACTGGCCGAGGGGCAGCAGGTTGAAGTCCCCGCCGATCAACCAGGGCGTGCCACGGCCTTCGAATTTATCCAATAGTTTTACGGTGGCCTTGACCTGTTCCAGCACCGCACTGCGGCCAGGAGCATCGCCGTCCAGGCGGGTGTTGAGCACCGCCAGTTGGCCACCGTCGCTCAAGGGCAGGTAGGTCAACAACAAGGCGGGTTTGGGCTGGAATTGGCGGCTGAGGATATTGGCCTCGGGCGTCGGCAATTGCAGGCGTTCGGCGTGTTCGATCTGGTAGCGGCTGAGGGTCGCCAGTTTGCGGCCGACACTGCCGAAGATGTGCAGGTCTGGCACGAAGTCGGCTTTCCAGTCGAAGGCCTGGGCGCTGCACGGGTAGAGGTCGACCAGGCGCTCCTGCAAAAGGGCCAGCTGGTCCTGATAGTGGGAAGGCTTGGCGTTTTCGTCGAGTTCCTGCAGCAGGAGGATGTCGGGTTGTTCATCGCGAATCACCCGCGCCACTTCGTCGAGGCTGGCGGCCATGTCTTCCACGGTGGGGCGGTCGTCGGGGCCGCTGCCGTCGGCGGTTTCGTACCAGAACACGTAGTTCTTGCCGGCCAGGTATTGCACGTTCCAGGTCATGACCTTGAGCGCCTGCCCCGGCAGCAGCGTGGGCGCGCGGGGTGCGACGCAGCTCACCGGCAGGGTTTCCTTCGCCTCGGGGCGCCAGGTCAGGCTGTAGATCAGGGCGGTGAGCAGGCCTGCGGTGATCAGCAGGCCCAGCAAGGTGATGCGCAATAAACGGGTCATCGGCTCGGCTTATAGCGTTTCAGAGGTGGCACGGAGCATATCACCGCGCGTCGGCATCGCCACCGATCAGCATGAATAAACGGAACAGCACCACGCTGGTAAACAACTGCAGGAAGCTGTGGGCGCTGTCCAGAAACAGCCCCAGCAGCGGCGCGGGCGTTGGATAGGCCGCGACGCTGGCGCCTTTGAGCAACCACAGCGGCGTCATCACGCACAGCAGGCACACCAGGATCAGCCAGAAATGCCCACGGCTCAGGCGGAAACTTTCCTTCATTGCCTCCAACGCTGGCATGCCGCGCAGCACCAGCAAGTACTCGGCAAACGCCAGTACCACCATCAGCCACAGCCCCGGCAGGAAATACAGCGACAGCCCCAGCAGAATCAGCAGCGTGCTCATGGCCGTCAGCAGGGCGAAGCGCGGCCATAGCGTGAGGGCCATGGCCCATACATCTTTAGTGCTCGGCGATTCGCCACGGGTGCGAGCATCCAGAAACAGGATCAGCGCGCCGGTATACAGCGGGTACACCAGCAACCCCACCACCACGCTATAGCCGGGGAACGCATCCGGGCCGACGACGTGGTTGAGCACCTGTTGCAACAGGGCTTCGAAAATCACCAACGGCAGACACAGCTGGACGATGGCGCCCAGGTTGCGTTGGGTGAAACGGAAGGAGTCGCGCAGCACGTCTAACGGATTCATCAAGTTCATCGCAGGCCTGAAAGCAAGGGCAACACTTTAACCGATCATCACCGGAGGTAAGCAAACGTAAACCTTGAGTAAAGACCATTGAAACAACTCGTAACACCCCCATAACTAGGACGGCGCCTGATTAAAGGCGAGACCACGATTTCTACCGGCAATCTAACGAGGTCGCCATGAACAGCGAAGAGCAAATCCTGATCGATGGACTGTTTTCACGGTTGCAACAAGCCGAAACGGACTCAGCCCCCCGCGACGCCCAGGCCGAAGCGCGGATCAAGGAGCACATGACGCGCCAACCGGCGGCCGGGTATTACATGACCCAGTCGATTTTGGTGCAGGAACATGCGCTCAAGAGCCTCGACGCGCAGAACAAGCAGCAGGCGCAGCAGATCCAGCAATTGCAGGAAGAGCTGCAGCGGGCTAAATCCGCGCAGCCTGCTCCGGCGAGCAGCGGTGGTTTCCTGTCGAGCATCTTTGGCGGTGGCGGTTCCCGTGATCAGCAGCCGGCTCAAAGTGCACCGCCGTCTTCCGGTGGCGGCTGGCGCGAACCGGCGCGGCCTGGGTTCAGCCAGCCTGCACCGCAGCAGAGTTATCAACAACCTGCTCCGGCCGCTCCGGTGGGCAGCGGCTTTCTCGGCGGCGCGATGAAAACTGCTGCCGGCGTGGCCGGTGGTGTGCTGCTGGCCGAAGGCATCAGCAGCCTGTTCAACCACAACTCGCAACAGCCGCAAGTCGTGGAAGAAATCATCCGCGAAGAGCCAGCGCCTGCCAGTGACAACGGCAACTGGGGCAACGACGACCAGAAGTACGCTGGCAATGACAGCTGGGGCAGCAACAACTCGGACAGCTTTGCCGACAGCGATTATTCCGACGACTCTTCTTCCTTCGGCGACGACGATTCCTTCGTCTGACCCACCCAGGCCGGGGCGACTCGTCGCCCCGGTCTGATTTTTCCCGGAAACCTTCTCGCGGCTGGCATACTGACACCCTTTCCGGGCCCTGGCGCCTGGCTGTCATGAGGAAGTGCGGTGAAGAAAATTGCAGTGTTCGCCGATGTGCAAAACCTCTATTACACCGTCCGCCAGGCCTATGGTTGCCACTTCAACTACGCCGCGCTGTGGGCTGACATCAGCTCGCGCGGGCAGATCGTCGAGGCGTACGCGTATGCCATCGACCGTGGCGACAGCAAGCAGCAGCAATTCCAGCAGATCCTGCGCAACCTGGGCTTTACGGTAAAACTCAAGCCCTACATCCAGCGCAGCGACGGCTCGGCCAAGGGCGACTGGGACGTGGGCATCACCATCGACATCATGGACGCCGCCGACCACGTCGACGAAATCGTGCTGGCTTCCGGCGACGGTGATTTCGACATGCTGCTCGACCGGGTTATCCACAAGCATGGCGTCGAAGCTGTGGCTTATGGCGTTCCAGGGCTGACGGCCAATTCATTGATACGCGCCGCCAGTCGTTATGTGCCGATCGAAGGCGCGTTGTTGCTCAAATAAATGCCAAGACGGAGTTGGAACAGGTTTGGAACGTATAGCGGTCATCGACTTTGAAACCACCGGCATCACCCCGAGCAGCCACTGCCGGGCCACGGAAATCGCGGTGGTCATCCTTGAGCGTGGCCAGATCGTGGACCGCTACCAGAGCCTGATGAAAACCGGCGTGCATGTGCCCGCGTTCATCGAACAACTCACCGGCATCAGCAACGCAATGCTACGCAGCGCGCCGCCGGCGGAGCGGGTGATGAATGAGGTCAATGAGTTCGTCGGCGTCACACCGTTGCTGGCGCACAACGCCGCGTTCGACCAGAAGTTCTGGGATTACGAGCTGGGGTTGATTCGCCGCACCCGTTTGCAGAAGTTCGCCTGTTCGCTGCTGCTGGCCCGCCGCCTGATGCCATCGGCGCCCAACCACAAGCTCGGCACGTTGAACGCCTACGCCCAACTGCCCCACACCGGCAAGGCTCACCGGGCGATGGCGGATGCGGAGATGGCGGCCAACCTCACGGCCCATTTGGCCCAAGAGCTGCGTGGTACGCATGGCTTGCGTGAACTGTCCCACGACCTGCTGTGCACCTTGCAGAAAGTGCCGGCGGCGAAGATCAATGAGCATCTGAAGAAGCATCGCGGGTTCTAGAACCCCGTAAACAGAGGGCCTTTGTGGTGAGCGGGCTTGCCCCGCGCTGGGCTGCGAAGCAGCCCCAATAAGGGCGCCGCGTTTTTTCAGGTAGCTCTCTGCGCCTGGTTTTGGGGCCGCTTCGCAGCCCAGCGCGGGGCAAGCCCGCTCGCCACAACAAGCCCGCTCACCACTAAACCGCGGTTGCCAAGGCTATCGCGGCTGCACACACTCCAACGCCCGATCCACCACCCCCTTCGCCATCCCCACCAGATGCATCACCGCCCGCTGCTGCGCGCTCAGCACCTCAGCCGAATCCTGCACCGTCTCCACCGCACAATGCAGCAAGTCAGCCGCATGGGCGAGCGCGTCTTCGAAGCTCAGGTTGTCGTTCAAAATGAAATGGGGCGCATCCGGGGCGGACGCTTTGAGGTAGTAGTCGATGGCGCGGCGGTTGAGCAGGGCGTCTTCGCTGAGGAAACGGGGTGGATCGGGGGTTACTTTGATCATGATGTAGCTTCTCCGTCAGGTAAGAAGCTGCAACCATTCGCTCGCACACGAATTAGGGTGGCAGCAGTACGCGGGTGTGCAAGACCGTGACGGTGTCCGGTAGATCCGAAGATCTCCCGCGTACAGCTGCCATAACGAACTAACGCCCCGAGTAAAAGCAGGCGTTGGGAGCTAAGGCTTTTGCGTATTACCGTCGTCGGACTTGCACGTCCGATCACCGAACATTCGATGACTGAGCGAGACTAGCTACCTGATCCGACGGAAACAAGGCCGTGGGATTCTCTCGGAAACGTCCTTCAAATGAAAGAGATGGGTCTTGCTGGCCATTGAAAACTTGGCTTTTTAAGGCAGGCTTCTGAATGGTCAGTAGGTCGAATCCTATCGCTGCCTAGGACCCTTCTGTTTTTCCGCTTCATCCGCCTACCACCTCTTTTTGCGACCTACCATCCCGCTTGCCATTTACGTACAGGGATTACAGGCATGCAGGAAAGCGATCTTCATACAGCAATCATGAGAAGTCAGCTCGAGCTCGGGTTAAATCGTATTGATCTAGGCTCAACCTCTAGCCTGGCGTTTCACTTGGGTAACACGATGACAAGCTGTCCTGCGGTCATTGCACTACCGAACTCCCCAGGTATTAGCAGTGGCGGCAGTTATCACCTGCTTAAACCCATTCATGCCGATTCTATGGGGCCAAATACCACGGCCGAGGACCTCTGGAAATGCACTCAGGAGCACTATGGGTTGACGGCAGCAACATTTGTCACCGCGTCGGCAGGCATACCAATCAGCAAAATAGCCGTTGGTACTTGGGTTCACGTGGGTTCAAGCAAAACGACAAACCTGGCTAGCCTCATTGGCATGCGCTTTTTCCCTCGCACGCTGATCAGGCAGCCCACTGTAGTGGTCTAATGAAACCGGACACCCATTTAGGCGAGAATGCTCGCCAGATCGAGGTGTCAAATGACCAAACAACGCCGTTCCTTTTCTGCTGAATTCAAACGCGAGGCTGCCGACCTCGTGCTCAAGCAAAACTACAGCTACATCGAAGCCAGCCGTTCACTCGGCGTCGGCGAGTCGGCACTACGCCGTTGGGTCGACCAGGTTCAACAAGAGAGCAAAGGCGTTACCCCGCAGAGCAAAGCGCTGACCCCGGAACAGCAGAAAATCCAGGAGTTAGAAGCCCGGATCGCCCGCCTGGAACGGGAAAAATCGATATTAAAAAAGGCTACCGCGCTCTTGATGTCGGAAGATCACGAGCGTACGCGCTGATCAATCAGTTGAGCGTCCATGAGCCGGTTGACTGGCTGTGCAAGGTGTTTGAAGTCACCCGTTCGTGCTACTACGCCCAGCGCCTTAGGCGCCGCACGCCTGATGTCGAACGGCTTCGGTTGCGCAGTCGGGTGAGCGAGTTATTCACGCAAAGTCGTAGTGCTGCGGGCAGCCGCAGCATCCTGTCGCTGATGCGTGACGACGGTGAGCAGCTCGGTCGATTCAAAGTGCGCAGCTTGATGCGCGAGCTTGATCTAGTCAGCAAACAACCCGGATCACATGCCTACAAAAGAGCGACGGTAGAACGACTCGATATCCCGAATACCTTGAACCGCGAGTTCAATGTTCCGGCACCCAACCAGGTGTGGTGCGGCGACATCACCTACATTTGGGCCCAGGGGAAATGGCACTATCTGGCGGTCGTGCTGGATCTTTGCGCGCGCCGGGTAGTGGGCTGGGCGTTGTCGGAAAAGCCGGACGCCGATCTGGTTATCAAGGCGCTGGATATGGCTTACGAACAACGAGGAAGGCCTCAGGGCCTGCTGTTTCACTCGGATCAAGGGTCGCAATATGCGAGTCGTTTATTTCGCCAGCGGCTGTGGCGCTATCGAATGCGCCAGAGCATGAGTCGCCGGGGAAATTGCTGGGACAATGCGCCAATGGAGCGCGTGTTCCGCAGTTTGAAAACGGAATGGGTACCGACCACGGGTTACAGAACGGCTCAAGAAGCCCAGCGCGATATCAGCCAATTCTTGATGGATCGGTACAACTGGATTCGACCCCATCAATTCAACGGTGGGCTGGCGCCAGCTCGGGCCGAAGAAAAACTTAACGTCGTGTCCGGGATTAGTTGACCACTACACACAATGGCTAGGATGGCTAAGGCAACGTTTGGCACAGTCCGGATATTTGGCATTATTGGGCGAGGCATTCCCTTCGTTGCTGCAGGACTGGCCGTTTTTGATTTAATCAGTATTGGTAAGTGTGCCTATGAGGCAAGAAATGGACGGTAATCTGAACAGGGCCGAGATCAGCGAAAAGGTGATTCAACTGTTCGTCGACATCATTGGCTTCATCGACCGAAGCCAGGTGACGGAACAAACGGATTTCATCCGCGACTTCAAGATCATTGATGACGACCTGACCTGCTTCGTCATGCAGATCAAATGGCAGTTCAATCTGCAAGCCACTCAGGCTGACTGGGATCACATCACCACGATCAAGCAGATTGTCGACTTAATTGCCCGGCAGTGAGAAATCTATGACTATCGCTTGTAGTCTCCTTTGGTGCGCGTCCTTGTCCTCCAAACGGCTTATCAGCGATAGTGATCGTAGGAGAAACCTCTCTTATAGAACTCGGAATCTCCTGTGGTTTACGGCGGATTGGTTTGTACCTTTATCCTCTCCTGTGATTTTTTGCGAACCGGCGCAGTTTCCTTCATTACGCTGTTGTTCTCTTCGGACTCAACGGTGTCGTACGAGCGAAGGAGGGGAGACGGATTTGATTGGGGGCTAGTTCTCTTTCTGCTTGATAATCGCCATCACTGACGCTGGCGATCCCGATCCGCCCTCAAGCGCCAATACACCGATGACCAGCGTCGTGCCTTTGGCTGGCAACTGATCCAGTTGGGTCAGGCACTCCAGCACAATTCCATTCCCCACCAACACCGCATGGTTTGTCGCGAACGTGCTGCTCTGTCCCCGATCAACCCCGTGAGTATCAATGCCCACCCCCGCAATCTGACGCTGTTCAAGCAAAAACCGAATCGCCGCCTCGCCAATTCCAGGGAAGTGCAAACCTTGCGCATCCTGCCCGAAGAACGCCGCCGGATCGTTCCAGCGACGCTGCCAGCCGGTGTACATCAGCACCATGCAGCCCGGCTCGATAAGCCCGTGCTGGCGCTCCCAGTCTTCAATGTCCCGCACACTGATTTCGTAGTCCGGATTGCAGCGGGCCCGCACATCAATCACCACCGCAGGCCGCACCAGGTCTTCCGGTTTATAACCATCAATGCCCATCCCATCGGCATAAAAGCTGTTCGGCGCATTCATATGGGTGGCGCTGTGTTCACCCATGCTGAAGCGACGCAGGAAGTAGCCGTCCTTTGCCAGCGAGGCGACGTCTTCAAATTCCACCGGGGGATCGCCCGGCCACAGTGGAATTCGCGGGCTGATGGAATGACTGAGGCTGACAACCCTGTTGTGCTTAACCACCATTCTTGCCCTCCAACTGCCCCAACGGCACCCGCCGCTCTATCGCGCTCGACAAAATAATCGAAGTCTTGCTGAACCCGAACTTCGCCACGCGGTTGATCAAGCTCTCCAACTCCGGCATCGACCCCACCGCCGCCTGCATGATCACGCACGGATCGCCGGTCACCCGATGGCACTCCGTCAATTCAGGGATTTCCGCCAACGCGTCATACACCTTCTGGCTGCCGTGATTGGTCAACCGCAGCTCAATCACGCACTGAATCGGCAAGCCCACTTTGGACAAGTCCACCTTGGCCTGATACCCGGTGATCACGCCGCTGGCCTCCAGCTTGGCCACGCGCTCTGCCACGGCGGGGGCGGAGAGGTTTACTGTGCGGGCCAGTTGCGCGTAGGACGCGCGGCCGTCTTCGAGCAGGGCGCTGAGGAGCATGCGGTCGTATTTGTCCATGATAAGGCTCCGGTTGCGCGTGACTTTCGAAAGCACGGTTTATAGCCTTCACAACCATGCTTTGAAAAGTGTATTGGCGTTTTAAACAGGTTTTGTAACTTATGTTTAACGACCTGCCTTTTTAGAATAAGCCTCCCATCTCCTGCCATAGAGCCGCCCAATGCCTGGCCCACGTCGCTTTCCCTTACCGTTGATCGCCGCCTTTTTTGCGCTGTATGTGATCTGGGGTTCCACCTATCTGGTGATTCGCATCGGCGTGGAGTACTGGCCGCCGTTGCTGCTGGCGGGGATTCGGTTTTGCACAGCGGGGGCGTTGATGTATGGCTTCCTGCGCTGGCGCGGGGTGCCGGCACCGACGTGGCCGCAGTGGAAGGCGGCCGGGATGATCGGTCTTTTGCTGCTCACCGTGGGCAACGGCGGCGTCAGCGTGGCGGAACACATGGGCGTGTCGTCCGGCGTGGCGGCGTTGGCCGTGGCGACGGTGCCGTTGTTCACCTTGTTGTGTGGGTATTTCTGGGGCGCGCGCAACACTCGCTTGGAGTGGGCGGGGGTGATCCTGGGGATCATCGGCATCGCCATGCTCAATATGGGCAGCACGTTGCAGTCGAGCCCGATGGGCGCTGTGCTGCTGTTGGTGGCGGCGGCCTCCTGGGCGTTCGGTTCGGTGTGGAGCCGACAATTGCCACTGCCCCAAGGCGCCATGGCGAGTGCTGCGGAAATGCTGGTGGCGGGCGTCGCGCTATTGATCATCAGCGCGTTGTCCGGTGAGCGCCTGCAAGCCGTGCCACCGCTGGAAGGCTGGCTGGCCCTGGCCTACCTGACGGTGTTCGGTTCGATCATCGCCTTCAACGCCTATATGTACCTGCTCAAGCATGTGCGCCCGGCGGCGGCGACCAGCTATGCCTATGTGAACCCGGCGGTGGCGGTGTTGCTGGGGATTGTGTTCGTGGGGGAGACCATTGGTCTGGAAGAAGCCCTGGCCATGCTGGTGATTATCAGCGCCGTCCTGCTGATCAGCCTGCCCCAGTGGCGCAAGCCGAAGGCGGAAATAAGGTAAACTGCGGCGCATTGCGACCTTGCGCTGAATTTTTCCTACGGTAAACACATGACTTTCGCCACCCTTGGCCTGATCGAACCCTTGCTGCGCGCCCTTGAGACGCTTGGCTACCAGACCCCGACGCCGGTGCAGGCGCAAGCCATTCCGGCGGTGCTGGCCGGTCGCGACCTGATGGCTGCGGCCCAGACCGGCACCGGCAAGACCGCCGGTTTCGCCGTGCCGTTGTTGCAACTGCTGACGATGGAAGGGCCGAAAGTCGCCGCCAACTCGGCACGCGCGCTGATCCTGTGCCCGACCCGCGAGCTGGCCGAGCAGGTGCACGCCAGCGTTGCCGAGTACGCGCAAAACCTGCCGCTGACCACTTACGCGGTGTACGGCGGCGTGAGCATCAACCCGCAGATGATGAAGTTGCGCAAAGGCGTCGACATCCTGGTCGCCACGCCGGGCCGCCTGATCGACCTGTTCCGCCAGAACGCGCTGAAACTCAACCAGCTGCAAACCCTGGTGCTGGACGAAGCCGACCGCATGCTCGACCTGGGTTTCTCCGAAGAGCTGGCGAACATCTACCGCATGCTGCCGAAAAAGCGCCAGACCCTGCTGTTCTCCGCGACCTTCTCCGATGAGATCCGCACGCTGGCCGGGCAGATGCTCAACGACCCGCTGAGCATCGAAGTCAGCCCGCGCAACGTCGCTGCCAACACGGTCAAACAGTGGATTGTGCCGGTGGACAAGAAGCGCAAGCCGGAGCTGTTTGTGCACTTGATGCGCAAAGGCCGCTGGAAGCAGGTGCTGGTGTTCGCCAAGACCCGCAATGGCGTGGATGCGCTGGTGGATAAGTTGCAGGGCCTGGGCATCAACGCCGACGGTATCCATGGCGACAAGCCCCAGGCGACCCGTCAACGTGCGCTGGACCGTTTCAAGTCGAGTGACGTGCAGATCCTGGTGGCCACCGACGTGGCGGCCCGTGGCCTGGATATCGAAGACTTGCCGCTGGTGGTCAACTTCGACCTGCCGATTGTGGCCGAGGACTACATCCACCGTATCGGCCGTACCGGGCGTGCGGGCAACACCGGTGAGGCGATTTCCCTGGTGTGTGCCGATGAAGTGAACATGCTGTCAGCCATCGAGATGCTGACGCGTCAGACCTTGGCCCGCCACATGGAGCAGGACTTCGAACCGGAACACCGCGTGCCGGACACCGATGCCAGCGGGCAGGTGGTGAAGAAGCCAAAGAAACCGAAAAAGCCTAAAGCCTCGGGCGGTGGCGGTAAGCGCAACCTTGGTAAGTGGGTGGACAGCGGGGAAGTGGCGCCGTCGGAGCCGTCGATCAAACCGGTGCGCAAGGTGCCGGTGTTCAATACCGGGCCGCGTAAGAAGAAGTGAAACAGCCCTGAGCGGTAAGCTACAAGCTGCAAGTGAATGTTGCTCTTACTTGCAGCTTGCAGCTTAACCTCTGCTTTTAAGCCACTCCAACATCCCCCGCCCAGCTGCTCTGCCGCTGGCAAAGCACCCCGTCAGCAAATACCCGCCCGTCGGTGCTTCCCAATCCAGCATCTCCCCCGCACAAAACACCCCCGGCAATTGCTTGAGCATCAAGCGCTCATCCAACGCCTCAAACGGCACGCCGCCCGCTGTGCTGATCGCTTCATCCATCGGCCGGGTCTTCACCAGCGTCAGCGGCAACGCCTTGATATCCACCGCCAACTGCGCCGGATCATTGAAGTGGTCGGCCGGCGCCAACTCGCGCAGCAGTGCGGCTTTGACGCCATCCAACCCCAACTGACTGTGCAGATGCTTGCTCATCGAGCGTGAGCCACGGGGTTTCGCCAAGGCGGCCTGAACCTTGTCCAGCGGCTTGCTCGGCAACAGGTCGATGTGCACGGTGGCCGAGCCGTCGCGGTTGATCGCTTCGCGGATCGGCGCCGACAGCGCGTAGATCAGGCTGCCTTCGATCCCGCTGGCGGTGATTACGCATTCACCCAGACGAGGCTTGTCGTCACCCAAACCCATCGCGACGTTTTTCAGCGGCGCGCCGGCGAATTTGCTGACCATCAATTCGCTCCAGGCCGACACCTCGAAACCGCAGTTGCTCGGTTGCAGCGGGGCGTAAGGCACGCCTTTGTCCTCCAGCAACTTGAGCCAGGCGCCGTCAGACCCCAACCGTGACCAGCTGCCGCCGCCAAGGGCCAGCAGCACGGCGTCGCTGTGGACAGTCTTTTCGCCGTCGGGGCTGTGGATAAGTAAGTCGCCCTCGGCAGTCCAGCCCAGCCAGCGATGACGGGTGTGGATAACCACGCCTTGGTCGCGCAGGCGCTTGAGCCAGGCGCGCAACAGGGGCGCGGCTTTCATGTCGGTGGGAAACACCCGGCCGGAGGTGCCGACAAACGTCTCGATGCCTAAGCCATGAATCCATTCACACAACGCCTCGGCCCCAAAACTACGCAGCAACGGCGCCATGTGCGGCGCGCGTTCGGCGTAGCGCGACAGAAACGCCGGATACGCTTCGGAGTGGGTGATGTTCATGCCGCCCACGCCGGCCAGCAGAAACTTGCGCCCCACCGAGGGCATGCCGTCGTACAGGTCCACCCGCACGCCCGCCTGGCTCAGGACTTCGGCGGCCATCAGCCCGGCAGGGCCGCCGCCGATGATGGCAACGTGGGAAGGAGCAGTAGCGGACATCGGCAGGCCTGGTCAAAAACAAAGGGCGCCCATTGTAAGCAATGCGCGCCCCGTGCCGTTAGGCAAAAAGTACTCAGGCAAAACCAGTGTTGGCGTACGGCGGGTATTCATCCTTGCGGTCGGCGTCGGTGATCGGGCCGCCGGTGAGGCCATATTTATCCAGGGTCGGCACCAGGTTGCCAAAGAACGCGTCCTGTTGTTTTTCCCGTTTCACCACCTCGATGATCGGGAACACAAAGCTGGTCACGATGCCCACACCGGCTGCCGCCCAACCCAATACCCCGGCGAAGGTGCCGGCGATGGCCGCCGCGTCGGCAATGCCGAACAGGCCCGCGCCGCCTTCGATGATCGAGGCCACGGCCGCGCCGGTGCCCAGGGCGCCGCTGGTGAGGGAGAAACCGGCGTTGAGTTTATCCCCGGCAAATGCGCTGTTGACCCCGCTGATCAGGCCGAACACACCGCCGATAAAGCTGCCGGTGCCGCCGACGATCTTGCCCAGGTTGCCCAGGCGGTTGAGGCCGTCTGTGTTCTGCACCATTTTGCCGGTGGGGAAGTCACCGATGCCTTGGGGTTTGTTCGGGTCGATCGGCGTGGGTTTCCAGGTCATGCCGTAGCCGGCTTCTTTGGCGTATTTGGTGCCGCCTTCGGTGATCAGGCCGGCAAACTGCATGCCTGCCGCCACGCGCCCGGCGTTGTCTGCAGGGCTGTTGCCGCCCGTGGCCGAGCGCGCCGCCAGCACGCCGCCGGCCAGCAAGGCGCTGCCGATGTGCAGCAGGCCCTGTTTGTACGAATCGCTGACGTTGAGCTTCAGCCCGTCCACGGCCTTGGGCAGTACGTCGCTGATCTTCTGGCCCTGGCGGTTCACGTCCCACATCGAGCGGATCAACGAGATCACGTCCTGCGGCTTGATCTGCGCCCCCGTGGCGTCCTTGAACATCTCTGGGTCGTCGGCCATGGCTTTCTCGATGATGGCCGTGGTCTTGGCCTCGTCGAAGTTGCCATTGGCATCGCCGAATGCGCCTTTGAGCACGTCGTCGTTGGCGCCGTTGACCAGGGAGTCGGACACCGCCTGGTTGACGTATTGCTGCACCGTCGACGAGTCCTGGGCCGAGACCTTGTCACCAAGGAATTCCTTGAGCAACTCGGCATGGGCGGCGTACTGGCCGATGGCGGTCATCGGGTCGGCGTTCGGCTGGGCGAGGGCGTCTTGCAGGTCTTTGCCGTTCAGGATGTGGTCCTTGAAGAACTGCTCGATGTCCCCGGATTTTCCCGATTTTTCCGCGATGACACTGAGGTCCACATGCCCATCGCCGCCTAAGGCCAGGTCGGTGAGGGTGGCGTCGGTGCCAGCCAGGCTCAGGGCGTCCATGAGCGACAGCGGTTTGCCATCGGCCCCTTTGGTGTTCAGGGCGGTGTTGAGCACGTTGCCGCTGTTGATCTGGCCGTCCTGGTAGGCCTGCAGCTCATGCTTGATCGCCGGGTCGCTGTTGACGATATCGCGCATGCCGGACGCCTGGTTCTGCGCCAAGAAGGTCTTCACGTCCGGGTCGCTGGACAGCTGGCCGATGGCGGCGTCGAGCTGGTCGGTGACCTTGGACTTGGTCGGGTTGAGGTGGTATTCGGTGTCCGCGGTAATCCCCGCATACAGGTCGCCGTCGCCCACTTTGTCACTGGCGGCCATGCGCGCGCGGGCGTCGCTGATTTCCATCATTACGGCGGCTTTGGTCTTGCCGTCGTAGTTCTCCGGGTGTTCGAGCACGTCCTTGGTCAGCTTGGAGGTGTCGACATCGGCCACCGAGCTGCGCACCGCGGCGTTGCTGAGCATCATCAACACGCCGTGGTCGTCCTTGGGCGCCTGGTTTTCCAGCCAGGCACCGAGGTTTTTCTGTTGAGTGATGCCGTCGGCCTTGGCGGTGGCGGGCAGGTCGCCGGCCATGTCGAGGGTGCGCAGCATGCCGGGGGTGGACCAATAGCCTGCGGCGCCGGTCAGCTCGGGGCTCAGGCCCGAGTCATCCTTGATCGCCTTGAGGTTGGCGGTGTTCAGGCTGCCATTGTTGGCGCGCTGGTTGGGCCCCTGCATTTCCGGGCCGGCGCTGCTCACCAGGGAAATATTGGCCATGACGATGGCGGCGGACTTGGCGTTTTCCTTGGCCAAACCGGTGGCGTCGGGGTTCTTGCTGAGGAAGGTGCTGTAGGACTTCGAAGCGGCCGACAGATCCTTGTTCGATTGGCTGATGAACTTATCCACGTCCGCGTGGGTAATCACCCCATCACTTTTGCCCAGGCCGCCGCTGTCGAGGGCGTTCATCAGGCTCGGGCTGCCGGCCAGGTACTTGAGGCAAGCCTGGGCTTCGGGTGGCAGGTCGGCGGGCGGGTTGGAGAAGTCGATTGGGCGGTCGTGCAGGCCCCATTTGTCCCAGTTGTCGCTGAGCATTTTCGAGGCAGCGCGCGGGCGGTCGAGGTCGCGTTCTTCCTGGGTCGGTGTGCCGCTGGTGTTGCCGACGATCTTGTCCCAGTCCTTGGCGCTGGCGTACTTGGAGTTGTCGATCCAGTTGGTGTCCACGGCGCCGTCGACGCCAAAGATGCCGTTGGACTCCTTGACCACCGAGGCGTACAGGTCGGGGCTGATGGCCTGGGACACGATGATCTTGTCGCCGGAAGCGGTCTCGTAGCGGATCAGCCCGTGGCCGAGTTCTTCCGGCGTGCCCACCAGGCTCACGCTGCCGGCCTCATTGGCACCGGCCAGGCGATACCCGTCATTCTTGCTGTCGTTGATCAGGCCCCAGGTTTCGCCGTCAGACTTAACCTTTTCGTACAGGTCGCTGTTGGTTTCCTTACTGACGACGACCTTGTCACCCGACAGGGTTTCGTAACGGATCATGCCCGGCCCCACCTCATCGGCCGGGCCGATGCCCTTGTAGGTGTCCAAGCCCGGCGCGGTGTCGCCGGCCTGGGCGATGCGGTAGCCGTCGGCCTTGCTCTTGTTCAGCGCGTCCACGGCGTCGACTTTGCCAGCCATGCCGTCGAACAGGTACGGGGTCATCTGCTTGATAATGATGATGTCCTTGCCGTCGCGGGTTTTCAGCTCCAGGACGTTGTCGGAAATCTTGGTGATGCTGGCGATGTTGGCCAGCGGCACACCAGTGTTGCTGATGTCGGCCAGGTTCGGGTCGTTGAGGCGCTTGATCGCTTCCTGGTCGCCGGTGGCTTTGACGTCGGCGATCTTTTTGTCCTTGGTGTTATCGGTTACCGCCAGCACCTTGAAGTTGCCGGGGTGGGCGGCTTCCTTGAAGCCGGAGAGGGCGCGGGACATCGCCACGTCGAAGGTGGCGGCGACTTTCTTCAGGGCGTCGTCATTGCCGGGCGTCGCGCTACTGCCGATCTTGTAAGTTGCCATCGCTGGGTACTCTGAAAGCGGGAGAGGCCTTCAGGTTGACGGCGGCGTGCGGCAGTTTTGTTGCAAAACGGCCGCCGGCGCCAAGTTCCACAACGTTTCACGGCTGTGGAAAAGTCTCTGGTCAAAAAACGTACAGTTTGTTGCAGGCTATACGACTACTGGCTTTCAGGTCCTTACGCTCAAGTTATCCACAGGTGGTTCCACAGGGATTGTGGGTAACGCTCACACTTCAATGACAACCTGATGACGTCCACACCCGTTGCGCGCTGTGATGCAGGATGCCGTGGCGGCGGGCGAGGGCCGGGCGGTCCTTGCTGTAGCCGCCGCCGATCACACCCATCACCGGGATGTCGCGGCCCAGGCAGTGGCGCATCACGCTTTCATCGCGGGCGGCGACGCCCTGGTCTGTCAGCTTGAGGTAGCCGAGGGCGTCGTCCTTGTGCACATCGACGCCAGCGTCGTACAGCACCAGGTCGGGTTGGTAGAGCGGCAGTAAGTAGTTGAGCGCATCGTCCACCACCTTGAGGTAGTCGGCATCGCCCATGCCCATGGGCAACGGGATGTCCCAGTCGCTCTGGGCCTTGCGCGCGGGGAAGTTCTTTTCGCAGTGCAGCGATACGGTGATGGCGTCCGGTGTGTCGTGGAGGATGCGCGCGGTGCCGTCGCCCTGGTGCACGTCGCAATCGAAGATCAGCACACGGCTGACCCGGCCGCTGGCGAGCAGGTAATGGCTGATCACCGCCAAGTCATTGAAGATGCAGAAACCCGCCGGGTAATCGTAGTGGGCGTGGTGGGTGCCGCCGGCCAGGTGGCAGGCCAGGCCGTGTTCCAGGGCTTGTTCCGCCGCGAGAATCGAACCGCCCACCGCTCGCACGGTACGGCGGGCCAGGGCTTCGTTCCAGGGCAGGCCTAGGCGCCGCTGGTCTTCACGGGATAATTCGCCGCCCATGTAGCGCTCGATATACCCAGCGTCATGGGCCAGGGCCAGAATCTCCGGTGGGCACAGTTGTGGGCGCAGCAGTTGGCGGTCCTCGGTCAGGCCACTGTCTACCAGGTGGTCGCGCAACAGGCGGAATTTGTCCATGGGGAACCGGTGGTCCGCCGGGAACTCGGGGCTGTAGTCATCGTGGTAGATCAATGGCAAAGGCATGGGATTTTCTGACGGGAACCTGCGACGCATCTTACCCGCGTTGTACACTCACGCACATGGCAAGGGAGGGGACCCATGGAGCCGATACTGGAATTGGAAAGCGCACGCCTGGTGCTGCGCCAATGGCGCGACAGCGACCTGGCGGAGTTTGCGCGCATGTGCGCCGACCCACAGGTGATGCGCTATTTCCCGGCCAAGCTGAGTCACCTGGAAAGCGCCGCGCTGATCGGCCGCATTCGTGGGCACTTTGCTGAATATGGCTTTGGCCTGTGGGCCTTGCAGCGCAAGGACACCGGTGAATTCATCGGCCTCACCGGGTTGCTGAATGTCAGTTTCGAGGCTGATTTTACCCCGGCGGTGGAAATCGGCTGGCGCCTGGCCCGTGAACACTGGGGGCTGGGCTATGCCAGCGAGGCTGCCTGGACCGCATTGCGCTGTGGGTTTGATCGTTTGAACCTGGACGAGATTGTCGCCTTCACCACGGAAGCCAATCTGCCCTCACAAAAAGTCATGCAGGCCATCGGTATGCATTACGATCCCCAGGCAGATTTTGAACACCCCAAGGTCGCAGCCGATGACCCGCTGCGCCCTCATGTTTTGTACCGCATCACCCGCGCCCAATGGTTGGACACGCTGCACGGATAAGCAGCCCGGAATGCCCCATAGATTGTAGGAGTTGCTCTATGAGCCAAGTATTGGAAGATCTGGTGGACCTGCTGACCCTGGAGCCGATCGAGGAAAACCTCTTTCGCGGCCGCAGCCAGGACCTGGGTTTTCGCCAACTGTTCGGTGGCCAGGTGCTCGGCCAGTCGTTGTCGGCTGCCAGCCAGACCGTAGAAGAAGCGCGGCACGTGCATTCCCTGCACGGTTACTTCCTGCGCCCCGGCGATGCGAAGTTGCCGGTGGTGTATTCGGTGGACCGTGTGCGCGATGGCGGCAGTTTCAGCACGCGCCGTGTGACCGCGATCCAGAAGGGCCACCCGATCTTCACCTGCACCACCTCGTTCCAGTACGACGAACAAGGCTTCGACCACCAGACCACCATGCCTGTGGTAGTGGGCCCGGAAAACCTGCCGTCGGAGCTGGAGCTGACCCAGCAGCGCGCGCACCTGATCCCCGAGCACATGCGTGACAAGCTGCTGTGCCCAAAGCCGATCGAAGTGCGTCCGGTCACCGAAAAAGACCCGTTCAACCCGCAGCCGTCCGACCCGGTCAAGTACGTGTGGTTCCGTGCCGACGGCGCCCTGGCCGACTCGCCGGCGCTGCATAAATACCTGCTGGCCTACGCCTCGGACTTCGGCCTGCTGACCACCTCCTTGCTGCCCCATGGCAAGACGGTCTGGCAGAAAGACATGCAAGTCGCCAGCCTCGACCATGCGCTGTGGTTCCACGCCGACCTGCGTGCCGATGACTGGTTGCTCTACGCCATGGACAGCCCATGGGCCGGTAATTCCCGGGGTTTCTCCCGTGGAAGCGTGTACAACCGCGCCGGGCAACTGGTGGCCTCGGTGACCCAGGAAGGCCTGATCCGCCATCGCAAGGATTGGGCATGAGCCTGTCGGACATCAAACATTGGGTGTTCGACATGGACGGCACCCTCACGGTGGCCGTGCATGACTTCGCGGCCATTCGCGTGGCCCTGGAGATTCCGCCCGAGGACGACATCCTCACGCACCTGGCGGCGTTGCCGGCGGATGTCGCGGCGACCAAGCATGCCTGGTTGCTGGAACATGAGCGCGAGTTGGCGCTGGGTTCGGTCGCGGCTGAAGGTGCGGTGGCGCTGGTGCGCGAGTTGGCCGGGCGTGGTTATCGCCTGGGCATCCTGACCCGCAATGCGCGCGAGCTGGCGCACGTCACCCTGGAGGCGATCGGTCTGGCAGACTGCTTTGCCATCGAGGACGTGCTGGGGCGTGACGATGCGCAACCCAAGCCTGATCCGGATGGCTTGCTGAAACTGGCGGCCGCTTGGGACGTGGCGCCGAGCGAGATGGTGATGGTGGGGGATTATCGGTTTGACCTGGACTGCGGTCGGGCGGCGGGGGCGCGGACGGTGTTGGTGAATTTGCCGGAGAATCCGTGGCCGGAGTTGGTGGATTGGCATGCCGAGGATTGCTCGGTGTTGCGCCGGATGATTTAGATCGGTCTCTGAAGACCCAATGTGGGAGCGAGCAAGTCGAATCGTCGCACCGCCGCTCCCACAGTTTTATCCGGTTCCGTCAGTTATTTGGAAACAGTACCTTCTGGCCTTCCGGCGACGTAAACATCCCATCCCCGTTATGCCCCACCCCGGCACTTCCACAAGTTGATGGCTCAACTGCGGATGACGTTGCTTGAGGTAGTCAAAATAGTTGTGCCCACGAATCAGGCGATACGCGCCCTGGGTTTCGGCCTCACAGCCTTTGTCCAGCGCGTGATGGTTTGGGTCGATGTCCTGTTGGCCCAGCAGGTAGGTGATGTCGCGTGACACATACGCCTGTTCAAGCTGTTCGGCGCTCTGGCCTTGGGCGTAGGCCGGCAGGTTTTGCAGGCCGTATTTCCAGTCGTTGAAACCAGGGCAACTGGCAATGTCGAATTTCACCGGACGCTGCGGGGTGAAGTAGGCGTAGGAGGACGGGTTGGCCACCACGTAACGCAGGCGGATGCCTTCGGTTTGCAGTTTCGGATGGTCGTGGCTGGTGAGGGCAAACCGCTGTACCACCTGGCCACCCCCGGAATGCCCGGCCACCACGATTTCTTTCAACGCAGGGAACAGTTTGCGGTTGCCCAGGTGCTTGATGATCTGGTCGAGGGCGCCGTAGGAGCTGATTTGGCCTGGGCCGGTGGACGGCTCACCGGCCATCCAGCCGTTGTCGGTCCAACGCAGTAGCTGATTGTCCAGATGCTCGTGCCGCGCATCCGACTCAATAAGAAACCTTGGCGCGATCACCAAGGTGTTGGCCGCTTGCCCGGCATTCTCGGCCGCTTTCTCGCCGCTTTCCAGATAGGTTTGCGCATCGCGCAGGCGCCCATGCACGATGATCAACGCACGGGTGACGTTGGGCAGTGGCTGGCGCCAATCCTGGCTCAACCCCAGGCTCAGATCCCCGGCCTTCAGGGGGAAGCGATCGAGATTGGCCTCGTTGACGTTATGCCCGGCGGCCAAGGCGGAACCGGTGACCAGCAAACCCAGCAGCAATCCCAATCGTTTATTCATCTAAAGGCTCTTGGCGGTAAAAGTATCGCATTGAGTGATCTGGCCCTGGGCAAAGCCGGTCTTGAACCAGCGAACCCGCTGTGCCGAGGTGCCGTGGGTAAACGAGTCCGGCACGACGCGCCCTTGACCCTGTTGCTGCAAACGGTCATCGCCAATGGCGTTGGCCGCATTCAGTGCTTCTTCAATATCGCCCGGCTCCAGCCAGTTCAGACGCTTTTGCGCACGGTTGGCCCACACCCCGGCAAAGCAGTCGGCTTGCAGTTCCTGGCGCACCAGCAGACCGCCGTCACCCTGCATCTGCCGACCTTGCTGGCGCGCCGCCTGGATCTTCGACGAGATACCCAGCAGCGTCTGCACGTGGTGCCCGACCTCGTGGGCAATCACGTACGCCTGGGCAAAGTCGCCAGCAGCCTGGAAGCGCTGTGACATTTCCCGGAAGAAGTCCAGGTCCAGGTACACCTGCTGGTCCGCCGGGCAATAAAACGGGCCGCTGGCCGAGGTGGCCCCCCCGCAGGCGGAATTCACCCGGCCACGGAACAAGATCAGTTTCGGGTTCTTGTACGCCAAGCCGTTTTCCTGGAATACCTGGGCCCAGGTGTCTTCGGTATCGCCCAGCACCGCGCGGACAAAATCCGCTTGCTCATCATTGGCCGGCGGCGCCTGGCGCGATTGCGTGCTCACTGACGGCGCCTGTTCCATCTGGCCGGTCAACTGGCCGAGGATCTGCAACGGGTCCTGGCCGGTCAGCCAACCGATGCCGACGATCAGCACAATGGCCGTCAGGCTCAGGCCTTTGCCGCCACCAAAGCGCATGCCACCACCGCCGCCACCACTGTCATCGCGGGCATCCACCACGTTGTCGCTGCGTCGGCCTTTTTTCCATAGCATGGGGCAATCCTCTCGATGAACTGTGGAACAGTGTTGTTGGTGCGTAGGAATGGCGCCAGCCCGGCTGTCCGACAGGTACGAGAGCTGCGTAGTATCGCCGCTCTCGACTCTTGCCGGCAGGGGCGCCAGATGAAACTTGTGTCAGCAAAACCGGGTCAGTCGCGGCAGTAACCTTCGCCGGTATCCACCACCAGGCAATCCTTTTTATCTGCCAGCCATTTCAAACCGGTGGCTTCACCGTTGCCGGCGCTCAGCTGCTGTGGGCCGTCGGGGCGGGTAAAGGCGATGCCGTCTTCGTTCGCCTCGCCTTTGAAGGTACCGACGGCGTCATCATCCAGGCTGTATTTCATGGTCAGCAGGTAGTGACCACGGCCGATGCTGTCGTCCTTGGCGAGGGTGAGGTAGAGGCCTTCGACGCCGATCCATTTGCCGACCCATTTGTCGGTGGGCGGGGTTTCTGGCACTAGGGTGGCTTGTACGGAAGCCGGCGCGGGTTTAGGCGCTTCCTTGTTTTCCTGGTTGCAGGCGGTGAGCAGGGCAAGGGCAGAAAGAGCAAAGAGGATTTTTTTCATAGCAGCAAGGCCTTGGTTAAAAAATGTGCAACTGGGCGGTCAACTTGCAGGGTTGGACTCGAAACCCGTGATTTAGTGCGCTGTTCGCACGGTGTTTGGTTATGCTCTTGGAGCAGGCTCCGACCCGGCTGCTAGATTACCGGGTTGAGCTCGACCGCGCGCCACACACGAGAATCCGATGACCGTCAGTACCCCTTTATCCGGCGTCAACCATCCCTTCAAGGGCATTTTGCTGATTGTTTTGGCGACGTTTCTGTTTTCCAGTCACGACGCCTTGTCCAAATACCTCGCGGGGTTCTACCCGATCGTGATGGTGGTGTGGGCGCGTTACCTGGTGCACACCTTGTTGATGGCCGGGATTTTCCTGCCCCAATCGGGCCTGCGGGTATTGCGCAGCAAGCGACCGGGGATGCAGGTGGTGCGGGCGTTGTGCCTGTTGGGCACCAGCCTGTTTTTTACCGCGGCGCTGCATTACATCCCGCTGGCGGAAGCCACGGCGGTGAACTTCCTGGCGCCGATCCTGGTGACGGCGCTCTCGGTGCCGCTGCTGGGTGAGCACGTGACCCGTGGCCAATGGCTGGCGGTGATCTGCGGGTTTGTCGGCGTGCTGATCATCATCCACCCCGGCGGCGAATTGTTCACCCCGGCGGTGTTGCTGCCGCTGTGTTCGGCACTGTTCTTCTGCTTCTACCAACTGCTCACGCGCATCCTCAGCCAATACGACACGCCCACCACCAGCAACTTCTTTGCCGGCCTGTGCAATACCTTGGTGATGAGTGCGATGGTGCCGTTCTTTTGGCAGGTCCCGACGCTGTGGCATGGCGCATTGATGCTGGCCCTGGGCACTTGCGGGATGACCGCGCACTTGATGCTGACCCAGGCGTTCCGCTTTGCGGCGCCGGCCTTGCTGGCGCCGTTCGGCTATTGCCAGATCGTGTTTGCGGGGTTGTTGGGCTGGCTGGTGTTCAGCCATACCCCCGATGTGACCACAGTGGTCGGCATCGGGGTGATCTGCATGAGCGGGCTGGCCGCTGCCTGGCAGCAGCGGCGTAGGTAGAGTTAGACGTCTACGGTAGGAATCTTGCGTGGCGCCATGAAGTACATCCAGGTCAGCGCAATGAAGTACATCGCCGGGATCAGGGTGAACAACACGGTGTAGTTGTTGTTGGTCACGGTCAGGATGTGGCCGACGATCTGGGTCATGAACATGCCGCCGATGGCCGCGCACATGCCGCCGAAACCGAACACCGTGCTCATCATGTGCTTGGGCGTGTAGTCCATCACCAGGCTCCAGATGTTCGCGGTCCAGGCCTGGTGCGCGCCGATCGCCAAGGAGATGGCAAACACCGCGACCCACAACTGGCTGGAGCCGGCCGCCATGATCACGCCGACGATGCAGCAGGCGAACAGCAGCATCGACAGCAACCGCGCCTTGATCGAGTTCATGCCACGACCGATCAGGAACGACGACAGAATCCCCCACCCACGCTGCCGAAATCCGCCGTCAGGTAGATGATGATCAGCGGAATGCCCATCTGAGTCACGTTGATGCCCAGGTTGTATTGCTGGTTCAGGAACGGCGGCAGCCAATACAGGTAGAACCAGAACACCGGCGCGGTGAGCGCATAGGCGATGGCGAAGGCCCAGGTGCCGCGCATGCGCAGGATGCGGCTGAACGGTACGCCCGGTTGTTCCGGTTCGACTTGCTGCTGCACGTAGTCCAATTCGGATTGTTTAACGGTCGGATGATCTTCGGGGTTGTAGTACTTCAAGCCCCAGAACACCAGCCAGATCGCGCCAAGCGAGGCCATGCACAGGAACGCCGCCTGCCAGCCCCACACGTGCAGGATCAATGGCAGCAGCATCGGCGTCATCATCGCGCCGACGTTGGTGCCGGCGTTGAAGATACCGGTGGCCACTGCACGTTCACCGGCTGGGAACCACAACCGCGTGGTCTTGACGCAGGCCGGGTAGTTGGCGGCTTCGGTCAGCCCAAGGATAAAGCGGCACACCATAAAACCGACCGCCGAGGTCGCAAGGCCATGGGCGCCGGTGGCCAGGCTCCACAACAGCACGGCGCAGAAGAACACGCGTTTCACGCCGACCCGGTCGATCAAGCGACCTTGCAGCACAAAACCGATGGCGTAGCCGACCTGGAACCAGAAGTTGATGTTGGCGTAGTCCATCGCCGTCCAGCTCATCTCTTTGGCGAGGATCGGTTGCATGACGCCCAGCGCGGCGCGGTCGATGTAGTTGAGGGTGGTGGCGAAAAACACCAGGGCCAACATGCCCCAGCGCGTTTTGCCCACGGCGAGGGCGCCGCGGATCTTGTCGCCGATGCCGGCGTGCGGGGTGCCGTGGCGCGCGGCCAGGGCGGAGTTTTGCAGAGGCATGAGGTCGTACCCGTTTTTTGAAATTTTTATGGTGTGTTCTGGGTCTGTTACGTCATCGATGGTGCGCAGTGGCTAAAAAATCGTCAATTCGCCAAAGGGGCATAGTGTTCGATAATCGCACCAAAAACTAACTGGTTCGTACATTTTAATTGCTGCGGGTAGGCTAGGGGCGAATAATTTGCCACAAACAACAATTGCCGGGAGTCGCCCATGCAACGTTCCATTGCCACTGTTTCCTTGAGCGGCACCCTGCCGGAAAAGCTCGAAGCCATTGCCGCCGCCGGGTTCGATGGGGTCGAGATCTTTGAGAACGACTTGTTGTATTACGACGGCAGCCCCCGCGAAGTTAGGCAGATGTGCGCCGACCTCGGCATTGCCATCACCTTGTTCCAGCCGTTTCGTGACTTTGAAGGTTGCCGCCGTGACCGCCTGGCGCGTAACCTGGAACGTGCCGAGCGCAAATTCGATTTGATGCAGGAGTTGGGCACCGACCTGGTGCTGGTGTGCAGCAACGCCTCGGCCGATTGCGTGGGTGATGAGCGCATTTTGCTGGATGACCTGAGCCTGCTCGCCGAACACGCCGGCCGCCGTGGCCTGCGTATCGGCTATGAAGCGCTGGCCTGGGGCAAGCACGTGAACACCTGGCAGCAGGTGTGGAACCTGGTGCGCCAGGTCGATCATCCCAGCCTCGGCGTATTGCTCGACAGCTTCCACACCCTGTCGCTCAAAGGCGACCCGAGTGGGATTGCCGAGATCCCCGGCGACAAAATCTTCTTCGTGCAAATGGCCGACGCGCCGATCCTGGCCATGGACGTGCTGGAGTGGAGCCGGCATTTCCGCTGCTTCCCCGGCCAAGGCGAATTCGACCTGGCAGGGTTCCTTGCACCGATCATCAAGAGTGGCTACACCGGGCCGCTGTCCCTGGAGATTTTCAATGACGGCTTCCGCGCCGCGCCAACTCGCGCGAACGCGGCGGATGGCTTGCGCTCCTTGCTGTACCTGGAAGAGAAAACCCGCGAGCGCCTGAAGCAAGAAGCGCCGGCGCAGCCTGTTGAAATTCTGTTCGATACCCCGGCCGCCAGCGAGTACGACGGCATCGAGTTCCTGGAGTTCGCCGTGGATGAAAGCCTCGGCGCCAAGCTGACTCACTGGCTGGAACGCCTGGGGTTCGTCAAGGCCGGGCAGCACCGCTCCAAGAGCGTGAGCCTCTTGCGCCAGGGTGATATCAACCTGATCCTCAATTGCGAACCCTATTCCTTTGCCCACAACTTCTTCGAAGCTCATGGACCGTCGTTGTGCGCCACGGCGATCCGGGTCAAGGACAGCGCCAAGGCCCTGGAACGCGCGGTGGCCTACAAAGGCCAGCCCTATCGCGGGTTGGTCGGGCCCAACGAGCTGGAGTTGGCGGCAGTGCGTGCGCCGGATGGCAGCCTGATTTACCTGGTGGACCAGAGTGAAGGCGGCCTCTACGACACCGACTTCAACCTGCAACCTGCCGCGTCGTCCAGCGGCGGCTTGCTGCGTATCGACCATATGGCCATGGCCTTGCCGGCCGACAGCCTCGACAGTTGGGTGCTGTTCTACAAGAGCCTGCTGGATTTCGAAGCCGACGACGAAGTGGTGCTGCCGGACCCTTACGGTCTGGTAAAAAGCCGTGCCCTGCGCAGCCGTTGCAGTTCGATCCGCCTGCCGCTGAACATCTCCGAGAACCGCAATACCGCGATTTCCCACGCGCTGTCGAGCTATCGCGGCTCGGGCGTGCACCACATTGCCTTCGACTGCGCGGACATTTTCGCCGAGGTGCGCCGCGCCAAAGAGGCGGGTGTGCCGCTGCTGGATATCCCGCTCAACTACTACGACGACCTGGCGGCGCGGTTCGATTTCGATGACGAGTTCCTCAGCGAGTTGGCGTACTACAACGTGCTGTACGACCGCGACGCCCAGGGCGGTGAGTTGTTTCATGTGTACACCGAGCCGTTCGAAGGGCGGTTTTTCTTCGAGATCATCCAGCGCAAGAACGGTTATGCCGGCTACGGCGCGGCCAATGTGGCGGTGCGCCTGGCGGCGATGGCCAAATCGCGCAGCGGTGCGGTGCGTCAGGCGCGTTTATAACGGTGGGTCAGGTGCTTTCTTTCAGGCCGCATCGCGGCCCATAATCACGGCCTGCATAACACTGGCCGTGAGCGCACCATGACCACCGAGGCACCTCGCAAGAGTCGTAAGAACAATCCGGAAAAGACCCGCGAAAACATACTCCAGGAAGCCATCGTCGAGTTTGTTCAGCAGGGCCTTTCCGGCGCTCGCGTGGACGCGATCGCCGAGCGTATCCACACGTCCAAGCGCATGATCTATTACTACTTCGGCAGCAAGGAGCAGTTGTACGTCGAGGTGCTGGAGAAGCTCTACGGCGACATCCGCAACACCGAAACCCGTATGAATCTCACGGCGCTGGAGCCGCGCGAGGCGATCCGGCGGCTGGTGGAATTCACCTTTGATCACCATGACCAGAACGTGGACTTCGTGCGCATCGTCAGCATCGAAAATATCCACAATGCCGAGTACGTGAAGCGCACCGACACCATCAAGGCGATGAACAGCAAGATCCTTGAAGGGCTGGGCGAAACCCTGCGCCGGGGGGCCGAGTTGGGCTTGTTCCGGGAAGGGCTGGAGCCGTTGGACGTGCACCTGCTGATCAACTCGTTCAGCTTTTACCGGGTGTCCAACCGCCATACCTTCAGTGAGATTTTTCAGATCGACCTGTCGGATGAGGCGGTTAAACAACGGCATCGGGACATGATTTGTGATTCGGTGATGCGTTACTTGCAGGCTTGATCCGTCATGCTATGGAAATGCGCCAGCATGCGCTGCGCATCCGGCACTTCCCCACTGAACAGCTCAAACGCCTTCACCGCCTGAAACACCGCCATGTTGCCGCCATCCAAGGTACGGCAACCCAAGGCGCGGGCGTCGCGCAGCAGTTCGGTTTCCAGCGGGAAATACACGATCTCCGCCACCCACAATTCAGCGCGTAGCCAGGTGGCCGGAACCGGTGTGCCTGGCAGCTTGGCCATGCCCATCGGCGTGGTGTTGACCAAGCCATCGGCCTCGGCCAGGGCATTTTCCAGTTGGCTGCCCACTTGGGCCCGACCGGCGCCGAAACGCTGGGCGAGGTTATCCACAAGGTCGCGGGCGCGGCTGCTGTCCACATCGAAAATACACAACTGCTGCACACCTTCCGCCAGCAGCGCATGGGCCACCGCCGCGCCCGCACCGCCGGCACCCATCTGCACCACGCGTTGGCGTGCTACATCCTTCAGGTTGCGTCGAAAGCCTTCGGCGAACCCCAGGCAATCGGTGTTGTGGCCGATGCGCTTGCCGTTCTTGAACACCACGGTGTTGACCGCGCCAATGCCGCGGGCCTCGTCGGACAGTTCATCGAGCAGCGGTAGGATCGCCTGCTTGCACGGGTAGGTGATGTTCAGCCCGGTGAAGTGCATCAACTCGGCGGCGTCGAGCAAGTCGGGCAGGGCGTTGGTGTCCAGGTGCAGCGGCTCAAGGTCGATCAGGCGATACAGGTAGCGCAGGCCCTGGGCGTCGCCTTCCTGTTCGTGCAGGGCGGGCGTGCGGGAAGCCTGGATGCCAGCGCCAATCAGGCCGGCGAGGATGCGCGGTTTCATCGGGCCGACCCTTTGAGCAACTGGCTGAAATGTTCCAGGGCCAGGTGGTAACCGTGGCTGCCGAAGCCCGCGAGGACGGCCTTGGCAATCGGCGACACAAACGAGTGATGCCGGAACGCTTCACGGGCATGCACGTTGGAGAGGTGCACTTCGATCACCGGCACTTCACTGGCCACCAGCGCGTCTCGAATCGCCACCGAGGTGTGGGTCCAGGCCGCCGGGTTGATCACGATACCGGCGCAACGCGTGCGGGCGCCGTGGATCCAGTCGAGCAATTCGCCTTCGTGGTTGGTCTGGCGAAATTCGATTTTCAGCCCGAGTTGTTCGGCGCTGCGGCCACACAGGGCGGCGATATCGGCCAGGGTTTCATGGCCGTAGGTGGCGGGCTCGCGGGTGCCGAGCAGGTTGAGATTGGGGCCGTTGAGCACCAGCACGATAGGCGGCATTGGGAGTATCTCCACAGTTCTTGTTAGTTGTGCAGATAAAATGTACTGGTTAGTTAATTTGGTCAATTGATGGCGGCGGATGTGTTCGATTATCGAACTGTTAATCCGGCGATTCGCACAAGCGGATCAGATTAGATATCAATTGAAAATCATTCTCGACAACGCTTAATATGCCCGCCTATTTCCTTTACATTCCAGGGAGTCGGTTTGTCGGACGTGGATCTCAAAGGCCTGTTTCTCAAGCATGCCGATACCCTTCGCGGGTATCTGGCGCGCAAGGTACGGGACCCGCAGTTGGCCGCAGATCTGGTGCAGGAGAGTTTCCTGCGCCTGGCCGAAAAGCCCGCCGGCGAGCGCATCGACAACTCCCAGGGCTATCTCTATCGAACGGCGAGCAATCTGCTGATCGACCATATTCGCCAGGAAGCGCGGCGCAAGACAGACTCCGTGCCCCATGAGGCGCTGGCCGAGATTGAAGATGAAGTGGCCGGGTTGGAGGCTCAGGCAATGGCGCAGCAACAGCGACAGGCATTGAAGCAGGCACTGGCGGAGTTGCCGGAGCGCACCCAGCAGATTTTCCGTCTCAACCGTATCGAAGGCATGACCCACGCCCAGGTCGCCCGGCACCTGGATATCTCCGACAGCTCCGTACAAAAACACCTGGCCAAGGCGTTGGCCTACGTAATGCAGCGCTTGCAGGACGGCGAAGTGGCACCATCCGACGAATGAGTTACCGAAATGCGCCTCCTCAGACGTCACAGCGTTACATAACGAAAAATTCGAGATTCACACGTGAATAGCCAGGGTCCGCAACAGCACAGCATTACCGAGGCGGCCGCCGAGTGGGCGGTGCGCCTGCACGCCGGTGCCCTGACCGAACAGGAGCAGGCCGAGCTGCAGCATTGGATCGCTTGCGACAGCCGCCATGAAGCGGCCTTGCGTTTTGCCGAACAGACCTGGGCGGCGTTGGGCGATGTGTACAAGGACGAGCCCGTGCACCGCCAGCGCCCGTCAGCGGCAACGATGCCGGTGCGCCGCACCCAACGGCGAAGGCCATGGCAACGCGCGGCCGCCGTCGCATTGGTCGTGGTGGTGGCGGGAATTGGCTGGGTGCGCGGGCCGGAGGTGTTGCTGCGCATGCAAGCCGATTACGTCACCGCGAAAGGCGAGGTGCGCACCGTGCACCTGGCCGACGGCAGCAAGGTCGAGCTGGATTCCGCCAGTGCGATCCGCCTGGACTACGACGGTGTGCAACGGCGCATCAGCCTGCTCCAGGGCTCGGCGATTTTTGACGTGGCGCCGATGGTCGGTGAGGAAACCCGGCCGTTTGTGGTGCAAAGCGCCGGGGGGCAAACCCGCGCGCTGGGCACGCGGTTTGTGGTGGTGCGTGAAGACGACAGTCAGGCGTGGGTTGGCGTGCTGGAACACAGTGTCGAGGTGTCCCTGAACGCGACGCCAAAAAAGGGCCCGTCCGACAGGGTGGTCAAGGAAGGCCTGGCCGTACGCTACAGCCCTCAGCAAGGCATCGTGCCCTTGGATCAACTCGATGTTGCGCGCGCCACCAGTTGGCGGCGCGGTGTGTTGATCTTTGATCGCCAGCCGTTGGCCAATGTCATCGAACAACTCAACCGCTACCGTCCCGGGCGCGTGGTGTTGACCGACTCGGCCCTCGGTGAGCGTGAAGTCAGCGGCGTGTTCCGCCTCGACATGCTCGACACTGCCCTTGCCACGCTCACCCAGGAACTCCAGGTGCAACGCCTGGACCTGGCTGGCCTCAGCCTGATCTATTGATGACCCGGTGGGGGCCTGCTCCCACCGCCTGAAATCCCCCCTTCTGAAAAATTTTCAAAAAATCTTACTGACTTCCTGCGCGTCGCACGTCTTGCTAGGTGAGAAGCATTCGCATAAACAAAAAACGCTCAGCGCAGGGAACAACAGAAATGTCAGCACTCAACAAGGGGCGTATCACCGTTAGCCGGTTAGCCCTGGCCATCCACTTGGGCCTGTTCGCCGTTGCGGCCCCGGTGTACGCCGCGCAACCCCAGGTGAAGGCTGCACAGCCCGCCGTGTTGATGATTGATATCCCTGCGCAATCCCTGGGCAGTGCCGTGCTGGCATTTGCCGACCAGGCCGGCCTGCAAGTGCTGTTCGACAGCCAGCGCCTGGAAGGCTTGCAGAGTACGGCGGTGAAAGGGCAGTACAGCGTGCAGGAAGGCTTGGCGCGGTTGCTGGGCAACGCCCCGGTGGAGTACCGCTTCAACGGCGAGCGTCAGGTCACCCTGACCCGCGTTGAGCAGAGCGGC